>JAOAFU010000021.1 GCA_026416115.1 Bacteroidales bacterium | reverse complement strand
TTAACACTAAGGATATCCAACAATCCAACCACATTTTCTTTTCTTTTCCATACAAAAATACGCGAAATAAAGATCGATCCAAAGATGTGGCTTTTGGCCAAATACGAAACTACAATTACATCCGATACCACCCCACTAAGTACCATCGAAGCATTTCCAAATCCTTTCCGCGATTGCATAAAAATAGTTTTTCCCCTTTCGAAACAAGAAAACTACCCTAAGAAAATATGGATCTACAATGTGTATGGGCAGCAGGTTTTTAACACCGAATTAAAATCGTCCATATCCCAAATTTGTCTCCCTCAACTTTCGAGTGGTAAATATTTACTCGTGGCTGAAGATTACCAACGACGATATATCTGCTGGATAATTAAATATTAAATTAGCAGGGTGTAGTATAGCTGAAGGTAAACTAACTTACTATTTTTTTGCAGCTATCACATCTATTTCAACCATCACACCTTTTGGTAAAGCGGCTGCCTGAAAGGTCGACCTGGCAGGGAAATCTTTAATGAAGTATTTGGCATAAACTTCATTCATCGCCGCAAAGTCGTTCATGTCGGCCAACATACAGGTTGTTTTAACAACATCATTAAAACTGTAGCCAGCAGCTGTTAATATAAGTCCGATATTTTTAAGCACCTGCTCGGTTTGTTCTCTAATACCCCCCTGAACAATTTCGTTCGAAACCGGATCAAGTGGAATTTGACCAGAAATATATAAAGTTGAGCCAACCTCGACAGCTTGGCTATAAGGACCAATAGCTTTCGGACTTTTGTCGGTTACAATAATCTTTTTCATTCTCTCCCTTTTTTACAAACTAGAAACAAAGAAATACTACTTAAAACAACGATACAAAATTAGACATTATTAGCCGTTTATTTCAATAAGATTTACCTCAAGTCCCGATTCTCTTTGAAAATCTTCGACCTCTTCTACCATATCGGGATCACTTTGATAATAATACCAGTTAATCTCAACTTGTCCACCCTTTTCCTTAAATTTCATTAAGGTCTCAAATATTTTCAGAATCATTCGCGAGGATTGGGTATTAAAATAATAAAGTTTAAAATTAAATATAATGGAGTTTTTTCTTTCGCAGTAAGCGTTCAGCCAGTCGATAAGTGGGTTGTAAAATTTATAGCAATCTTCCATATACGACTCGCCGGCCAGTGTACATTCGCCTTTTTCGTAATCGAACTCGACAGAAGGAAAATAGGGTGTTTCCTTGTTAACTGGGATGACGATATTTTTTAGATTTTCCATAGTAGGAATAAGTTAATAATGTGGTTGTTATTCAATATCTACTTTAGCTGTAATAGTGAATAGAGAAAAACGTTCGCTTAAAGGTTCTATCACCCATTCGATTTTATTTTTCGTAATGATCCCAATTTGGATGATTCCAATGTATGCGCCGCTATCTCCGGGATCGGGTTGAGGTCGGCGCTTCAAACTTCGGTATTCCCTCAAAGCCTCGACCGACATGGAGTTGATCTCGTTACAATATTTTACAAGTATGGGCGCATCTTCAATTTTAATTACATTAGTAGTACTTATGCGTATTGCATTATTATTCTCCTCAACAGTAAAACTACCAATTCCGCCATACTTGTAGTGCTGATAAAGATTGCACATTTCGGCCGAATATTTAGCCACATTTTGGGTAAGCTCGAAAAATATTTTATAAAGCCGATTACATGTGATGGGTTTAAGCTTATACATTTGGCGCAAATGTCCAGCCATGCCCGACAATACATCGATATAAAAAGGTCCTTTATATGCCAGCTTAATACTGGAATCGTTAATGCTTAACGCCATCACCCCTTCCAATTTTGCCGAAAATTAAGAAAAAATTTAAAAAGTAGATAATTTTCTGTAATCATAATTTTATCGTTATTTTCAGCATCGAATACCAATTATTGAAATATCATCAACCTGATCGCGGTACCCCATCCATTCATCAATTGTGCGTTCGAATGTCTCTTTTTGAACGTTTGTTGGTAAATGAAAAACCGACTTACATAATTCTTGAAATCGCTTAGAGCGAAATTTTTGATCGTGAGGTCCTCCAAATTGATCGGCATAACCATCGGAAAACAGGTAGAGCATGTCACCGTCTTCGAATTGTACAATCCTATTTGTAAAGGGTTTGTCGAAATTATCATGAATTCCAATGGGCATGCGGTCGGCTAGGAGTATAATGAGTTCGCCAGATTTTTTTATTAAATAAGCAGGATTATTGGCTCCAGCGTATTGCATTATTTTTTCATTAAAATCAATTATAGCCAAAGAAATATCCATTCCGTCGGCGGCTTCGCCTTCGAGCCCTCGCTGATGCAAAAGTCGCATAATACGCAAACGCAACTGATTGAGAAACTCAGCTGCATTTAACGGGGTATAATTTAGGATTTCGTTGAAAAAAGCTGTACCAGCAATGGTCAAAAAAGCACCCGAAAGGCCATGTCCAGTACAATCGGCTACAGCAATTATAGTTTTACCCTCTTTACCTGCTACCCAGTAAAAGTCACCACTTACAATGCGTTTAGGTCGGTAAAATAAGAAAAAGTCTTTAAAATGTTGGTCAAGTATTTCTTTTGAAGGCATTATGGCATTCTGTATTCGTCGCGAGTATGTTATATCATCGATAATGTCGCGTCGTTGCTGGTCGAGTAATACATTTTGTTTTTTGAGTTCCTCAGAAGTTTTTTGAAGAAGTTGGTTCTGATCCTTTATAGTTTTAAGGGTATTACCAAGTTTCAATGCAACTTTTAACCTACACTCCAAATCGACCAAGGTATATGGACGAAACAATAAATCGTCGGCACCAGCTAAAAAATAATCATCTATAGGTTCATCACGATTACAAATAAGTACAAGGGGGATATTTTTTACCTCTGATAAACGCTTGATGACACGTATTCCCCGCAAAAAGGAGCTTAAGTTCGAGTCAATAACAATAATATCGGGCTTAAGCGAGGTTGCCATTCTACACATTTCTTTCCAATCAGATGTAAGAATTAAATTTCCTTTCGATAGAATGGCTTTAATCCAATTTTCGGTCGAAAGCGTGTCGCTTAATTGTGAACGGGCAAACAATATTTTTTTTTCACCATCCAAAGGCAACATTTTGCTTAAACATCGAACATCATCGATCCATCACCTGTGAGATAAGATTAAATAATTCCTGCATTTTTACAGGCTTGTTAAGAAAACCTTTGGCTCCTAACTCCATACAACGCTGAAATGTATTACCCTTTAAATAGGCTGTTATGACTATGATAGGTATAGTATTATTTTGTTTTTTAAGATATTCAAGTACTTCAAACCCATCCATTATGGGCATAATTAAGTCGAGTAAAATGATATCGGGTTTTTCGGATTCGATCATCTGGAGTGCTTGCTCACCATCCTCAGCCTCAATGGTCAATATCTCCTTGTGTTTGAGATATTCTACAATTACTTGCCTATTTAAGGCCGAATCATCTACAACAAGGATCTTAAGTGGTTTAATTTCAGTCATTTCTGTTAAATTTCGTTAATATTAATTTCCAATGACTATATTAGCACCGAATTTAAGAAAAAATTTAACTACTTTCGAAAGTATATTTCAAACTTTTTAAAAGTTTAAAAAATGGATATCGAAATTAGAGAGGTTAAAAGCAAGAAAGATCTGAAAGAATTTATTTATCTACCTGCAAAAATTCATAAAAATCATGCCAACTGGGTCCCCCCCATTTACATGGACGAATGGATTTTTTTCGATCCGAAAAAAAACAAGTCCTTCGATTTTTGCGACACTACTCTTGCACTGGCCTACAGAGGTAAAGAAATAGTTGGCAGAATTATGGGTATCATCCATCATAAGTACAACGAACTTCATGGCGAGAACGATGCCCGTTTTTGTTTTATGGAAACCTATGAAGACCCTCAGGTGTTTCATGCTTTAATCAGTTATGTTGAAAATTGGGCAAAAAGCAAAGGCAAGACTCGTATCATTGGTCCGCTGGGCTTCTCCGACAAAGATCCACAAGGTTTTATGGTCGAAGGATTCGAAAATCCTATTGTTTTAGCCACCAACGGAAATCTGCCATACATGCCCAAAATGCTTGAACAAGAAGGTTATTCAAAAAAAGTAGACTGTGTCGTTTATAAACTTGTTATTCCCGAAAAAATTCCCGATTTCTACCAAAATATTTACGAGCGTGTATCGCGTCGTGAAGATATTCGTATGCTCGAATTTAAAAGTAAACGCCAACTTAAACCCTACATTAAACCGATCTTAAAACTTCTGAACGAAACTTTCGAGGACATTTTTGCATTTGTTCCCTTCGAAGAATACGAGATGGAAGATTTTGCCAACCGATATATTTTTCTGCTCGACCCAAACTTCATTAAAGCCATATTAAATAGGGAAGGTGAAGTTATTGCTTTTATTGTTTCGTTGCCCGATATAAGCGAAGGAATAATTGCTGCAAAAGGCAAAATGCTTCCTTTTGGTATTTTTAAAGTTATTGCTGCACGCAATAGAGCAAAGCAGCTCGATCTGCTCCTGGGCGGAATAAAAAAAGAGTATCGGGGTCAAGGACTCGATGTCATGCTTGGGGTAAAGCTGGTAGAAACTGCCCAGAAAAGAGGAATTGAATATATCGATTCGCACCTAATCCTCGAAACCAATACCCCTATGCGTATGGAGGTAGAGAAGATGGGTGGGGTCATTTATAAACGATTCAGAATTTTTCAGAAACCCTTAGAATAAATTTTTGATGAAAAAAAAACAGTGGCTGGCAATTGGTTTAATACTTTTCTCAACCAGCTTAAGTTATGCTCAAGAGGTAAAACCAATTAAAGCCTCTGGGAGTAGATATGCTTTTTCTTATAAACCCTTAGAACTATTGGTAGATACCTTAAACGGCGCTAGGATTGTGTCATTGCGGTATAATGACATAGAAATATTATATCTAAACTCGAGCCAGGATATGAACGGCTCTACTTTCTGGCCTAGCCCTCAGTCGCTATGGGGATGGCCCCCTCCTGCAAATATCGACAACAAAGCATATAAAGCTAAAATAGTTGCAAATAAGCTTGTGCTTACCAGCAACATTGAACCCTCTTTACATATTCGAGTTAGCAAAACCATTGCTCTAAATGCTTCCGATACCAGCGCAATGATTACCTATTCGATTAAAAACGAAGGAACCCGAACCATTAAACTTGCCCCTTGGGAGATAACTCGTGTTCCGCTCGAAGGCCCTATTGTCTTTCCTCTCGAAAACGGTTTAGTGTCGGGAAGTTTAGCTACAGAAACTTTCAAAACAGACGCGTATGTATGGTATAATCAACAAAATACAAAAACTACTGGTGCTAAGTTTTTTGCTAATGGTAAGGGTTGGATAGCTTATATCAGCGCAACCTATAAACTTATTTTTTTAAAAAAATTTCAGGATATTGCCTCTAATCAAGCTGCCCCGTCCGAAGCCGAAGTTGAGGTTTATACTGCCAGCGACCACTCTTACTCAGAGATTGAAAACCAAGGAAAATATACCTCATTGCCACCAAAGGATTCTCTAAGCTATATAGTAATCTGGATAGTGCGTCAGGTTCCCGATACAATCCTAATCGAATCGGGCAACCAGAAGCTAGCAGAGTTTATCGATTCTCTGTCGCAGCAATTTAGTATTCCTCAATCCGAACCAACATCGATACCTTGGCAACCCAAAGCCGATGATCAACGAAAAGTATACTACAATAACGGACAGCTCAAACTTATTGGTTTTAAACCCACCGAATTTCCAATTAATCTAACCATTTCGGATGTGCTAGGACGTATTGTTATGCAGAAAAATATTAATCAGTCCGTATCGACAACATCGATACTTCCCTCAGGAGTTTATATACTGAAGGTAACCGATAGATATCAGAAAACGATAAATCAAAAGTCGGTAGTTCACTAGCTCAATTCACGACACCTTAAGGCTAAAATCGACACTTCGAATTTGATGCGTAAGAGCACCAATGGATATGTAATCTACTCCGCATGCCGCATACTCGCATACGTTTTGTAAATTAATATTGCCCGACGATTCTGTTTCGTACCTGCCATTAATCAAGGCCACGGCTTCTCTGGTTTGCTGTGGAGTAAAGTTATCGAGTAATATGCAGTTTACTCCGCCTTTATTCAGTATTTTTTGAACATCGTCGAGCGAACGAGCCTCGATTTCTATTTTCAGATTCAATCCCTTTTCTCGAAGATAATGATGAACCCTCTCGATGGCTATTTCTATTCCCCCAGCAAAATCGATATGATTATCCTTAATAAGAATCATATCGTATAATCCAATGCGATGATTGGTTCCTCCGCCAATTCGTACCGCATATTTATCGAGCAGACGCATCCCGGGAGTAGTTTTACGAGTATCTAAAATTTTGGTACGAAAACCCTCAAGTTTTTTTACATATTCTCTTGTTTGCGTGGCAATACCGCTTAACCGCTGCACTATATTTAAAGCTAATCGCTCAGCCATCAAAATAGCTATAGCATTACCTTTCACCTCAAAAATAACATCCCCTTCAATAATTTCATCACCATCGTGCTTAAGCAAACTAAACTCGAGTTGAGCATTTATTTTTTGAAATACCATACGGGCAATTTCTACTCCTGCTAGTACGCCTCTTTCTTTTGCCACCAGTATTGCCTTACCATACTGGTCGGGGGCTATTGTTGCTAAAGAAGTATGATCGCCCTCCCCAATATCTTCAGCAATAGCTATATCAAGAAAACGTTCAATCTGTTTAATATCAATTTGCATGTGAAATATTTTGATACTTTTAATCCTTCTCAATGCGCAACTGAGATATTTTGTTCGACCTTAATAATAGATTAACTCTATACTCTCCATTAACCGTTTTTAAAATACCTATAGCATATTGATTGGCATCTTTACCCCCCTCAAACTGAATGGTAAAAGCAATGGGTTTATTGGAAAAGAAAAAGGCAGAGAGCTTTTTTTGAGCCTCTTGGATTGAAAATATATCATCGACATCGGGCAAGGTAAGGGCAATCTTCTCTTCCATATACTGACTTAATATTTTGGCCGAGCCCAAACGAAAAGCCTCTTTAACCCCATCAGGCACTTTGGTCGAAGGTTGTATAAATGCCATCATCAAGATAAAGAACCCATTTATTAATAGTTTCATGATTTGAAGGGTATTAGTTTTAGGATTTATTTACTTTGCAAAATAATAAAATTTATT
>JAOAFU010000008.1 GCA_026416115.1 Bacteroidales bacterium | reverse complement strand
CCGGTGCTAATAGGGCACCAACGTTAGCGCCAGAATTAAAAATCCCGGTAGCCAAAGCCCTTTCTTTTTTAGGGAACCACTCGGCAACCGTTTTTATTGCTGCAGGAAAGTTACCCGATTCCGAAAGACCAAGTAGTGCCCGAAATACTCCAAAAGAAAAAGCACTCCGAGCAAAGGCATGTAACATTGCTGCAATGCTCCAGAAAATTAGTGAAAGTGCATATCCCAATCGTGTACCGATTGCATCAATCAGTCGCCCGGCAAAAATCATCCCTACGGCATATGCTATTTGAAAAGCCATAACTATATAACCATAATCGACCTCATTTAAACCAATCTCCTGTTCAAGAATCGGTTTTAAAATGGCAATTACTTGTCTGTCGAGGTAGTTAATGGTTGTTGCAAAAAATACAAGTGCGCATATAGTCCATCTGAAATTTTTCATAAAGCTTTTAATTCTTATAATATTTTTGATATAATAAAATCGCAATTATCATACGAAGGTACAAATATCTTCTATTGCTATATGAATATAGTGGGTATTTTAGTCGAAAAGGTGGTTGGATGTGCCTTGGTATTTTTTTCGTATTTTCAGAAAAGAGAATAAGAAGAGTTGAATATGGCTGATAACTATAATAAAATGATTTTTATAACAACAAACAACTAACGAATAAGTAAAAAAAATACTGCCGAGAACACGTTTCCCGGCAGTAAAAATCAATTTATAAAAGTTGAACTAAAATTACCTACTCAGAAATTAGCCAAACCGTCGCGTTAACATTTCCTTTTGCATTGCCTCCATATGCCTCGGTGAGTAGTATTGCAGCAGGTGACCAATCGGTGCCTTGAGTTAGTCCCACCTGGTTCCAGGCATAACAGTGATTTCCGAAACTTATGGTCATATTTTGTCCTGTAGGAGCCTGGGTTTTTCTAGTACTAAAAATTTGTCTAAAGGTAGCAGTTCCAATAATAGAAGGAGCATTGTAACGCATGGCAGTATAGATGTCGTACTGTGCACCATCTGTAGTGAAAGTTCCTTTATACTCGCCTGTTGGACGCGTATTGCCCCATTTTTCATTTACATAGTACTCGATAAGTGGATTTTTTGTCCACCCATAATAACCAAATGTTCCACCGCCCGACATCGAAAATACACCACAGTTATATCCCAATTTACGAGTGGGTTTCCCATAGCTCCACCCTTTGCCGCAGGTAAAATTTCCTTTGTAGTCCCACGATACTGAATAATTTCCCTTAGGCCCATTCTTATAATTCACATATCCACCTTGATCATCTGTCCATAATGACCAGAAGAAGCCATCGTGTGTACCCGATTGATACGACTTCAAATGAACCTGAGGAAGGTTTTGTAAATCTTCATTTTCTTCTTTGCTGCAACTTGCGACAACTAAAAATACTACCAATGTGGGTAGTAAAATACATTTTCTTGTTTTCATGTTTTTAAAGATTAATAGGTTAGCTGAGTAAAAGTATGCTCAATGCAATTGAGTGGATATAATTTTTCTTTCAAACAATGTCATTTTTTCTACAAAACTTGTTGGTTGAAGTAGTCGTACATGCAACTTCGGTATTAACTTCATGCTCGAAAGGTCGAAAGATTAAGCAGATTTTCGTGTTTGACAACATGATAGAAATTTATTACAAAAAGACAGAAAAATAATATTCTTTTTGGGCTTATATGGGGTATTTTGAACCTCAAAAAAAGCCTATGCGGATTTTCTGGTTGATAATAGTAAATTTAGCTTATACAGTTGTTTTTGCTCAGTCAGTATCGTTTAAAACTTATAAGAATCCAGTCATACATGGAGATCATCCCGATTGCACGGTGAGTAGAATTGGGAATGATTATTATAGTACCGGTTCATCATTTAATCTCGAACCACAAATATATCATTCAACCGATCTTGTCCATTGGAGAGTAATATCCAAACCTGTAAGTGCTTCGTGGGAAGGTTTTGGCGATTCGCCTGGAGGAGGTTGTTGGGGAGGGCAGGTTGTTTTTCATCACAATAAATACTGGCATTTTTTTTCTCGTGCTAATACTATGTATTTCACTACGGCCAATCAACCCGAAGGACCTTGGACTGTGCCAGTGAAAATCAATAATCCACCTCAGCTTCCATATACGTTAGGTTACGACAATTCTATATTTATCGATGATAACGGGAAGTGGTATTTAGTTGTAAAAAATGGTCAACCCAACAATGGAATAGTCGAACTTGGAGAGAATGGTCAACCCACAGGTGTAGTTTATAATTTAAGTTGGCTCAATCCAGCTCCTTCTTATCCTTATAGTTGGGCAGAGGGTCCGGTAATGTGGAAATATAAAGGTTATTACTATTATTCGTTTGCCCGCGATCTAGGTGGTGGCCAAAAAGTTATGCGGAGTAGAGAACTAACCGATAGACAATCTTCGTGGGAAATGTTAGGAGATTTTTTCAATGAAAAAGATCCGCTTAAAGAAAGTTCTCTATTTACAGGTCCAAATCATAGTTCTGCTGTTGTTATGGCGCCCGATAGTACTTTCTGGGTAATCCATCCACTTTACGCAAAAGGCGAATGGCGAGGACAAGGCAGGCAGGGACTTCTCAATCAAGTATTTTATGATGCAAATGGCAAGCCAACGGCTCAATATCCTATTAATACTTCTTTTACAGCTCCAAAATTACCAAGTAGTGGCATTCCCTGGATGGTACCTAAATCAGATTTTTTTGAATTAGATAAATTAAATCCCGAGTGGCAGTTTTATGGATACACCCCTAATAATCTTTATTCACTTAGCGAAAGGGTAGGGTGGTTAAGGCTTTCTCCTAAAAGCAAAAATAGATTTAACCTTTTGTCGAAAAACGATGGCGAACACAACTATTCCTTGATCACAAGAGTTGATTTTGAACCCGCCCTACTTTCCGACGAAGCAGGATTGGTTATTATGCGGGGTGATGAAAGAATGTTTGTGAAACTTGTGAGTACTGTTAACGAGATAGGTCGGAAAATAATTCGCTTTTCATTTAAGGAGGATAGTTATCAGGTAGACAATATATTTGGAAATACTATATGGCTAAAATTAGAGCGGATTAATCACTCGATAGCTGGATATGTTAGTCCCGATGGATTTAATTGGAAGAGGGTAGGAGAATCGTTTAATATATCCGAGATTGATTCTTATTCTGATTTTTCGACTTTTACTGGAACACGACAAGGGTTATATGTTCAAGGCAAAAAAGCTTATTTTGATTTGTATATTTACCGTGATGCCTATAGTCCAATTCTTGCCGAATGTCCAGCAAACGAAAAAGGCACAATAAGAAGTACTCTTAGAGATGGGATATACTTATTGGATAGTATCCACCATCAGGATTGGGCATTATACGCTGGTGTTGAATTTGGAAATGAAAATTACCCAATGGCATGCGATTCAGTAGAGTTTACCGTGTCTTCAATTTCCGATGGAAGTAATATTGAAGTCTGGTTAGATTCGATAGATACTGGTATTAAAGTAGCTAACTGTTCAATTGGTTCTACTGGTGATTGGAATAGCTTCAAAAGTTTTAAAGCTAAAACTAAGCGCATATCAGGACGACACGATGTATATCTTCGTTTTGTAGGTAGTAGCGGCAAAAGATTGTTTCAGTTGAAATGGATACGATTTATCCCTTCTATGCATCCTCGTCTACAAGAAGCCAAAACTTCGGATGAAGGAAATATAATTTCTTTATTTTTTACAAAACCAATATTGCCATGTGATACCATAGAGGGTTTCTCTTTAGTTGTTAATGGGGTTATTCGTAAAATCGATAGTCTGAAAATTGACGGGGTTAATCCCAATATGGTATATTTATATCCACAACATCCTGTTTATCAAACAGATACCATCAGTTTGTCTTACGAAAATGGGAATTTGATATCGACAGATAGCCTTAAATTGATTGATTTCTCAAATTTTGAAGTTAAAAATCAGGTTGCTGGATCAAGGCCTGTCATAAAAAGGGTTATTACTAATCAAGAGGGAGATGCTATTCAAATAGAGTTTTCTAAGAATGTTATTATCACTGAAGCGCAATGTAGGGGATTTATTCTAAAGGTTAAAAGTAACGATTGGCGAACTCCTACAACATGTAGCTGTATTAACAATGATTCTTCAAAATATCTGATGCGTTTTAGTGATAAGTTTTATTACGAAGATACCCTATTCCTGTCAAATCTAAATGAAAATGTTGTTGCTGTAAATGGTGGGGTTCTTGATGCTTTTTCCCAGATGCCTGTTCAGAATATTTCTAAGGGTTATCCTTTAAACATACATTCTGCATATATTCAAAGAAGTGGAGCGATTTACAACAAAATTATCTTAAAATTTAACAAGAAACTATTAAATACGAGCCCCCAGATTGGAGCTTTTACCGTAAAAATAAATAATGTAGAGGCTAAAGTTTCGAGCCTATTACTTGCTAAAGATTCATTGCAGATAAATTTTTATCCTACTGCAAAAAATGGAGATACAATTTCGCTTTCGTACGAGGACGGGAATATTCAAAGCATATATTTAGGAGAACTAAAAAATTTTACCAATTATTTGCTCTTAATACCAACCAATAGTAAAGAAATATTGAAACAAAGTAATGTTTCGGTTTTTCCTAATCCTTCTAATGGATTTATAAGCATTACAGCTTACGAACCAATAGATCTAGTGAAAATTTATACCATTCAAGGTAAAGAAATATATAGAAAATACATTCCTAAAACATTATCGACCGATATAAAACTAGATCTTTCTTCGGGGCTATATTTTATTGAAGTTGAAACCAAAAGTTTAATAAGTAAAACTAAAATTTTAATTAAATAACATATGAATACAAAATTCTTTTTTCTGATAAGCCTAAGTTCAATCCTATCATTTTGTAATGTTTATAGCCAGCAGGTTTCAATTTATTACGATAGCACAAAGCAAGTTATAAGAGGATTTGGAGGGATTCATATAACATCTTGGACCGGACGACAGTTGACGGCCGATATGATGGAGAAGGCATTTGATAATGATCCCGGGGAAATGGGTCTGACTATTTTTCGGATGCAAATAGGAGAGGACTCAACTTCGTGGAGGAATGAACTTCCAATTGCACGCTATGCAAAAAGTAAGGGGGCAATTGTTTTTGCATCGCCCTGGAATCCGCCTGCGTATATGCGGAAGGTGAAAGGCACTTACAACAATGAAACCGATTATGAGCTTTTGGATGAATATTATGATGATTATGCAAATCACCTGAATCGATTTATTAAATTTATGGCAGATAGTGGTGTTTCGCTTTATGCTGTATCGATACAAAATGAACCCGATTGGCATGGATGGACCACCTGGACTTCACAACAGATGATAAAATTTCTGAGAAATTACGGCCATTTAATTCAGGCTCCCATTATTGCACCAGAATCGTATGGATACAGCCGAAGCTTTATCGATCCAATACTAAACGATTCTATTGCAAATGCCAGGATAGCAATTCTGGGAACTCATATTTACGGCACTACTAAAGCTAACTATTATTATCCTTTGGCTTTGCAGAAAGGTAAAGAAGTATGGATGACCGAGCATCTTCTTGGTAGCGACAATCCTGCCAGTAATACCTGGTCACTGGCTCTGGAACTTGCCGACGAAATTAACACCTGTCTGGATGCTGGCATGAGTGCCTATGTATATTGGTATATCCGTCGCTTCTATGGTCTTATTAATGATGCAGGCAATATTACTGATAAAGGATATGTAATGGCTCATTTTTCTAAATTTATTAGACCTGGTAGCCGCAGAGTTTGGCTAAAATCAGCCAATCTCCAAGGGGTGGGTGTTACAGCTTATAAAACCGACTCGTCTGCAACTATCGTTGTAGTTAATAAAACTGCTAAAAGCGTTCAAGTAAGCTTTAATTTAGTTAATTTTCCAACCCTGATCGATACTTTAGTACAATTTACTTCTTCTGCCACTAAAAGAATGAAAAATGAAGGTTTTTATGCAATAGAGGCAAACAATTTTAAAGCAACCGTCGAACCATATAGTATCACAACCTTTACATCTTATGCAAGTGCAGGCGAAAAATATGGTAATATACCTCCTGTTGCATTTGCCGGAAATGACACTACTATTCTGGACACTATCGGTAAAGGGCTGCAGGTAAATTTAAACGCAACCCTTAGTTTCGATCCCGATGGTTTTATTACCAAATACAATTGGGCAAAGGATGGTTTTCAAATCAATAATTCAGATATTTGGTCGGTAAAGCTAAATGTTGGAAAACACACCTTTGTTCTTACCGTTACCGATAACGACGGTCAGACTGCATCTGATACTGTTGTGATTGAGGTAAAAAGTAATAGAACTACTCAATTATGGCTTGAGGCCGAATGTGCTGTCATTGGTAATCATTGGAAAACAGAAAAGGATATTAATGCTTCCAACGGGCATTATTTAACAACCAGTCAGGGTTACGAAGCTACCAATAACCCAGTGACTGACACATTACAACATATAACATATAGTTTTAATATAACAGAAAAAGGTTTTTATAAAATCTGGGGTCGAATACTCGCCCCCATTTCAAACCAAAATTCTTTCTGGGTAAGGATTGACAAAGGCAAATGGATACATTGGAATAATATTCCTGTTGGTTCGTCGTGGATTTGGGACGATATTCACAATCTGTCGAACGATAATGATACCTCGTTCTATTTGAATGAAGGAGCTCATACCCTAACACTAACCTATGCCGATAATGGAGTTTATATTGATAAATGGTATATTACTAATACTGGTAAAAAACCATCGGGCAAAGGTGGAGTTGCGCAAGGTTGTCAAGACACAAATCCTGTTGAAATTAATAACAGCATACCATTCAGCATCTATCCAAATCCCCATAGTGGCAATTTTAATATTATGGGTACTGAGCCAATAGAAAGAATAGTAGTTTATAGTAGTAATGGACAGGTAGCATACCAACTTTATAATAACTTTAAAAAGGAATCGCTTCATATCGATCTTACACTACCTGAAGGTTTGTACATCGTACAACTCATCGACTATAAAGGGCGATTATTTTATAATAAAATGATAGTTCGGAAAAAATGAGCTTATTGCAGTTTTTTGCTTAAAAAGAAATCCCGTATCATTCATACGGGATTTCTTTGTTTGGGGGAGCCGATTTATTGACTTAAAACAAAACCTATGAAAAACCTTTTTTGGCTTAACCTTATTTTATGAATTTTACTGTAAAAGATTCGTTTCCGACAGAGATATGAGCGAAATAAATCCCATTCTTTAGATTTACAGGATCCCCGTTACGAAACGTTTGACTATGATACATTAATGAGCCTAAAGTGTTGTAAATTTTTATTTTTGCTTTCTGATTTTCTGCGGGTAATCCGAAAATATACATTCGATTGTTTTTAACTACTATATTTAGTTTATTATCCCCTTTTTTAGTATAAGCCAAATTTACAATCGGCCCACGTTTTGCGCCCTGTTGATAGAGCCATAAAATATTTTCATCAGACAATGAAGTATTCCATATCGCAAAAAGTTCAATCATTCCTTTCCAGGTGGGGTCGGGCGAATATACGCTTCGACCTAAGAAGGCACTTTCGTTTGAAATTTTTGATAGCGTATGGTTGGAATCGAGTGTATCGATAGCAGGAGTCTGTTGTTCGCCATATGTAACTAAGGCGCCATCGGCATATAGTCTCATGATATTACTGGAGTCGATAGTTACAACATAATGATGCCATATCGAATCGCTAATGTTTGCTGAAAAATTCAACCCATCTTCATTAGCCCATGGAGCCTCGTCGCCCACAGAAATTCGAGCAGCGACTCCATTTCCCCAACGCGCAGGGGTAAAGAATAAGTAGTTTTTTCCAGGGTTTCCATATTGCCCAAAACTCCATAACATATTTGCATTTGGGGAGTTAAGGCTTAAATAGGGCAGACACCAGACTTCAATCGACACGGCCTTGTAATTTTTCAGATTGATAACATCACCCGGAAGGGATAAATATCCTTCCTGCTTAACAGTATCACTCAGGTCGAGGTATCCATTATGAATACTTGCGGCCTGGTCCGGTTCACCATGAGCCTCTCCAATCAGATCAATCGGAGTATCATCGTCAAAATTCCATAGGTGTTTTTGGAATGCTGGATTAGGTTTGATCTGTCCATAACTTAGTGAGAAACTTAAACATACAGAGCTTAGTAGGGTAGCTAATTTTTTCATAATCATGCAATTATTTTTTGGTTTACTAAACCAAATATAAAATGAGAGTTATTGCTTGAATGTAAATTATTATGCATTTGTTGTAACATTTATTTCATATAACTTCTCATCAGATTAATTAATTGTTTATTAGAACGTTGTGTTATTTTATCTTCCAAAACTGTTATAAATAGTACTATTTACATTGATATTCAATTTATATTATTGATATTCAGATATTTTTGCTCATTTTTTTTAGACGAAAGAAAATTGACAACAAAAGAAGAAAAATTTACATCCTTTCCTGGTTGAAAAAGATTAATTAGCTGCTCAAAAACAAATATTAAATTTCCAAGAATATGAAAGAATCTAACTACTACTCAAACCGCATTCGAAAACTGCTTTTCTTATTTTTCGGGTTATTGATCATTCCAATAATTAAAGTTGAGGCTCAGAAAGGAAAAACCGTTAATGGTATAGTTAGAGATGTTACGGGAGCTCCCATTGTAGGTGCTACGGTTATGATAAAAGGTACTACAATTGGTACGCTCACAAACCAGGAAGGAAGATTCAGTCTTAGCATTCCGGATAGTAAAGGAGCAACTTTGGTTGTGTCGTTTCTTGGAATGGAGAAACAGGAGATAGACGTGAGCGAAGTTTCAACGATCGATGTAGT
>JAOAFU010000252.1 GCA_026416115.1 Bacteroidales bacterium | reverse complement strand
CATTTATTATCTTTCTTCTTTTTTTTAGAGAATAACTTTGTGCTTGAATAAAAATTAGAAATTATGACAGAGAAAGAGTTTCAAATTCGGTTAGCAGATCTCAAAGCGGAGTACGAAGCATTGATAAGCCGGAAGAATGAGCCAATATTTGAGTCGCATAATTTATATGTGCGATATAAATATCCTATACTTACAGCGGCCCATGCGCCTATATTTTGGCGTTTTGATTTAGACTATAAGACAAATCCACATTTATTGCAGCGTATAGGAATAAATGCAACTTTTAATGCAGGGGCACTGTACAAGGACGGCAGATATTTAATGGTAGTAAGAGTTGAGGGTTGGGATCGTAAATCTTTTTTTGCAGTAGCCGAGAGTCCCAATGGTATTGATCATTGGCGTTTTTGGGATTATCCAATAACGCTTCCAGACATAGATAAGGAAGAGACGAATGTTTACGATATGCGATTAACGGCTCACGAGGATGGTTGGATATATGGAATTTTTTGTTCGGAGCGAAAAGATCCGCATGCGCCAGCAGGAGATTTATCGTCGGCAGTGGCGAAAGCAGGGATAGTTCGAACGAAAGATTTGATACACTGGGAACGGTTACCTGATCTTCGATCGCGTAGTCAGCAGAGAAATGTAGTTTTGCATCCCGAGTTTGTTAATGGCCGGTATGCGTTATATACTCGTCCGCAAGATGGTTTTATCGATGCGGGTTCTGGGGGAGGAATAGGTTGGGCACTAATAGAGAGTATGGAGAATGCCGAAGTTAAGGAAGAGTTGATTATAGAGCCGAGAGTATATCATACAATAAAGGAGGTTAAAAATGGAGAAGGGCCGGCACCAATAAAGACAGACAAAGGATGGTTACATTTAGCACACGGAGTAAGAGGGTGTGCGGCGGGCTTGCGTTATGTGTTATATATGTACATGACCGATTTACGAGAGCCGTGGAAGGTCATAGCATCGCCTGGCGGTTATTTTATGGCTCCCGAGGGAGAAGAACGAGTAGGTGATGTATCGAATGTGTTGTTTTCGAACGGATGGATAAAAAATGAGCAAGGGGAAGTTTTTATCTATTATGCTTCGTCGGATACCAGGATGCATGTGGCGGTATCGACTGTAGAAAAGCTTGTAGATTATTGTTTAAATACACCGGCCGATGGATATCGAACTCATGCTTCGGTATCTACGCTTAAGACGCTGATTGATAGGAATATGAAGATGATGAATAAATGATGAATAAATGATGAATAAAGTTAATGACCAATGACAAAAGAGGAGAAAATAGCATATCTGGTTCGATCGGCTCAACGCGAAGTAGAAGAGAACATTCTGAACTATTGGTATACCAACATGTTGGATAACGAGCAGGGAGGTTTTTACGGTAGTCGCGATTTTTACAACCGGTTAAATGCTCAGGCTACGAAAGGCGCAGTATTAAATTCGAGGATATTATGGACATTTTCGAAAGCATACAATGTTTTTAAAAAGGATATATATTTAGAAGTTGCACGACGGGCCTATGAATACCTGGAGAATTATTTCAGAGATCCGAAGTATGATGGGATATATTGGGAGTTGGATTATAAGGGTATACCAATTAATATGCAGAAATACGGTTATGCCCAAGGTTTTTGGATGTATGGTTTGGTAGAGTATCATAAGGCTAGTGGAAATCGGGAAGCGTTGCAAACCGCTATGCATATATTTTCGATATTGCAGGAGAAGGCATTCGATACCCGAAGGAATGGGTACTGGGAAGCATTTGCTCGCGACTGGAGTTTTACGCAGGATGTCAGGATAAGTGAGAAAGATTTGAACGAGAACAAAACTTTCAATACGCATTTACATTTATTGGAGCCTTTTACAACACTGTATCAGGCAACACAGGATATACGGGTGGGAGAGGCATTGAGGAATGTAATAGAACTAATGTTTGATCGTTTCTATAACTCATCTACAGGACATTTTCACTTATTTTTCGACGACGAATGGCATGTTAAGGGCGATCTGGTCTCGTATGGACACGACATAGAGGGCTCGTGGCTATTGTGGGAGGCAATCCAGGCTTTAGGCACTCAAGAGCTCAAAGATCGATACGTTGATAGGGTAGTACAAATAGTCGAAGTATCGGCGTTGGAGAGTATCGATGAAGATGGTGGGCAGTTTTATGAGGGGAATAGTGGGGGTGTTGTAGATACCGACAAGCATTGGTGGCCACAAGCCGAATCGGTAGTGAGTTTTATCAATGCGTGGCAGATAACTGGAGAAGAAAAGTTTCTTGAATATGCCTATGGTTCGTGGAGATTTATAGAGGAAAAACTTATCGATAAGAGTTTAGGTGAGTGGCATTGGAAAGTAGATCGCAAGGGCAACCCCGATACATCGCAGGTGAGAGCGGGATTTTGGAAATGTCCATACCACAACAGTCGAGCTTGTTTTGAAATAATCAAAAGATTAGGAAATTAAAAATTAAACACCTATGAATCGAAACATTTTAACCCTTTTGTTACTTGTAAATTTAACAGTAACGCATGTATTATCTAATCCAGCTGTCGACATTCGAACCGTTGACCCCAATGCCACTTACGAAACAAAAGCACTTTTTTATAATCTGAAGAAACTAATGGGTAAAGGAATCATGTTTGGACATGAGGATGCTACATCGTACGGGATGGGATGGAGGAATGCCGAATTGCGTTCGGATGTGAAGGATGTATGTGGAAAGTTTCCGGCAGTGTATGGTTGGGATATTTGGGGTCTTGGTACTCCATACAACATCGATTCAGTTCCCTTCGATCGTATGGTCAAGTGGATAAAAATGGCCTACATGCGAGGAGGTGTACATACCGTAAGCTGGCATTTGGCAAATCCCGTTACGCAAACTCATGCATGGGACACAAGTGTTCATGCAGTAAAAGAAATTCTTCCGGGGGGTAAATATCATCAGGTTTATAATCAGATGCTCGATAGGGTGGCCGATTTTTTTCTTAATTTGAAAACCGATGATGGAACCCTTATTCCGGTCATATTCAGGCCTTTTCACGAACACAATGGGAGTTGGTTCTGGTGGGGAGCACGTTTTTGTTCACCCGACGAATACAAGAGCTTGTTTCGTTATACAGTAACCTATCTTCGCGATAAAAGACAGGTTCACAATCTGCTCTACGCATATTCTCCGGATATATTCAGAAAAGAGGAAGTTTACCTCGAACGTTTTCCGGGTGCAGAGTATGTCGATGTGTTGGGTTTTGATAATTACTGGGACTTTCAGAATCCAAATACGATTCAAAAAGGTATCGAACAACTTCGTATAGTAGTTAATTTGGCCGAAAAAATGGGTAAGGTTGCAGCGCTCACCGAAGCTGGTTATAACGGCATTCCCGATCCTAAATGGTGGACCCAATCATTACTTTATCCTATTAAAAACGATAGTATTGCTCGCAAAATATCGTGGTTACTAGTATGGCGCAATTATAACAAAGATCATTTTTTTGCTCCTTATCCTGGTCATTCGAGTGCTGCCGATTTTATCGAATTCGAGAAAGACCCTTATACGCTTTTTGAAAGCGATTTACCCCCCATGTATAAAATAGACGTGAAGAAATAAGTAGCTCCGGCAGGGATGCCGGAGTTTTTTACAAACAAATTCACATCTTCAAAACGTCTGGATTACAAGTAATAAACTTTTTTTTGTCTATTTCAGGATTGAAATTATATCAAAACGATAGGATGAAAAAATAAAAATACTATATTTGCAGCCGCAAAATATGGCGTGGTAGCTCAGCTGGTTAGAGCGCATGATTCATAATCATGAGGTCGGCGGTTCAATCCCGCCCCACGCTACAAGAAAATCAAAGGGTTTCAAACATTAAGATTTGAGACCCTTTTTTAATTGCGTGTAAATTATTTTAAGCGTACTGCAATCGCATAAGAGCTATTAAGAATAAAAAAGCGCCATGATAGTGGCGCTTTTTTAATTATTGACAAGGTTAACTAGTTTTCGATTGGCAAAAACGAATATTTTTCGCTGTAATGTAACATTTGTTGGATATAATCTTTAGGATATACTACTTTTACATCAACAATCTGACCGTCTTTTTCTACCGGGGTTAGGGTAGGATTAATAAATCCACTGTATGGGGCTAAGTTTAATTTCTGATAACGGGTAGCTACTTCGTCGCGTAATTTTTGGTCGACAATTACCCCATAGGTTTCGACAAGATTTTTCCCGGCATTGTAGTCTCCTTCCGATTTAATACGTTGAACTTCGGCAAGCAATTGGCCAAATAGCTGTCTAAGTTTTTCATAATTATTAATTCTAATGTAGGTTTTGCCATTTTTCTGGTACATTTCAATCACATTATCGGATTTGCCTTTTTCGTAACACCAACGAGCTATTAACTGTCGATTACGCATATGGGCTTCCTCAAGATTTTTTCCTGGCTCAATCCTACATAGCTGGATCATCAAGCCATTAAGTATTTGGTAAAAGTATTCGGCTTTTGCAGCTTCGAGGGTTGGTAAAATACCAAGTTCAACCATTTTTTTGTCCATCATGTAATAAAGGGCAAAGAGGTCGGCACGAGCTTCTTCCAGTGTCGACTGATAATTTTTAAGAGCATCACTGGCTACACCTGGCAACAATTGTCCCGATCCATGACCGAGGCATTCGTGTAAATCGGTGTGAAGGTTATCGCTCAAAGATTTATATTGTCTGATGAGTTGTAAATCGTTTTCATTTTCAATAAATTCATCGTAAAGCCCACTGCGCATCGACACCTGATCGTAGGCATAGGTAATGTTTTCGAGCGTAACGGATTTTGAACCATGTTCCTTACGAATCCAATCGGCATTAGGTAAGTTTATTCCAATGGCAGTTGCTGGATATAACTCTCCACCAAGTTGGACTGCATTGATTACTTTAGCCGAAACTCCCGTGACATTTTTCTTTTTAAATCTGCTGTCGATAGGTGAGTGATCCTCAAACCATTGGGCATTAGCACTTAAAATTTCGGTACGTCGGGTTGCTTCTAGGTTCTTAAAGTTAACCAAGGCTTCCCACGACGCTTTCAATCCAAGAGGGTCGCCATAAACTTCGATAAAACCATTGACAAAATCAATTAGCGAATGGGTATCTTCAACCCAGGCAATATTATACTCGTCCCATACTTTCAGATCTCCAGTTTTGTAATACTGAATGAGCAATCGAATAACCTTTTGCTGATGTTCATTTTCTGCATACGGAATAGCTTTTTCGAGCCAGTAAATGATTTGGTCGATGGCTTTTCCATACATACCACCCGACTTCCAAACCTCTTCTGTTATTTTGCCATTTTTCTTAACCAGCTTAGAATTTAAGCCATATGAGATAGGGGTAGTATCGTTGGGATCCTTCATTCGATTATAAAACTCTTCGGCTTCGTGTTGTGTAACACCTTCGTAAAAATTATTGGCCGAATGAACAACTAAATCTTTTGTTGGATCGAGATTTACTCTTTTGCTTAAAAAATTAGGATCAAATATTACCTTTTCAACCAATTGAAGTGTAGTTTTGGGGTTCATACCTGGCCAAACTGGAAATTTTGTTTCATCGGAACCTTGTATTAGTTCGTTAAAATATGCTTGAGAGAAACCAGGTTGAATTTTATCGGTAGCGTAATGGTGGTGTATGCCATTAGAAAACCATACCCTTTTTAGGTAAACAAGGAATTGCTTAAAATTTTCTGATTCTCTATCACCCTTGTAAGTGCGATATATATTTTCGAGATAATGACGAATCAGCAGATTATACTTGCAGTTTTGATCCCATATAATATCGCGCCCCGATAGAGCTGCTTCGCTTAGATAATAAAGAAATATTTTTTGTTTTTGGCTTAGCTTTTCAAATTCGGGAATTTGGTAGCGGAGAATTTTGATGTCGGCAAACTGATCGACTTTCCATTCGAACGTATCGGTACCATCGCTTACTTTGCTACTGTTTTTCTGCTGACAAGCAGCCATCAATCCTGCACATGTTATCATAAGTGCTATCGTTTTTTTAAAAATTAACATAGTTACTGAGTTTTGAGTTATTGATTATAACATATTAATAATCATTATGTTTTTGAGTTTTTGCTTTTTCAAATGCTTCTACAATGTTTTTTACTAATGGATGACGAATAATATCGCTTTGATCAAATTCGACAATGGCAATACCTTCAATATTTTTTAAAATCTTAAGTGCATAAATAAGTCCTGATTTTGATGGGTCGGGTAAATCTATTTGGGTAAGGTCGCCTGTAACAACAAATTTAGCATCTCTTCCCATTCGGGTAAGAAACATCTTAAGCTGGTTTATAGTTGCATTTTGTGCTTCATCGAGAATAACAAATGCGCTATCAAGTGTGCGTCCACGCATAAAAGCTATAGGGGCTATTTGTACAACTCCTTCTTCTATCAGCATGTTAAGTTTTTTTAAGGGCATCATATCATTTAGAGCATCGTAAAGGGGCTGTAGGTATGGATCGAGTTTTTCTTTAACATCACCGGGCAAAAAACCTAGTTTTTCGCCTGCTTCGACAGCCGGACGAGTTAAGATTATTCGTCTAATTTCCTTATTTCGAAGGGCTTTAACTGCCATTGCAATAGCTGTGTAGGTTTTTCCCGTACCAGCAGGGCCCACTGCAAATAACAAATCATTTTTCTCGGCTTCCTTAATAAGTCGTTGTTGATTTTTTGTACGTGCTTTGATAATTTTACCATTGTTTCCAAATATTAGCACGTCGTTATCTTGTTGCTGAGATTTTAATTGAACTTTTCCAGTTGGAACTAGAAGTTCCGATACTTCTTCTCGTGATAAACTTTGGTATCGTTGATAATATTCTATTATTTGTGCAAGCTTTATTTCAAAATCTTCAATAGTCGATCTATCGCCTAATACTTTTATTTCATTTCCTCGTGCTACTACTTTTAATTTTGGAAAAGCTGTTTTAATAATATCAAAAGTAGCGTTGTTTACACCGTATATAACTAACGGGTCGATCCCTTCAATGTAAATAATTTTTTCAAACATTTTAGCTTTGTTGTGCTTTTTCGCTTCCGGACAAAATTATAAAAATACTTCTGCTTTCCACAAGTAATTTATTTTTCACCGATATGGTATTTTTCCTAAAACCCCCTACTTTTGTTACAGGTAATGTTCGAAAAATATATGCCAATAGTCACATTAATTTCCGACTGGAATCAGGGCGATTATTACCTGGCTGCCGTTAAGGGTAAGTTGTTATCTCTTATTCCTAATCTTAACCTTATCGATATCAGCCATCAGGTTATCTCTTTCAGTTCGCGCATGGCTGCTTTTATTCTCCGAAATTCTTATCGTGCATTTCCTTCTGGAACCATACATGTTCTTTGTGTAAATTCTCTTAAAAGCGATGAATACCCCCATGTTGCTGTATTCTATAAGGGGCATTATTTTATTGGGGCCGATAATGGTATTTTTTCTCTCATTTTGGACGATAAACCCGAACGTGCGGTATATCTCGATCATTCAGTCGAAACTACATTTCCCGAGTACGACGTTTTTGCCGAAGCAGCTGCTTATCTTGCAAACGGTGGTGATATCAATCAACTCGGACAACCCTATGATTCTTTGATACGTCTACATCGTGTTTTACCAACTTTTCATGAAAATACAATTACCGGTATGATTGTATACGTCGACTCGTACGGAAACCTAATCTCGAATATTTCCAAAGATTTTTTCTATCAGAAAATTGGAAATCAATCGTTCGATATATTGCTCGACTGGGGATATTATAAGATAAATAAAATATCAGAGAAATATGAAGATAAACATAAAAATGAGCTCATCGCATTGTTTAATTCATTAAATTTATTGGAAATAGCTCTCGTAGGTGGTTCGGCATCGGCAATTTTGAATATCCATGAGGATGCGGAAATATCAATAAGGATCTCGAGAGAAAAAGGAAAAGATCAAAAGCCTTTATTATTGCAATAACTTGCAAAACACATAGTTTCTCCTCCATGTACAAACGACATCCAGCTAAACCATCTTTCGACTGGCATAAGACATTTTGGCGTAGATGCGACAAGCGTCACCACCCCTGCATGAATGCGGTAACAAACTAAAGTTCACTTTTACAAGTAAAAAATTTCGTTGAAACCCAAAAACATGTACTTTTGCATGTACTTGTAACGGTTTCGATATGCGTAACTTACATTGTATATTTGGGATTATTGGAGCTTTTTGTTTGCTTTCAAATTGTACAGTACAGCAAAGTTACCTTACTGGATCGCATTGTGATGGTAAATGCACTTACTTGCGAATGGGGGTAGGAAGAGCAAAATCTTATACTATTCTAGGCTTAGGCGGACAAAATTCCGATAATCTTATCTTTCTTGCGAAAAATAATCTTTATCGAACTTATCCCTTAAAAAAATCTGAGTTTTACGATAATTTTATTGTCAACATTCGTCATACCTACCTGCCATTAATAAAAAGAACTGTAATTACCATTCGTGCCGATATTGTCACCAACGATATTGTTGATTCAGATCAGGCCTTTTCATCAAGCTATTATGAGTATCTGGGATACCCTACAGTAGGATATTTTGGTATCGATTTAGCCGATTCGGTTGTGTTTGTCCGCAGTGGCCAACTAAGGAAAGGGATTGTCATTGAGTTGAGCAATAAAAATGCAACCGTAATGATTACAAAAAATGGATTAGAAAAATTTATTTCGCTTCCGCAAAAACAGTTGTTTGCATTGGAAAACGAAAAACTCGAAGATGAGTGTCATTGCGAAGCTGGTCAGGTAATCGAGGTGTCGGCCTCGTCGGGCGAAGAACCCAAAATAGTTAAGATAGTAGGGCTTCAAAAAGATCGGGCGCTTCTTTCGATCACTCAAAGAAACAAAACAATTTATCGTATAAAAAATTTTGCAGAGCTGCATCGATAACCATCCTCTACCGAAATCAGATTTGTAGAAGTTGTAAAATTATTTTTGTTATATCGGGTACTTTTCCAATTGATTTTTTTATTTTTGAGGGTGTTTAAAAAGAAGAATAAATATTGATAACTCACTAAAAATCAAGCTCAATGAAGTTTGTAGCATCCAGTACTGAATTATTCGGGCGTTTACAGGTTATAAGTAAAGTAATTAGCACAAAAAATTCATTGCCCATTTTGGACAACTTTTTGTTCGATTTAGATGATAATAGGCTCTCAATTACAGCTTCCGACATCGAAACCACTATTGTTACAACACTTACGCTTTCGCATGTTGAAGATGGGGGAAAAATTGCAATTCCTTCTAAGATTCTTCTCGATACCCTTAAGGAATTTCCCGAACAACCGCTTACTTTCGATATTAATACCGAAACTTTTGCTATTACAATCAACACCGAGAACGGTAAATATTCAATAATGGGACAAAATCCCGAAGATTTTCCGCTGATACCCAGAATAGCAAGCGACAGTAAATCTATTATAACTAGTGCTTCGGTTTTTTTGCAAGGTATATCTAAAACCTCATTTGCTACTGCCGACGACGAAATGCGTCCGGTTATGACTGGCATATATGTAGATATCACATCAAATGATGTTACTTTTGTAGCTTCCGATTCTCATAAATTAGTTCGTT
This sequence comes from Bacteroidales bacterium, assembly GCA_026416115.1. GTDB lineage: Bacteria > Bacteroidota > Bacteroidia > Bacteroidales > DTGW01 > JAKPGM01. Next base: position 3,500 of record JAOAFU010000252.1, on the reverse strand, counting down.
ACCGCAGGTCGGATATTAAGGAAGCCGATGAAGGCTCATTTATTCTTGCTAAAAAACCTGCAGCTTTGTTAAAAAATATTTTAGCTAAAGAAGACGGCGACATTACTGTTAACTATGACGATAAAAATGCTCTCTTCTTACTGCCCGAATACAGAATGGTATGTAGGTTGATAGATGGGGTTTACCCCAACTATGCATCGGTTATACCTCAGAACAACCCGTATAAAATGATTATCGACAGGCAGGAATTTTATAATGCTCTTCGTAGGGTAGCTGTGTATTCAAACCAGGCAAGCAATTTAATAAAGCTATCGCTATCGAATAACCAGCTTATTGTTTCGGCACAAGACCTCGATTTTTCGATCTCTGCCTACGAAAGACTTAATTGTCAGTACGATGGCGACAACATGGAAATAGGTTTTAAGTCGACTTTCCTTACCGAAATTCTCTCTAATCTTTCGTGCACCAATGTTGCGCTCGAACTTTCCGATCCTTCTCGTGCAGGGCTGGTTATACCCGTCGACCGCGAAGTTGAAAGCGAGGATGTGCTTATGTTGATTATGCCCCTGATGTTAGGATAATAATTTTTTCTAAATTAAAATATTACCCCTGGTTCGTCGAACATTTACCTATGGATGAGCTAGGGGTATTAAATTCTTGAAATGATGAATCTAAATCTCAAAAATCCTTTGGTTTTTATCGATATCGAAACTACAGGACTTAATATTGCACAAGATAGAATTGTTGAGATAACTTTACTCAAAATATATCCGAATGGAAAAGAAGAATTGAAAACTTTTAGGGTTAATCCCGAAATTCCTATCGATCCTCGTGCCACTGCTGTGCATGGGATTACAAACGAGGATGTTAAGGATGCTCCCACTTTTAAAGAAATAGCCCAAATGTTGGCAAACGAGCTCGAAGGATGCGATTTGGCAGGTTTCAACTCTAATAAGTTCGATTTTCCAATGCTCGTGGAAGAGTTTCTTAGGGCTGGAGTAGATATCGATCTGAAAAAGCGTAAATTTATCGATGTTCAGGTTATTTTTCACCGTATGGAGCAACGTACATTGAGTGCGGCATATAAATTATACTGCAACAAAGAACTTACTGATGCTCATAGTTCGCGTGCCGACACATATGCTACATACGAAGTGCTTAAAGCCCAGCTCGACAAGTATGTAGGTCAACCCACTTATGACAACCAAGGTAATTCAAGCGAAGTTTTTGAAAATAGCGTGGAATTCTTATCCCGATTTTCTTCGCATAACAAAAGTGCCGATTTCGCAGGACGCATCATATACGACGAAAAGGGAAGGGAAGTTTTTAATTTCGGAAAGTATAAAGGAATGCCTGTTGAAGAAGTTCTCAAAAAAGATCCTTCATATTATTCGTGGATGATGAATGGCGATTTTCCTCTTTATACAAAGAAAGTCCTCACGCAAATTAAACTTAGAAGTTTTAACCAATAAAAAAGCAGGCCTATACTTTTATATGGCCTGCTTTTGCTTATTGTTTTGATGCTATTTTTTATAAAACTTTATTGTTTTTGTATCGATAAACCTACTGTTGGTTATTTTTAAATGGCATAAGTACATACCTGTAGGCAAAGAACCAACACTTATTTCGAGCTGCTGATTACCCTCATTAATATGGGAAATTTCTTTATCTAATGCAAGTTTGCCATCCGACGAAATAATGTAAATAGTGCTTTGAGCAGGTGTTTTGCTGTAAAAGCTTACCCTTATTTTATCAATTGCTGGGTTTGGCCATAGTACAACCTTTTCTATTAACTCAACTTTGTTTAAAGCATTAGGTTTGTTATAAGCCGAAGTGTCAAAAGGTTTATTTTCGAGGGTTACCAACTCAATACCTGTTCCCGTGCCAAGGTTACGGGTATATTTTTTTTCTATAGCGTTGTTCCAGTGCTCGTGAACACCCAAACTACCAATGGGTGTGCCGCTTCCATCGGGGTCGTATGTAATACCCGATGGCCATTGGGTCGACGAAGCAGCTTGATGAAGGTAGTCGTCTACAGCGCCCCAGTTGGGATTAATGTTTGAATTATTAACGCCATTATACTCTGTTCTTAGAAAATCGAAACAAACCGATTCCAAAGCTACCTGATCCTGCGACATGAAGATCGAATTACACCAGTCGCCATTGAAAGGAGACATGTTCCAACGTCGAGGAGGATTGAGCTCGTGATAGTCACCTCCGTAAATACCATCGACGATAAAAAGCATGGTGTTGCCTCCCAAATATTTACTACCCATAATGTCCACAAGTACCCTATACTGTTTATACTGATTATTAATAGGATTACTTTCTTGATCGGTTGGAGATACCAAGCTGGGATGTAAGTGCCAAGCGCCATCGCGGCTGTGAGAACCAAAGTGATTTTTGGCACACAAAGTGATACCCGCGCGAACATGTGCTTTAAGGTTTGCAATATTTATCATATAGTCGGCAGTCTCCATCTCCTTGTATATTTTGTCGGTCACCGCATTAGTCATAACTGTTCCATTATCGGAATAATGAAGTACCGCCTGATTAGATACATTAATTTTAGTTCGTCCCCATTGGCTAACCGATGTTGAGGATTTATCGGCATATTTTACCTTAGGATAGTACGATTTCCATAGATCAAAATGTTGTTTCATAATGTGGGATATAGGATCGCCCACATAAATATTTTCTTGGGGAATTCCTAACGAATCGATTAACTGGGATAATAACGCCAAAATAGTATACGGATTACCTTGACAGGCTCCTGCATTCTTCTTATTACTCGATTTGGTAAAATCCCAGCCCGAACTTTCTGAGCATGTCCACGAAATAGTACCTTGATTTATTTTAACAAATATTATTTCCCCAGCTTGATATCCAACTTCCTGATTTTTCTTTTTCTTATTGAAATATTTAAACAAACTTTCCCAAGCTTCGTTCAAATTTGATTTTTCAGTAAGCTTAAGGATGGATTCCCGCATCATTTTATGATAAATAATGGGATTGTTGTTCTCTGGGCTGAAGAAATACGTTCCAGAACGAAAATTAGTTTTTGTTGCAGCCGTATCTCTACACCATACTACGCGCCCAGGCATAACTCCTGTAGCAATACCCATAGGACTGTTTGGTGCGTCGGAAGGATTAATCACTTCTGCTTTAACTGTATGCACATTACTGTCGTGAATTGCATAGGTGTAAACGAGAAGTACACCTAGCGTAGCTAATAGACCTGCAATCAGATACTTTGATTTTTTAAGATTTAAAAAAGCTTTCCTGAAAGCAATTAATGAACCTGATAAGGTAAGCAAATAGATAATAAAACTACTCATCAGTGGAAAAGCCGCTCGCATGCATGGATAGGTGGCTCTCGAAGGTTTGGGTATTACACGTATCAAAAACCAAATGGTCGATACTATCCCCATGAAAAAAAATGATAGCTTAAACCAACTTTTCCTCCCATGGAAATGTCGGTTTTCAGGTTTGTGTAGCAT
>JAOAFU010000242.1 GCA_026416115.1 Bacteroidales bacterium | reverse complement strand
TAAGTACATAAGCAATCGAGTTTTTAATTCTCTGCGAGAGGTAGGTATTCGAATGATGTCGTCAAATACACCAGTAAGCCAGTTCTCAGCCTTTTCGAAGGGGGGTAGCAGAATGATAACAGGCAAAAAGTAGTTCGTGCTGTTTTTGGTTTTTGAAATTAGTTGTGCATACTTACGTGCATGAATAGTATCTACAATAATCAACCCTGCCGAATTCAAAAACTTTTCTTCCAACACCTGGTCAGTAACTTCATAATAGGCAATATCTTCATCTTCGAGCAGTCTGGCTACAAGCTGTCTGTCAAGATTTCCTGATATGGCTATTAAAACTTTCGACACAAAAAAAAATTTAACTTGCTGTAATATTCCCAGTAAAAATACTGAATTGAGGCAATCTTTCACCTACCCAAATCCCTTTTTTATCCATAATGAGTTCCCTAACTTCAGGCTCAAATGTACCTAAACGCTTTTTAATACACCCAATAATCCGTATAATTCTGCCTTTATTTTCGGCAAACCTGAGCAACAAAGCATTGTCCACTATGTAACTTATACCCAATTCGGTTAGCCTAACTTCAGTACTGGTAATGTACTCCAACTCGTTTATGAAAAATGCAGTAACTCCCGCCGATTTGAGATAATTGACCATATTTTGCACATGAGCATCCATATTACCAAATTGTTCCATGGCTATGTTGTAACCCCTTATACTGTCCAATATCAATACAGAAACGCCATCGGCAACATCTGATTTAATAATTCCTAACAATTCATCGGGGAATAACTCTAATGGATTGATATGTTTGATCATTAACATCCCTTTTTTTATGCACGAAGTAATGTCCTGACCCATACCTACCGCTCTTCTGATAATAAATTCTGGGGTCTCTTCGAAGGAATAATACGTTACTTTTTTACCCCCTTTTACTGCCGAGATGGCAAACTGGGTTCCCAAACTGCTCTTACCCACTCCTGTGGGACCTGAAAGTAAAGTAATGGTGCTTACCTCAATACCCCCATGAAGTAATTCGTCAAGCCCCTCAATTCCAGAAGAAATTTTCGACTCTGGTAAATCGGGTGTTACCATATTTTCTATGATATGAGGATAAATAACAATTCCACTGGAAGTTATCCTAAAAGGATGTAAACCAGAAAAATATCCCCTGCCACGAAGTTTCTGAATCTCTAATGTTCGTATTTCTAAAACTTTTGATTCTGATAAAACCTTTCGAAGCATGATCACCCCATCGACCGTTAACGGTAACGAAGCATCCTTGTTCATCTCTTCAGGCTCATAAATCAAAAAGGTGGTACAACTCTTTGTTTTTAGGTAGTTAACAAATGCTAAAAGCTGTTTCCTGAATTGAAATAAATCGGTTGATAGGTAACTCATAAAGGTTACCGAGTCGACGACAAGTCTTTGCGGTTGCTCCTTCTCTATCGCCTCATATATCGAATGCCATGTTTGCATGGGTTCGACCTCCATTGGCGTTAATACATGATATTCTTCTATCATCTCCGGGTTGGGACTTGGACTAAGATCTATAATTTTAATTTTTGAAACATCCCAACCAAAACTTTGTACATTTTTACTTAATTGTTCGGCAGGCTCAGCCAAACTAACAAACAAGCATTTTTCGCCCTTTTGTATGCCATCTATTAACCATTGCACAGAAAAAATGGTCTTGCCACATCCTGCCGACCCAGCTATAAGATAAGTATGGCCCCTTATTAATCCACCTTTAAGAATAATGTCGAGCCCCTTGACTCCAGTAGATATTATTCCAGAATTCATTTCAAAAAAATTAGTTCATACTCTATTGCTGTAAATGCTGTAACAATTCTTTTAACAAACAAAAGATTTTGTAATAAAATTAAAGTTAATTTTGTTTTTTTCCCAATAACGTAACAAAAAAAATATCTCTCGATCAATTATAGCGAAATCAAAAGGTTACAAATTAGTGTTACAAGACATGCTTTATAAACTATACCGAACCAGCATTAAATACTCTCTTAATGTATCATGCCTAAAATAGCGTAAAAAATTAAATGATTAAGTGCAGTAGAGGAATGTAGGTAGGATTTTTTGCTTAAAAAAAGTATTAAAGAACTCAATGGATAACATGTCTAGATAACTCTATACTTTGGTACTTTAAATAAAAAAATAAAAACCGACTATTATTTTAAGGCGCTCTCAAATGGCTAAATTATTTAGGATCGTTTGCATGCTAATTCGTAATATACAAATTAGCAATTGGTCTTTTGGACTGATAGTCCGTTGAATAATTGTTTTGGATTAATAAAGATTGTGAGTTTTTGATGGGCACATACAACAAAAAAAAAATACCCGACGCTTATCGAAGGGTATTTAATAATAAACCAAAAGAGTATTATATAAACTCTATT
>JAOAFU010000184.1 GCA_026416115.1 Bacteroidales bacterium | reverse complement strand
CTGTAAAGGATTTATTGATACATTATTAATAAGTTGCTCATTTTCTGATATATAATTTTATATAAAGACCTATTAAAATATTTTTTTACAAAATTAATAAAAAAATATATAAATCATATATGAATTATATGAAATTTTTTTTTATTTTTGTGATTAAATTATATATTTACTATATGGAAAATAGGAAAAGAAGTATTATTAAAGCTATATCGTGGCGTATGCTTGGTACTGTCGATACCATGATAATCTCATGGTTAATAACAGGAAAATTGGTTCTTGCCGTCAGTATTGGTGGAACAGAACTGTTGACTAAAACACTGCTATATTATGTGCACGAAAGGCTCTGGAATAGAATTAAGTTTGGCCGTCGAGCTGATGAAGACTTTGTGATTTAAATGTATAATTAATTAAGGGATTGAGATTTGCAAATTTTAGTTTTAAATACAATTTTAAAAAGGAGATAGCAATGAATAAGTCGTTTATGCCCATAGCAATAGATGTAAAGGACAGGGTAGTATTGCTCGTTGGAGGGGGCCGTGTAGCTTATCATAAGATTGTTAGTCTTTTGGCGTACGCCAATCGAATTCATGTTGTAGCCAAAGAGGTTGATCAACGTATTAAAATTATTCCTGAAGTTACTTGGGAAGAGAAGGAGTATCATCCCGATGATTTAGACTGTGCTTTTTTGATATATGCTTGTACCAACAACAAGGAGACCAATCTTAGGATTAAGGCCGATGCAATAAAGAAGGGAAAATTAATCAATTTGGTGGATACCCCTGAAGAATGCGATTTTGTATCGCCTGCCATCTATCGTAAAGAATATCTGAGTATTGCGGTTAGTTCTAATGGGCATGATGTGTATCGTTCGATCTCGGTACGTAATCTCATTCGTAACTTTTTTGAAAAACCATAAAAATTAATTTTATGATACAGCACTTTCAGTTTAATGTTAGGCAAGCCGATGCAGGACGCTTGATTGAGAAATTAAAGGATGAAGAAAACGTGATTGTTATTAGAACGTGTTGGCGACTCGAAATTTATAGAGGAGAGGGTTATGTATCGGAAGCAATAGTTCGTCACCTGTATAGGGTTGTATCGGGCCTCGATTCACCTGTTTTGGGCGACGGTGCTGTACAAAACCAAGTGAAAAGTTCTTATCTGCAAGCATGTAAACAAAATAAGTTCGATAAGTTTATGCACCGACTTTTTCAAAGTGCTTTACATACTGGGAAATTGGTTCGATCGAAAACGAATATTGCTAAAGGCTCGGTGAGCTACGCCAATGCTATTTATCACATTGTTGCCTATGCCGAACAGATATCGAAAAATAATCCTATAGCTATAGTAGGTATTAATGAAATTACCCGTAATGTATGCAAATTTCTCCTTAAAAAAGGATATAGGCATATTAAACTTTTTAATCGAAGTCTGTCGCGTGCAGAAAAACTTGGCAACGAATTGCATGTTTCGTTTGGCGGACTTGATGAGCTTCGGAATGCACTCGAATACAGCAATGTTTTAATAGCTGCGGCCGCAAGTCCCGAAACTATTATTCCGGCTAACTATTTTTCATCAAAACCCTACTGCATTGTCGACGTTGGTGTACCACCCAATGTTGATAATACGATTATTAAGCACAAGGACATGGTTTATTATGGGATCGATAAAATTGAAAATTATATTAACCAAAGTTTCTCTTTTAGACAAAAAGAAACCGCTGAGGCAGAGAGTATTATTGAAGAACAAGTAGCCGAATTTATGCAGTGGCAGGAAAGAGAGCTGATGCGTTTTGAAATGTACCGGATAAAGAATTATGCAAACATTTAAAATCATGGAGTTATGAAGATAAGAGTTGTAGCTCGAAATAGCCGTTTA
>JAOAFU010000165.1 GCA_026416115.1 Bacteroidales bacterium | reverse complement strand
AGAATCTTGATAAGAAAATTCAACTTGTCGTGCTAAACCTTTGATTTGCTTAAAGGAAAAGTAAATTTTTATTAGTTCATAAAAAAAATTTGAGCTGATTAGCGAAAATAATATCTCAAACGTTTGCAATCAGGCGATTCGTGCTAAAGTAGGGCACAATTCCCCAATTAATTTCTCCTAAATAAAATGTAAATGGGGATAATAGCTTTCTTTTTTTCGTAATTTTAAACTAATAAACTATTTAACCAACTAATTAATCAACTATGAAACGACAGCTACTCATATTGCTATTTTGTGGATGGGCGGGAGTTAATCTTTTCGCTCAAGATCTTACGGTTAGTGGTAAAGTAACCGACGCCTTCGATGGAAGTCCAATACCGGGTACAAATGTGCTAATTGAAGGCACGTCGACTGGAACTGTTACTAATATCGATGGTATTTACAGTATTAAAGTAAAGCCCGGTGCAACATTGGTATTTTCTTTTGTTGGGTATACATCTAGGAAGGTAAAAGTTGGAGAGTCGACTCAGATTGATGTTGCGCTTGAATCTGATGTAATGAATCTCGAAGAGGTGGTTGTTACGGGTTATGGTACGAGTAAGAAAAAAGACCTGACAGGTGCAGTAGCCACAGTAAAAGGAGATCAACTAACAAAAGCTGGAGCTTCTACCGCCGAGCAAATGCTTCAGGGGAAAATCGCCGGAGTTCAGATTATTTCCAATAATGGAGAGCCAGGAGCGGGGACTCAGATAAAGGTTAGAGGAGCTAGTACCATACGTGCAAATGCTCAGCCGTTGTATGTTATCGATGGAATTCCCCTCGACATGCAGTCGACCTCACCCGATGGTATTGCCGGTTCTGCTCTGGGAGGTGCTCCTGCTACAAGTCCATTAACGGCCATTAATCCTACCGATATAGAGTCGATAGATGTTCTAAAAGATGCATCAGCTGCTGCAATTTATGGATCGCGTGCTGCAAATGGAGTGATTATTATTACAACAAAGAAAGGAAAAGAGGGTACTAGCGAAATTAACTACGCAACCTCCATTAGTGCTTCTCATTTACCGAAGAAACTTCCTGTGGCCAATGCTACCGAGTGGGTTGCTTTTAGAAAAGATACCTTGGGAGTTACAGAATACAATTATGGCGCAAATACCAATTGGCAAGACCAGATTTTCCGCAATGCAATTAGTTATGATCACAATTTATCGTTGGTTGGAGGAACCTCAAAAACCAACTATCGTGCATCAATTAACTATACAAATCAGGAAGGTATCATTAAAAAATCGGATTTACAGCGATATAATGGTAGACTAAATTTAATGCAGAAAGGTCTTAACGATTTTCTCATTATCGAAGCCAATATCAATGCCTCGCAAGTAATTGAAAATCGAGTACCTGTTGGAGCAACTGGTTTCGAAGGCGACTTACTACTTAATGCACTGCAGGCAAATCCTACTTGGCCAGTATACGATTCGGTCGGAAAGCCTTTCCAAGGCACCAAAAATGCAGCTTTTACTTCGCAGGAACGAAACCCAATTGCCATGCTCGAATATACATCCGATCTTACCCGTACAACTAACATTTTGGCTGGAGTTTCGGGTATGTTAGATTTTAAAAATGGTTTATCCTACAAGTTAAGTTTTGGAACAAACTATGCCAACGCTAACAGATTTATCGATCAGAGTCAAAAACTATCCTACATGGTAAGCACCAGTGGAAGTGGACAAATCAATAATAAAGAGTTATATAACTACATTGTAGAACAAACACTAAATTTTTCCAAATCATTTGCAAATCAGAGTGTCGGAGCCATGCTGGGATATTCGTATCAGGAGTATACTGTTCGTGGATCAAATATGAGAGGCGGAGGTTATGCTACCGATGGAATTCTTTATACCAACAAAATCGGATCGGGACTTAATACTTACACTACTATTAGTTCTTATTTCGATAACTATAAATTCCAGTCGTATTTTGGACGTATCAATTATAACCTGATGGAAAAATACTTACTCACCGCTACTGTCCGTATCGATGGCTCATCTAAATTTGGAGAAAACAAGCAGTATGGTACTTTTCCATCTTTGGCATTTGCCTGGAGAATTTCAGAAGAAGAATTTTTACGCAATAATTCTGTAATTTCTAACCTTAAACTTCGTCTAGGTTGGGGGCAAACTGGTAACTCTGAGATAGGAACTAAAAATTCTCAATACCTTTATACACCCGACAATGGAAGTAAGGCAATCATAGGTGGGGCAACTATTATTGGTCTTAAGATTGCTCGTACACCTAATCCCGATATTACATGGGAAACTACAACATCGACAAATATCGGGCTTGATTATGGCTTCATGAAAGGACGGCTTTCAGGAACAGTCGATTACTTTAATAAAGTAACCACCGATTTGCTTCTCGAAGTACCTGCGCCTCCAGGATCACCTACCTCAACGGTAGTAAAAAATATCGACTCATGTAAAATTGTAAACAAAGGATTGGAACTTAGCTTGACTGCTATTCCAGTTACAGGAAAGTTTTCTTGGGAAATTACGGGCAACCTTACTTTTATGAGCAACACCGTTAAAAATCTTCCTGTCAAAATGTACAAAACTGGGGCAGCTACTGGCCAGGGGCTTACTGATGCATATGCTCAGATTATTACTAGTGATCAGCCTATGCATGTTTTTTATGGATATAAAGTCGATTCAATAAGTCCTACTGGAAAAGTATTTTATGTAAAAGGGAAAAACAATAGGGATTCGTTGATGTATCTTGGTTCACCCTATCCCGATTTTCTGTGGAGTATTACCAATACCTTCAAATATGAAGATTTTGATTTAAGTATATTTGTAGAAGGAGTTTATGGTAATAAGATTTTCAACAACACTGCTTTGTTACTCGATAAAACTAATCTAAAACAAGCCAAGAATGCGCTGAAGTATTTTATCGATGATAAGGTTAAAACTACAACTTATACACCGGTAATCTCTGATAGGTATATCGAAGATGGTTCGTATGTTCGTTTAAGTAGCGTCACGCTTGGATATACATTTAAAATAAAGAATCAATGGATAAAGTCGTTAAGATTGTATGCTTCAGGATCAAATCTCTTGTTAATCACTAATTATAAGGGATACGATCCCGATGTATATGTTAACAAGGGATTGAACTCGGTAAGCTCTTTTGGTATCGATGTTACAAGCTATCCTAAAGCTCGTACATATCTGGCAGGTCTTAATGTTACTTTTTGAAAAGGATTACCATAGCTATTTCTTAAAAAATAAATACGAAAAACTATGAGAAACAGAATCATACATATATTACTCCTGGGTTTGCTGCTTAGCCCTTTTTTTGTGTCATGCAGCATTGATGAAGAAATTAAGGATGAGATCACCTCTCAGGTAATACAGTCAGATCCTTCGTTATTACCTAATATTATGGCTCCTCCCCTTGGGCAATTGCGCAACTTTTGGTATCGCGAATGTGTGTGGGGCTTGCAGGAAGCTACTTCCGATGAATGTTTCTTTCCTACTCGCGGGACCGACTGGTTTGATGGCGGTGTCTGGCGCGATGATTATTACCACACATGGACGCCAACGCATCGAGATGTTGTAGCTACTTGGAACAAGCTTAACAATGCTATTTCGAGTGCAAATACAGCCTTGTTAAATATTGGTCCTGAAAAGCCTGGAGAAGCAATTGTATTTACACAGTACCGTGCTCAGGCCACTTTTTTAAGAACCTTTTATGAGTATTTGCTCTTCGACTTATATCGTACTTTCCCTTCGCGTAGTCCCTTTGATCTCGATTTTCTAAAAGCTCCTAAGATTTATCGAGGCACGAAAGGTTATGATACGCTATTGTTGGTTGCTAAATCGATAATTCCTAAAATGATTCCCAGAGAAGATGCTAAATATGGCGAACCAAACCGTGATGCGGCCATTATGTTGGTTGCTAAACTGTATCTTAATCAGGAAGTTTACACCGGAAAACCTGGATACGACTCTTGCTTAGTATATCTTGAAAAGATTATTCAGTCGGGGCATTATAATTTAGCAAACGATTATTGGCAAATTTTTGCCGTCGATAACGAAGTCAATTACAAAAAAGCCGATGATGAAGCTATTTTTGTTGCTGTATACAACGACGATCAGGATTATGGTGTTGATGATCAGGTTCAATGGGTAAAAACTACTTTTCATTATAATCAGCTCAAAGAATTTTCGAACTGGAATGGTTGTGCTGCACCCCACGATTATCTTATTAATACGTGGATAAATGGTACCGATACAGCAACTGATGTTCGTTGGCGCGATGATAGAATAAAGCCAGATTTAGGCGTAAATCTCGGTTTTAACTATGGACAACAATATAGCCCTACTGGTGAGCCATTGAAAGACCGCAACGGTAACTGGCTAAATTTTACCTTCGAGTGTCCTTTCCAGAATGCTACCGAATATAATGGAGTTAGAGTACTTAAATATCCTCCTAGAGTTAAACCTGTTAATCCAGCTCGCTGCCCCAATGATTTTATCATCTGGCGTTATGCCGATGTTTTGCTTATGAAAGCCGAATGCCTTGTTAGAGCAAATAATGATATAGCTGGTGCTTTAGCTATTGTGAATCAGATACGCACAAAGCGTAATAGTCCTACTGTGTCAGCCGCTTCAAAAGAGGAGATGCTTGATAGAATATATACCGAACGTGGGCTCGAGCTTTACTGGGAGGGTCACCGTCGTCAAGATATGATTCGATTTGGTACCTTTTTACAACCTAAGTCGGAGAAACCCGATCCTTCTGATGCTAAAGCTATTATACTACCTATTCCTCAGTCGGCTATTGATGGGACACCTGGTGGTGTATTGACTCAAAATCCTGGCTATTAATTTACTTTTCACAATACCTCAAACAGGCCGTTGGTATAAACTGACGGCCTGTTTTTTATCGATTCAACTTGTTATATTCTGTAAGTATGTCAGATAGGTTGGGATGAAAGAGCTTGAATAATGCTTTTGAATTAATAAGTTTTATTGTAAAATTCAAGTTTCATCTGTTGACCATCAAAAAATGCATAGGAGTTGCTATGAATCCATTCTCCCGTGTTAATCAACCGAGTATGATTGTTTAAAGAGATATCCATGGGGATGTGACGGTGACCGAATACAAAAAAGTCAATATTTTCGCGAAGTAAATAGTTTTTGGCAAAAATAATCTGATGCTCTTTATCTTCGCCAAGGAAAGCTTCAGCTACGCCCTTGGCTAAACGGCTATGCTTACTCCAGGTTTGACCTATTGTAAATGCCAAATTGGGATGCAAACGCGAAAAAAGAAACTGCAATATACGGTTTGTAAAGCAAGCTTTCAAAAACCTATACCCCAAGTCTCCTGCATATAAACCATCGCCATGACCTATCAAGAATTTTTTTTCGTTTATGATAAAAAGCTGATTGGTACGATATAGATTTAGATTCAACTCGTTAGGTAAATAGTCGAAAACCCATACATCATGATTTCCAGTAAAATAATAAATCTGAATACCCTTGTCGGATAATTCGGCCAGCTTCCCTAAGAACCTTACAAAACCTCGTGGTGCAACTTTTCGATATTCGTACCAGAAATCAAAAATATCGCCCAGAAGAAACAAATGCTCAACATCATCTTTTATTTCATCAAGCCATCTTACAATGATTTTCTCCCTCAGTTTACTTTTTTCGTATGGATATAACCCCAGATGGAAATCTGATGCAAAATAGCATTTTTTCCCCTTCGACAGGTTGATGACATTCATTGAATCAGGTTTTTACGAATTTCGTTTTCCAGCCTGTCGCCAAACAAATTGATAGCTATAACCCCATTTTTCGAGATTAGTACATTTGCTGGCAATTGCTGAACGTTATATATTTTTAGCGAAGCCGAATTAATTCCACCTAGTTCGATAACATGTATACCCGGAAGATTCAGCTTTTTTACCATATTTTTCCAATAACCTGCATCATCAAATATGGCTACGTTGTATAACTCAAACCCTTTATTCTGGTATTTTGCATGAAGCGTTGCAAAAGTATTCATGGCGACTCTACAGTCGGGATCGAGAGGTGTCCAAAAAGTAAGTAGCGTAATTTTTTTTACTGTAGAGCTAAGCGAAACAGTATCGCCCGAAATGGAAGGAAGTTTGAGCTCGGGAAAAGCTTTTATTTCAGCTTTTGTCGACGAAAGAATGGAGTATTGTTTACGAACCTGCTGGTATTGTTCCATGAGTTTGTTACGCTCGTTGCATAGGACTTTCACAATATTCGACTGTGGATAGTACTTCGAAAGTGTATCGGCGAGCAATTTTACATATTGTAAATCGGTTGTTTTATGAAAAACATATAGACTATCGTTAAATTGTTGATATAGTGCCACTATTGAAGCAGGCGAGTGCAAGTTGTTAATTATAAATCCAATTGAAAATTTTCTTTGTTTTTCAATAGTCTGTTGATATTGTTTTGCTATTTCTTCTGCATTTTTGTCGTTCTTCAGCAAAGCTAATATGTACTGATTTTTTAGCTGACCGAGCTTTTTCTGAGTTGCTTCAAGGGTATCGTTGAGCATTTTAACCTGCTCGCTATAAGCCGAACCTGAAACTGTGTAGCTAAAAGTATCCTTTTTTGCCAAAATACTGAGTTGAACCATCTCTCCTGGCGAAAGTAGGAGCCAAATATAGTTATCTCGATTTACATACAACTTAAATAACTGCGGCTGGAAAACTTTTAAGCGAAAAGCAAATTTTCCTTTCTGGCTAATTTCAGTTGAATCTATAACTTTTTCGTGAGTTAAGTTATATTCAGTTAAATAAATTTTTCCGGGAATCGCTTCAGAAATATTACCATTAATTTTTACTTTGTGTGAAGTGTTACACGCTGATAGAACAAGAAAAGTAATAATAATTGCTATCGAACTGTTTTTAATGGGGTTCATATTTTAAGTATTTGCTTAATATTTAAAAATATCTTTCAGCTTGCTTTGTAATTCTTCGTTTGTTGGATTTTTCAGGAGTATTTTCCCTTCTTTGTCGAGCAGGATAGTAAAAGGAAGTTTCTCTATACCATAAAGGGGCACAATAGGCGAATCCCACATTTTTAAGTCGGTGACGTTACGCCAAGGAAGGCCGCTGGCCGTGATAGTTTCGAGCCAGGTTTGACGACTTTTGTCGAGCGATACTTGAAGTACATCAAGCCCTGCATTACGATAACGATAATATATACCTATCAGCAGTTTATTAAACTCTCTCGATGGTTCATTCCACGATGCCCAAAAGTTAAGTACAAGGTACTTACCCCTATACGAAGAGAGGCTTACCGGTTGATTATTAAAGTCGTTTAAGGTGAAATCGGGAGCAATAGCACCAATCCCAACTCTTTTTTCGAGCTCAACCTTACGAAGGTAATCTTCTGAAATACTATTCATAAGTTGATGCAGCGACTTTACAGCATCGGCTTCGGGGTAGGTGAGCATCATAATAGAGTCGACTTCTTTGAAAAGTTGATAATGCAGAGACGGGGAGAGTAAAGCTCGGCGTGGGGTTATTTGTTGATAAAGAGCCATAACAGTTACCAAGGCACCTTTGTGAGCTTGTATAAATTTTTTTGTATATTCAATTTGTTCGTTTTCATATACCTTAAAAAGCGAATCGAGATGTGCTTTTGTTTTTAAAATATTTGGACTTCCCAGACTGTCGTGATAAACTCGGTTGAGCGAATCGACACGACGGATAGTTTGATTGAGTTTCTGTGTAAGCTCCTTAACCCACTGCGACTCATCGGAACCTTCAACTTGGTATGTTTCGCTCAAATTGCGTAAATCTCCTTTAAGTATGATTCTATCTCCCGGTCGTATTACCAAGGTAATAGGGTTGGTGTTATTAACGTAAAGATTATAAAAAGCTATCTTATTGTTTTTTCCTTTAAGGGTAAATTTTCCTTTTGGCGAGATTTTAACCGAGTCGACTGTTATAACGTCGGCAATAGTGAGCTCTTTTAGGGTTAATAGCTCTTCGGAAGCATTATCGAATTTGCCTGTTACTTTAAATTGTTTTTCGTCGCTACAGCTTATTATGAAAATTGTAGAAATAAGTACAGTTAAGGTTTTATGTAATAACATTGATTTACTCATGCACCTGATTTTTTGAAAGGCAAATATATTTATATTTTCACATCTCCCTTAATAAAATTTGCTAAATACCCCTATACCAACTCAATGCTCTTTCTCTTGCAAAATGATGTTCAACGATGGGTTTAATTGAGTAGTTTTTGTCGAGCCATGAACGAGTGTAATCACCCATAGGATCGAAGCGTTGTTGCTGTGATATAGGATTGAAAATTCGAAAAAAAGGAGCAGCATCACACCCTGTTCCAGCACACCATTGCCAATTACCATTGTTAAGAGCTAGATCATAATCCATAAGATGTTGGGCAAAAAAAAGTTCACCCCACCTCCAGTCAATAAGCAAATGTTTACAAAGGAACGACGCTACAACCATTCGTACACGATTGTGCATATAACCTGTCTCTAACAATTCTTTTATACCTGCATCGACAAGTGGATAGCCTGTTCTCGCCTGGCACCAAAGCTCAAAATCCGATTCCTTATTTAACCACTCAAGCCGATTGAAGCGAGAATTGAAGTTTTCTTTTTCTACTTTTGGAAAATGAAACATGATTTGATTAAAAAAATCGTGCCAAATAAGTTCGTTCAGATATACAGGATTATTATTTTCAATAGCTTTTTTTACTAGATGACGTTTACTTATCATCCCAAATCGAAGATGTACCGAAACATTTGTGGTTTTGTTCATTGCCGGAAAGTCACGATATTTTTCATAATCGACAATATTTTCGAGTTGTGGAGATCGAATTTGATAGTTTTGATATTGAATACCTAAATCATGGGGGGTAGGAAAATTGATATACGGTTGTTTGTAAAAATTGCAGAAATAATTTTCGGATGGAAAACCAAGATATTTTTCAGAACTTAAGGAATGCAACCATTTATTTTTGTAAGGAGTGAAAACTGTATAGGGTTTTTGGTCGTCTTTAAGAATTTCCTGAGGTCGGAAAATAACATGATCGGGAAAACATTGCCATTTGATCCCTTTCGATTCGAGAAACTTTTCGATCATCCGGTCGCGTTGAATACTGTATGGTTCATAATCTTCGTTTGCGTATACTGCATCTATGTTTAATTGTTGGATTATTTTATCAAAAACCTCGATGGGTTTTCCTCTGAAGACTCTAAGAGTACTTTTATGTTCGACCAATTGATTGTTTAAAAGACTTAACTGATCGTAAATGAGGCTAAATCTTTTGTCGGTTGAACCAAATTGTGAAAAAAAATGATCGTCGAAAATAAAAATAGGCAAAACAGGTATTTTTTGTTTAAGTGCCTGGTATAATCCATGATTGTCGTTTAATCTAAGATCGCGACGAAACCAGAATATTATAATTCGCTCAGACATCATAATTTCAGTATGTTTTTACTAATGTATTGATTACTTATGTTCTTTGTGAATCAACTATTAATATTTAAATTCTTCAAATCTTAAAAGAGCTGCAGAATCTTTTCATAATTCTCCAATGAATTGATTTGTTTAATTATTTTTTTATCTAATAAATGGAATCATTTGACATTTTATATAGCATAATCGATTTTTTAATACTTTTCAGTTAGCATAAACGATCGTTATAATGTTTAACAGCAAAATAACATTTTAATTTAAACCAGCCTAATTTAAAAATGTTAAAGATTAAATTTTCTATTAATATGAAAAAATTGATTTTTGGTATAGTGGTGCTCTTGTTCTTGTTTTATTATGTAAGTGCACAGGTTCAACTTCCAATCCTAAACTTTGAAAAACTGGAACCTTTATTACGTAAGCAAAACGATACAGTATACTTAATTAATTTCTGGGCTACCTGGTGTGCACCTTGTCGAAAAGAGCTACCTGATATCGAAAAAATTGGTGAGAAATATGCTACAAGCAAGTTTAAAGTGATTCTGGTAAGCCTCGATATGCCAGAGACTCTTCAGAGTACGCTTTATCCATTTTTAAAGAAAAATAATATTCGTTCAACTGTTTTGGTTCTGGATGATCCGGATAGTAATCGTTGGATCGATAGGGTAGATAGCCTCTGGGGCGGAAGCATTCCAGCAACACTTATTTATAGAGGAAAGGAAAAAATTTTTATAGAAAAACAGGTCGATTTTAACTATCTCGATTCAGTACTAACCCTTAAATTTTTTAAACCATGAAAAAATCAATGACATTATTTCTTGCATGGGTTTCAGTGGCTCTATGGGCTCAAGTTAAGGTAGGGGATGTAGCTCCCTCATTTAACCTTAAAAACATTGATGGCAAAATGGTGAAACTCGAAGATTATCGTTCACAAAAAGGGGTGATAGTTATTTTTACTTGCAATCACTGTCCCTATGCCAAAGCTTACGAAGACAGAATTATTGCACTCGACAAGCAGTACCGGCCAAAGGGTTTTCCTGTGGTTGCCATAAACCCTAATGATGTAAGTATTGTTCCTGAGGATTCGTACGAAAATATGCAAGTTAGAGCGAAGGAAAAGGGCTTTACTTTCCCATATTTGTACGATGCTACACAGGAAGTTGCAAATGCTTATGGTGCAGAGCGTACCCCTCATGTCTTTCTACTAAAAAAATCGGGCGATAAGTTTATTGTGTCCTATATTGGTGCTATTGACGATAATTATAAGGATGCCTCGGCTGTGAAAACAAAATATATCGAACAAGCAATAGCGGCTATTGAGTCAGGAAAAAATCCCGAACCTTCGTTTACAAAAGCCATAGGATGTACAGTTAAACGAAAATAAAATAAAAAGAGACGCCTGGATAGGGCGTCTCTTTTAAAATATGCTGACAATTATATTAGGCTAGCTACAAAATCTCCTACTTCCGATGTAGACATGCCCATTTTACCTGCTGCCAAGCTTTTAATTTTACCCGACCCGAGTGCCTGGCTAATTGCACTATCAACAGCTTTTGCTGCTTCAGTTTCGCCGAGCGTATCGAGCATCATTCCGGCAGCACTTATAGCTGCGAGAGGGTTGATAATATTCTGTCCTGTATACTTTGGTGCCGAACCTCCCATGGGCTCAAACATCGATACGCCTTGAGGATTGATGTTGCCACCGGCAGCAATTCCTAGTCCTCCCTGAATAATTGCAGCAAGGTCGGTAATGATATCGCCGAAAAGATTTTCAGTTACTACGACATCGTAAAATTCGGGTGATTTGACGAACCACATATTGGCAGCGTCGACATGATTATAATCCTGTTTAATATCTGGGTACTCGTTGCCAACTTCTTTAAAAGTGCGGTTCCATAAGTCGCCGCAATAGGTAAGTACGTTGGTTTTATGAACGAGGGTTAGCTGTTTGCGTTTGTTTCGACGACGTGTATACTCATAGGCATATCGAATACACCGTTCGACCACTGGACGCGAGTAAACCATTACCTGGGTAGCAATTTCGTTGGGGGTTCCAACTTGAACAGCCCCACCAACTCCAGTGTAAATTCCTCCTGTATTTTCTCGAATCACCACAAAGTCGATATCTTCAGGGCCTTTATCTTTAAGAGGAGTCTCAACACCAGGATAAAGCTTTACGGGACGAAGATTGATATACTGATCGAGTGAGAAGCGCATTTTGAGCAAAATACCAACTTCGAGGATACCTGGCTTTACGTCGGGATGTCCAATTGCACCAAGGTATATGGCATTAAACTGTTTCATGTCGTTAATGGCACTATCCGGTAAGGTTTCGCCTGTTCGAAGATAACGGTCGCCGCCGAAATCGAAGTTTTGATACTCAAGTTTGAAACCAAATTTGGCAGCAGCTGCATTTAGTACTTTCATTCCTTCGCGTACTACTTCAGGTCCCGTGCCATCACCGGGTATTACAGCAATTTTGTACGTTTTACTCATTGGTTTATTTTTTAATTTTCAAATTAACATTCTAAAACTACGACAAAGATAAATTATAATTTCACTTATGATTCCTGCGTTTTTTCCATTATGTTAAGCATTCTAAGAGTTGCTTTAATTGCGGCCACATTCTGGTCGGGGTCAAGCCCTCGTGTTTTGAGTTCACGTTCTCCTAATCGCCAGGTAATAATGGTTTCAACAAGGGCATCAGTTCGTCCTCCTGGGGGTATAGTTACCAGGTAATCAGTTAGTTCTGGTAAACTTTTATTAAGCTTGTCATATATTTTTCGGAGGGCTTTCATGAAAGCATCGTACTGACCATCACCCGCAGCAGTTTCTTCGTATTCTTGATTATCAATTTCAAGTTTTAGTGTAGCTACCGAGTGCAGATTATTTGCTACCGATAGCGAGTAGTTTTTCACTTTAATACTGTCGGCTACTTTTTCGCCCTGAAGTACATCGGCAATGATGTAAGGTAAGTCTTCAGGAGTTACATATTCTTTTTTATCGCCCAATTCGATAATACGATCGGTAACTTTCTTCATTTCCTCGGGGGTAAGTTCTATTCCCAATTGTTCGAGGTTTTGTTTGATGTTAGCTTTACCGCTTAGCTTACCGAGGGCATACTGACGTTGGCGGCCAAAACGTTCGGGATAAAGGTCGTTGTAATATAGCTTGTTTTTACTGTCACCATCGGCATGTATTCCAGCAACTTGTGTATAAACGTATTCGCCTACAATGGGTTTGTTGGCAGGAATTCGAATGCCAGAGAACGATTCGACTAGTCGGCTTATTTTGTTGAGGGTAACTTCTTCGACCGAGAGTTGACAATTTAGGTGGTCTTTGAGTATAGCTACCACACTTGCCAGAGGGACGTTTCCCGCACGCTCGCCAAGACCATTAACAGTTGTGTGAATGCCTTTAACTCCAGCTTTTACAGCCATATAAACATTCCCTGCTGCCAGGTCATAATCGTTATGTGCATGGAAGTCGAAATGAAGTTGGGGGTAGCGCTCTATCATTTGACGGCAATAACGATATGTTTCGTCGGGGTTTAAGATGCCCAAGGTGTCGGGCAGCATAAAACGACGTATAGGTAAATTTTGCAAGGCATCGACCATGTAAAACACATAATCGGGCGAGTTTCGCATACCATTACTCCAATCCTCGAGGTACATATTAACCACTATTCCCATTTCCTGTGCTTTTAACACACAAGCCTTAATGTCGGCTGCATGTTCTTCGGGGGTTTTGCGAAGTTGTTCTTTACAGTGTTTGAGCGAGCCTTTTGTAAGTAAATTAATTACCTGCCCTCCGGCATTTTTTATCCACTCGAGCGATTGACCTCCATCAACAAATCCAAGTACTTCTATTTTCTGAAGGTGTCCTGCTTTGGCTGCCCATCGGGTAATAGTCGATACACCCTTATATTCTCCTTCCGATACTCTAGCCGATGCCACTTCGATTCGGTCGACTTTAACTTCTTCTAAAAGTGTTTTGGCTATATTTAATTTTTCGGCTTCGGTATACGACACCCCGGTAGTTTGTTCCCCGTCGCGCAGGGTAGTGTCCATTATTTCAATTATAGTGGCCATATCCTTTTTGCGGTTTAGACGGTGAATACTGTTCTGGTTTTTTCGTATGCTTCAATTTTATCTTTTAAGCTTAACAGGTAATCAACATCGTCGTATCCTTTGAGCAAGCATTCCTTTTTATAAGGGTTGACTTCAAAATTTTCTGTTTCGCCAGTAGCTAAGATAGTAATAGATTGATTTTCTAAATCAACCTTCAATTCTGTTTTTGGATCTTTATCGATTTGGGAAAATATTTTAGCCAGAAAGGCTTCGGTAACCTGAACAGGTAATAATCCACAGTTAAGAGCATTGTTTTTAAAAATATCGGCAAAGAAGCTCGAAACTACCACGCGAAAACCATAGTCGTAAATTGCCCAAACAGCGTGTTCACGGCTCGAGCCGCATCCGAAGTTTTTACCGGCAACCAGTATTTTACCTGAATAGGTGGGGTTATTGAGTACAAAATCTTTTTTGGGCTGATTATTTGCATCGTAGCGCCAATCGCGAAAAAGATTATCTCCAAAACCTTCACGAGAGGTTGCTTTTAGAAAACGAGCGGGTACAATTTGATCGGTATCGACATTTTCTACGTTCAAAGGAACGCAACTTGATATAATGGTTGTAAATTTTTCCATGGTGATAATGTTTTAATTGTTAAGAAATTCGCGTACATCGGCTATAGCACCCTTAATAGCACATGCAGCTGCTGTTATGGGGCTGGCCAGAATGGTTCGAGCGCCCGGCCCTTGACGTCCTTCGAAGTTACGGTTCGAGGTAGAAACACTGTATTTACCAGCTGGAACTTTGTCTTCGTTCATAGCCAGACAGGCCGAACAACCTGGTTGACGTAAGGGAATACCTGCAGCTTCGAATATTTCTTTTAAACCTTCTTCGATAATTTGTTTTTCAACCTGTTTTGAACCAGGTACTAACCAAACAGTTACATTGTCGGCTTTTTTTCGTCCTTTGATAATTTGAGCAAAAGCGCGAAAGTCCTCGATGCGTCCGTTGGTACAACTGCCTACGAAAACATAATCGATAGGCATACCCAACAGTTTTTGCCCAGGTTTGAAATTCATATATTCGAGTGCTTTTGTATTAGGCTCATTTTCGGGAATTGCTGCTGTCACTTTCATACCCATACCTGGGTTAGTACCATAGGTAATCATAGGTTCAATGTCGGCTGCATCGAAGGTATATTCAGCATCGAACTGGGCATCGGGATCGGAAGGCAATGTTTTCCAATAATCCACAGCTTTATCCCATTCGGCACCTTTGGGGGCAAACTGACGCCCTTTTATATATTCGAAGGTAACTTCGTCGGGAGCTATAATACCTCCCCTTGCTCCCATCTCTATAGCCATATTACAAATGGTCATTCGGGCTTCCATGCTGAGGCTACGGATTGCTTCACCAGCAAACTCTACAAAATAACCTGTACCTCCACTAGCTGTTAGTTTTGAGATGATGTACAGGATGATGTCTTTTGAGGTAACACCTTTACCCAATTTACCATTTATTGTAATGCGCATAAGCTTGGGTTTAGCTTGGATAAGGCACTGCGATGCGAGTACCATTTCAATTTCTGAAGTACCAATACCGAAGGCTATCGAACCAAAAGCTCCATGTGTTGCTGTATGACTATCGCCACAAACAATGGTCATGCCTGGTTGAGTGAGTCCCAGTTCGGGACCAATAATGTGTACAACACCATTAAAAGGGTGGCCAAGGCCGAACATGGTTATATTGTGGTTTTTGCAATTTTCGGCTAATTGCTGAACCTGTTTACGCGATAGTTCTTCTTTTATAGGCATTTCCTGATACAGAGTAGGAACATTATGGTCGCAGGTAGCAGTAGTCTGCTCGGGACGAAATACTTTAAGCCCTCTACGTTCGATACCTTTGAAAGCTACAGGTGAAGTAACTTCGTGAATAAAATGGCGATCGATGTACAACACCGCAGGTCCGTTGTCGATCTGATGGACCACATGTCGCTCCCACACTTTTTCAAATAATGTTTTTCCTTTTGTGCTCATATCTAAATTCTTTTTACTATATCTAATTGTTTTATTAATTTATACTGGTTGTTTCTAAACGCTTGTTACACTATTTTGTTTGTCAGGCTTTGGGGTTTACCATCAGGCAGTTCGAGAGAGCATCGATAAAAGCTTCGACCGATGCAGTTACTACGTCGGTGTTAGCCCCGAAACCATAATAATTTGTTCCTTTGTATTCGATTTGAACATGTACTTTTCCAACGTCGTCCATGCCACGCGTAACAGCTTGTACAAGATATTCTTCTAGTTTTACTTTGGTTTTTACAATGTTTCGTACAGCAGTGAAAGCAGCGTCGATGGGGCCTACTCCCGTAGCCGACGACATATACTCTTGGCCATTGTAAATGAGTTTTACAGTTGCCATGGGAATGGCCGATTTTCCGCAAACTACATTGAGGTATTCGAGCTTCAAGATTTTATCCTTGCTGCGCTCTTCTCCTACCAACACTAGCAGATCATCATCGTTGATGTCTTTCTTGCGATCGGCTAATGCAAGAAATTGTTCGTAAACCTCATTAAGTCTTTCTCCTTCGAGTTTGTACCCTAAGCGTTCCAGACGATGTTTGAGCGCTGCACGACCGCTTCGGGCGGTTAGTTTTATGGCCGATTCGCTTAAACCTATCTCACGTGGATCGATAATTTCATAATTTTCTCGATGTTTAAGAACACCATCCTGATGTATACCCGATGAGTGGGCAAATGCGTTGCGACCTACAATGGCCTTATTGGGCTGAACAGGCATACGCATAAGCGTTGAGACCAAACGACTGGTTTGCATTATGCGTTTAGTGTTTATGCCGGTATTGTATTTAATGTCTTTTCTGCACTTGAGAATCATGACTACTTCCTCGAGCGAGGTGTTACCAGCTCGTTCACCTATACCATTTATGGTTACCTCGGCCTGACGGGCACCATTCATGATGCCAGCAATGGTATTGGCTGTAGCCATACCTAAGTCGTTATGGCAATGGGTCGAAATAATTACCTTGT
>JAOAFU010000066.1 GCA_026416115.1 Bacteroidales bacterium | reverse complement strand
TTACACGCACGTGCGGTGTATTGCCTATCGTTTCAAGAATGTTTTTCGCTTTCATATCTATTAGTTTTTAATTAATACCTAAAATCATATAGCAAAAGTATGAATTATTTTTGAAATAAAAAAGAAAATACAATTTTTTTTCTTTACTTCGTGTCATAATTGATATAACTATATGGCAAATATTTGAAAATAAGAATTTTAATGTATTGTAAAAAAAAATTACTTTTAATAAGAGAAAATAAATTGCAATAAAAGCAAACTAACTTTTAAGAAACTTTTTACATTTGGATTAGCAGTTTTAAAACAAGATATTGCTAGAAAAGATGCAATTGAACGAGGAAAAAAATATAATTTCCTTATTAATTCAGGGCGACGAATCGGCCTTCGAACAAGTTTACCGTGCGTATTTTCAGCGGGTAGTCAATTTTGTTAACACCTATTTAAATGACATATCAGTCTCAAAAAACATAACTCAAGATACTTTTCTCAAGCTTTGGGAACAACGTAAGTTGCTAAGAACCGATGCATCTATTCTTTCTTTTTTGTTGGTGATAGCTCGTAACAGCTGTATGGACTATCTAAAGCACCAACAGGTAGTTCAAAAATACGAAAACAATGTTCAACAGAAACACAAAGAGCTTGAACTCAGCTATCATGCCCTTAGACGCTTGGAAATAGATTTTTTAACTTATCAGGAAATAGAGCAAATAATACAACAAACCCTCGATAGTCTACCACCACAGTGCCGACAGGTATTTTGTATGAGCCGTTTTGAGGAAAAGTCGAATAAGGAAATAGCCGACAACCTTCAATTATCAGTCAAAACAGTAGAAGCTCATATTACACGCGCCCTTAAAATACTTCGTGAAGCTTTAAAAGATTATATTACAATCCTTATTCTGCTAAATATCCCTTTGAAGTAAAAAAATATTTTTTTACGTATAGGGTTGCATAGGGTCCACTCGTACTTATTATGAACAGCCAAGAAAGTTTCGGCATGGAACAGGAAAAAATAGTAAAACTCATTGCTAACGAGCTCGACCCCAATGAAAGGGAAGAGATTCTTAACGAAATTTACAATTCGAAAGAGTTACGAGAGACTTATTATGAGTTGTTGAATTTGCATGCACTGCTTGGAAGTACAAAACCGCATAAGAGAGTTTCGGAATATGAGTTGAGAAATTACCTTGAAGAAATCTCGAGGCGAAAGTTCAAACGGATATTACACCACACACGTCTTATCCTTAAATATGCGGCTTTTTTGGCCATCGCATTTATTTTAGGCAGGACTATAGACTTTACTGGCGATAAAAAACAGCTTGTATTTAATGAAGTGATCGTTCCCAAGGGACAAATGTCGATATTAACGCTTCACGATGGTACTGTTGTATATCTAAATTCTTCTACACGTTTGCGTTATCCGGTAAATTTTTCAAAAGAGGAAAGGAAAGTTTATTTATTAGAAGGCGAGGCATATCTAAAAGTGGCTCACAATAAGCAAAAGCCTTTTATGGTTGTGGTTAGGGAGCATGAAATTAAAGTATTGGGAACCACATTTAATGTATGTGCTTACGATAGTAGTTTGCAGGTGACGTTAGTGGAGGGTAAAATTGCATTGTGCGATTCATCAGGGTCGGTTTTAGCCAAATTGACACCAGGTTTGCAGTTTACCCAAAGAGGAAAGACAGGATACTACATTTCAAGAGTAGACACAACCGAATATATTTCGTGGCGGGAGGGGATGTATCGTTTTCATAAGGATACTCTAAGTCATATGGTTGCTAAAATAGAAAGAATATACGACGTTAAGATAGAACTTGACGAACAAATTAAAAATTATCGTTTTTCGGGCACTATTCTTAAAAGTATGTCGGTTGAGCAGTTTCTAAAAATCCTAAAATTAACAGCCAATATTGACTATGCAATTAAAGTGGATAATAAGGGTAACAAAACAATATACTTAAAAAGCAGAAAGGAAATGAAAACAAAAACATAAAGCAAGAAAGGGTAATTCAGCGGCCACTGAATTACCCCTGAAAGCGGTTCACATACTCATGGAAAGAATACTATGTTTAACCACTTAACCAACGCAAATGTATGAAAATTAATTGGAAAAACCGATTTTGTAATTGCCTTTTCCGCGACAAAATCAGCAAAAAACTACTAACTATGAAGCTAATCGTATTACTACTGGTACTCTCACTGGTTGAGGTACAGGCTTCGGTGTATTCTCAGAGCAAGAAATTTACTATGGACTTGCACGGGAAACCCATTCGCGAGGTGCTCAAAACTATTGAGCAGAACAGCAAGTTTAAGTTTTTCTACAACGAAGACTTTATCAATGTCGATAAAGTTGTCGATCTGAGGGTCGAAGAGAGCCGTGTTGAGGATGTACTCGACATAGTTTTGGCAAATACCGGTATTTCTTACCAAGTGTTGGACAATGACTTGATTGTGCTAACACAGCGACAAAACAACAACGACCAAATTAAGCAGCAGTCGATTAAAATTACCGGTAAGGTAACCGACAGTTCGACAGGAGAAGCAATCGTAGGTGCTGTTGTGTCGATCAAAGGGACGAATAAAGCGGTCGTGTCGGATGCTGAGGGGAAATTTATGATTGAAGCTTCGAACTCTAACGACGTAATTGCAATTAGCATGTTGGGCTACGGAAAAAAAGAACTGCCAGTTGGCAATGCCACCGATTTTTCCATTACCCTCGAACCCGAGGTTACAGCTGTTGACGAAGTGGTTGTGATTGGGTATGGGGTTCAAAAGAAAAGAGATTTGACAGGGGCTGTAGCGGTGGTTAGCAATAACGATTTTAAAAATACCAAAGCATTAAGTATAGGAGAAGCAATGCAAGGTTTAGCTTCTGGAGTGCAAATTAGATCAACAGGAGCGATTGGGAGTGAGCCGAATATTGAAATTCGTGGAATTGGAAATTTTGGAAATCATCAACCCCTATATGTTATCGACGGAATAATCTCAACAGGAGGAATTAGAGATTTAAACGTGAATGATATTGAATCGATGCAAATTCTCAAAGATGCTTCAGCAGCAGCGATATACGGAAATAGGGCGGCTAATGGTGTTATTATTATTACGACAAAAAAAGGAAACTCAGAAAAACTCAAAGTAGATTTCTCTTCGAAATTTAGTATCGATAGGTTACCTCGTATGAATCTTATGGATACTACCGAATTTTTTAAATATAATGACATGGCCTACAGGAATGCAGGCTTAAATCCGCAGAATCATTATAATAGCAATACCGATTGGCAAGATGAAACTTTTCAGTTAGGTAATACCCAGGATTATAATTTGAGCTTTTCTGGCAAAACTAAAAGTAATAGTTATTATGTTTCTTTGAATTATCTCAATAGTCAAGGTACTACTAGAGGAACTGAAATGGAAAGATACAGCTTTCGTGTAAATAGTGAAAGCAAGAGAGGAATCTTTACAATTGGTGAAAATTTGGCTATTAGCGAATTTAGGATTGTACCATATAGCGGTGGAAACCCCTTTTATGACGCTATGCGTATGACCCCAGATATTCCCGTTTATGATTCAACTCATCCGGGAGGTTATGGGTATGGCGACGAAGCAAGAGCAAGGACATTTGGTACTAATCCTGTGGCAATCCAAAATCTTGTGAACAACAGAGGGTTAAATACAAGATTACGTGGCGATCTATATGGTGAGGCAAGATTAACAGATTTTCTGACATATAAATTGAATTTGGGTTACGAAACAAGTTTCGACGCATACAGGAGCTTGCGGAAAAGTGGTAACTGGCAGTTAAATCAGCCAGCTGATTCGAGTAGTCTATATGAAAATAAGGCACGTTATCAGTCGAAATTAATTGAGCATACTCTAAACTTTAATAAAACTATTGATAAGCACGAAATAAGTGGTGTTTTGGGTATGACCTACCAAACTGAAAGTTACGAACAGATTTATGGTTCTACCAAAGATATTGTTAAAGTAGGTAATTATTATTACGATGTGTTAAATGCTGGAAGGACAAATCCAATTGCTGGTGGTTTCAGAAGCGAAACAAGATTGCTTTCGTATTTGGGAAGGATAAATTACAATTTTGATAATCGCTATTTGCTAAGTGCAGTAATTCGTAGGGACGCATCTTCAAAATTTGCTAAAGATCAGCGTGTGGGATATTTCCCCTCATTGTCTGCTGGTTGGAGAATTAGCAAAGAAAATTTCTTTTCATTGAATTGGATCTCTGATTTAAAGATTCGCGCTAGCTATGGAGTCCTTGGAAATGCCGCTATTGAGAACTGGGGTGGGAACTCTGGTCAGTATGCTTATCAAAGTTCGTTAACCTATTTTCCTATGTATACTTTTGGCGACAAGCAAGTTGTCTATAGTGGTATGATTCAGCGTAGACTAGTTAATGAAGATATTCATTGGGAGACAAAAATTCAGCAAAATTATGGTTTCGATTTAGCTATTCTTCAGAATAGATTGCAATTTTCAATGGATTATTTTATATCAACTTCAAAAGATGTTTTAGTCGAAGCACCAATATTGCTTGCTACTGGAAATGATGGGGGAAACCCAATGGCAAATGCTGCAAGTTTGGAAAACAGGGGTTTCGAATTCAATGTTATTTGGAAGGATAAAATTGGAGATTTGAATTATGGAGTATCTTCAAATTTAACTACGCTTAAAAACAAAGTTTTAGATCTGGGTTACGGCAAAAAAGAGGTTATTACCAATGTGACAAAAACAGAGGTAGGACAACCCATTGGTATGTTTTATCTCATTAAAACAAACGGTATTTTTAAATCTCAAGAGGAGGTGATGAATAATAAAACATCTACAGGAGTTGTGATTGTTAATACAAACGGAAAATTACCTGAGCCCGGAGATGTTCGTTATATCGACTACGATGATAATGGAATTATCTCATCGAGTGGGGACCGTCAGATAGTGGGCAACCCATGGCCAAAACTAGAAATAGGTCTTAATGTTTTTGGCGAATACAAAAATTTTGATCTTGCTATTCAAGGTTTTGGCGCATTTGGCCAAAAAGTATGGAATCTTCAAGCGGCTGTTTTGAATCGCTTTGACGATAATTCTAATTACATAAAAGGGATAAACCCATGGACGCCTGAAAATCCTAATACTGAGTTCCCTAGGCTTATATATGGCGATGACCGAAATGCACGTGGTGACCAAGATAGATGGATGGAAGATGGTTCCTTTTTTAAGATACGCGTTGTTACTTTGGGTTATACTATTAAGACAAATAAATATTTTGACCAGCTCAGATTAAGTTTGTCTTTCCAAAATTATCTGACTTTTACTAAATACACTGGCCTAGATCCCGAGTTTGTTAATGGGAATGTATATGAACGTGGCGTTGATCCTGTATCGTATCCAACGCCAAAATCAGTTATCCTTTCCTGCAATATAACATTTTAAATCCCTAATGTCATGAAAAGAAGCATTATCTTATTCATATCCATTTTTACCTTGTTCTCATGCAGCGACGATTTGCTGGATGTATATAATCCAAATGTTCCTACTAAAGAAACTTTCTGGAAAAGTACAGATGATCTACAATTAGCTTTAACTGCAACGTATAGCCAGTTTACGCGACCGGGTAATTGGGGGCGATGGATATACTTTCGTTACGATCTTACTTCTGACGAAGGGTATAGCAATAGTCCTTGGACAGAATTGAAAAACTGGACACAGTTTTTGTATACCAACTATAATTTCATACAAGGTGGTTTACTGGTTTATAAGAGTCACTACAAGCAAATTTTTTATTGTAATCAAATCATCGCCTATGCACAGAACATTGTTCCTAAAAACGATCAGGACTCGGTACTAAAATCCCAAATTATCGGACAGGCTAAGTTCATTCGAGCATTTGATTATTTTAACTTACTAATAATGTTTGGAAAACTTGAGATTGTCCTTGAACCGTCAAAGACGTCTGATGTATACCCTGCTGGAGGAGAGGCAGAAATTTATCCAATTATTATTGCTGATTTGGAAGATGCTATTAAACGTTTGCCAGCTACTTGGAAAGGGAATGATGTGGGTAGAATTACTAAAGGTGCGGCTTATGCATTACTTGGAAAGGTTTATATGCAAATGCACGAGTGGCAAAAAGCTAAGGATGCCTTTTATTGGTTAGTCGAGGGTGATGGCGCACAGTATTATGATTTGATGCCAAACTACAAGGATAACTTTACTCATTATAAAGAAAATAATAAAGAGTCTGTTTTCGAAATTCAATTTTCGGATGCAAATCAAACCGTTACCGATCAAAATAACGGAACAGATATAGATGATGATATACCTCTAATGAATGTGGGTAGTAGTCGTTCGCAATTTTTTGCCCCTAAAGGTATAGGATGGTGCGATGGTCAACCTCGTTCGTGGCTTGTTGATGAATATAAAAAGGAAAGAACCACACATGATAGCATCGACCGTCGTCTTATAACCAGTATTTTTTATCCCGATATGTTTACAGATTTTCCTGGCGAAACAGTATGGGGTAATAAAAAGTATAAATCTGCATGGGGTAAAGAATGTTTCGTTCGAAAGTATGGTGATGATTATTTTAAAAAGACTTCCGACTATTATTCCCCAATAAATTACCGAGTTATTCGTTATGCTGATGTATTACTTTGTTATGCTGAGTGTTTGGCAAACCTTGGCGATGTTGCTACCGCAGTAACCTATGTTGATAGGGTGAGAGCAAGAGCCGATTTGTCTAAGCTTTCCGAAAGTCAGGTTCCCGAAATTGCTCAATCTGCAAACGATAAAGACAAATTTCTTAAACGACTTCAAATGGAGCGAGCGCTTGAGTTGTGTTTTGAGTCGGTTCGCTGGATAGACTTGAAACGTTGGGGTTTGCTAGAAACTGAAGAAGGGATCAACGAACTAAAACAACGCGACCCTGATTTTAATAATTTTATAATTGGCAAACATAGTGTTATGCCCTTACCTCAGGTTGAAGTTGACAACAATCCAAACCTTACACAGAACCCAAATTATTAGAAAAATATTTACTCATGGAAATTTCAAAAGATGTTTAACCATTAAAACTAAAAACTATGAAAAAGATTTTACTTACACTAACTATTGCATGCATCTGTGTGCAGTCGGGCTTTTCTCAAGATTATCATTGGCCTCTAAAAACCGATCTAAAAGAAGTAAAGGCAAACAAGGATGGTACTAACAACGGTGTAACGTTTATAAATGATCCGGTAAGAGGTGAAGTTGCCTATTTCGATGGAAACAGCTATGCTAATTTGCCAGGGTTTATAAAAGGAAATAGCGAGATGACCTTTGCTGTTTGGTTTAGAATGGACGAAGTAAGACCGTGGTCGCGTATCTATTCATTTGGTCATGGCGATCAGACAGAACCAAAAGATGTTATGATGGTTATACCTGTTAATGGAGCCGGGGATCCAACAAAGAACTGGTTTCGTTTTACACTCTCAAATCCCGAAGGAGTATGGTTGGATGCTGATGTCGACACAGCTCTTGCTAAAATCGAAGTTGGTAAATGGTATTATTCTGTTATTGTTAAAACAGCTGACTCTGTTATTGGATTTCTAAACGATAAGGTTATCATAGAAGAAGAATACCCCCGCGATTTGAGCACTCTTGATGACACTCAAAACGCTTTAGGCAAAAGCTTCTGGCCAGATCCATTGTGGAAAGGTGCTATTAGCGATCTAAGAGTATATAAGAAGGCTCTTACTCGTGCAGAAGTTGTTGCCTTATACAATCAAACCTTACCATCTGCTGTACCAAATCTAGCAAAAAAACAACTAACCTTGTCATCAAAAAATGGTCGAATTCTTATCTATGATTCAAAACTAATTAATTCGAAGGTTGAAGTCTTTAACGTTGCCGGTTCTCTTTTGAAAGTTACCACAGTTGATAAACTTGCAAATGTTGAGTTTGAAAAAGGATTATACATTGTGCGAATAACTAGCGCAAATGAGACTTTTACAGGCAAAGTAGTTGTTAAGTAGAACTTATTTTAAGCGCTTATCTAAACTATCTTTTTAACCCAAAACTCAAACTCAGCACAGAGTGGGTTTTACCACCTGGCGGGTAAGGTTCTAATCCTGAGAAGTAACCACTCTGTGCTTTTAATTTATGCTAAAATTTAATAATAACCAATTATTTAACCTAACCTAAGCATTTATGAAAAAAATATTTTTAATTTTTACCTTACTAGCTAACCTTGCATACTTGCAAGCTGTTACTCGGTACCTTGATGCAAGTAGTACTGACCAGACTTCACTTTTTCAAAATTTGGTTAATTTATGCGTAGCAGGCGATATAATTATCTTAAGAACTGGTAATCATTACCTTTCTGGGACAGTTACAGTAAACAAAAATTCAATTACCATAAGAGGTGAGGCTAATAGCATTATTCGAAAATCGGGTAGTGTATCATGCATCGATGTTCGATGCAATAATTCCATTTTCGATAATTTGTATATCGATGGTGGAAACCGTCCTGAACCTTGCATGAGGGTGTATGGAAATTATAACCAGATCCTGAATTCGACTTTCAGAAATAGTGGCAACACTGGGCTTTTAATCGAAAGCTGCCATCACAATATTGTTCAAGGATGTAAAGCTTACTATAATTACATGTGTGGTATATCGCAGTGGGCTCATAGCGATGGTACCATTCGTGATTGTCAGCTTTATGAAAATGGAGCTGAAGGGCTAACCATAGATGGTGGAAGCCATAACTGCATGGTATACGGGAACTGGATTCATATGAACAACCGTTCACACAGAGGAGTTGGAGGTATTGGAATTGATGGTTCAAACGGTGCATGGATTCACGATAATACAATTGACTATAATGGTTATGATGGGATTAAATTCCAGAATAATTTAGGCATTGTAAGTGATGGTTGTCGTATTTATAACAATCAGAATATTAGTTATAATGAGTGGTGTGCTGTCAAATTTCGTTTTCCAAATCTTGTGACAAATTTTGGTTGGTGGGGGAATACTTGTGTAGGTAATCCTGGTGGAGAACGTTGTACAACGTACAATGCACTTGATGATAAGGTCAAACTTAGCGTTCAAAACCCAGATATAAAACTGAATAATTTCAACCTGTCTTTAATTGATTCGAGATTACATATATATTCTCATGTAATCATAACTGATTGCAGCATTTTTAATATTTCTGGAAAGGTGATTTACCACGAAAAACTTCAAAATGTAAATCATTATATCGATGTTTCGTCGTTCACAGAAGGTTGTTATATTGTTTGCTTGCATTTAGCTAATGGAACAATTGCTAATCAGAAGTTTATTATTACAAAAAAATATTAATGTTTTTCTCTACCGACGAATTGCTTATGACATCGTCGGGAATTAACTGAAAAATAAAATAGTTAAGCTATGCGTGTCAAATTGATTGTTGTTATGGGGTTAGTGTTTGACTTGTTTATGGCAAAATTGACAGCTCAAACTTATACCAATCCTTTTTATTTACCAAACGAATGGGAACGATACGGTGTGGGGGATCCATATATCTTAAAATATAGAGGGGTGTATTACCTCTATAGCAGTACAAAGGATGGCTATGTAGGAATAAAGGTATATTCGAGTCGTGACTTGATTAGTTGGCAGTATAGAGGTTTTTGTACTCAGGAACCTATAACTAAAACAGCTTATGCACCTGAGGTCGTATATTGGAATGGAAAATTTTATATGTATACTTCCCCAGCGGGTAATGGTCATTATGTTCTTATGGCTGATAATCCTCTTGGTCCTTTTAGTCAGGCAACCAATAATTTTGGTCATTCTATAGATGGTTCGGTTTTTATTGATGATGATGAACAGTGGTATTTTTATCATGCTGGTTCTACGATTCAGGGTTGTAGGATGTCTTCACCAACTATTATAGGGAATGCCGTTAGTATGGGGGTAACAATTGCAAATGGTTGGACAGAAGGCCCTTGTGTTTTTAAGAGAAATGGAATTTATTATATGATCTACACAGGAAATCATGTTTGGAGCAAAGGTTACCGTATTAACTATGCGCTTAATAAAACTAGTCCATTTAGTATTTTTACACCCGACGATAATCAGAATCCGATTTTGCTCAACAGCGAAGGGTCGTGGTACGGATTAGGCCATGGCAGTGTTTTTATAGGTCCGGATTTAGATAGTTATTATATCGTTTATCATAATTTTGGTCCTGAAGGAGTCCCTTACCGTCATTTAAATTTTGACCGTATTACGTGGAATGGTGATTTAATGCAAGTATTGGGGCCGACTAATTTCCCTCAACCATCTCCCGAACTTCCTCGTATTTACGATTATTTCAATGGTTTATCAAAAAATGCAAGCTGGAGTTTTTCTTCGGGGGGTAGTTGGTTGAGAGATTCTATTAATGAGTGTTTAACGCAATCTGATTTGGGAACTCGTAAATTTTTCGCAGTATTAGATTCGTCAACTTTTAAATCTTTTACAGCTGAGTTTAATCTTAAACTCAACAGTGCTAGTAATGCTTCAGCGTATGCCGGAATCTTTTATAATTTTATCGATACTGGCAATTATTCAGCTCTAATTTTCTTTGGAGATTATCAAACTATTGTATTGCGTAATTACCAAAACAATATAATTACTAATGAAATTCCTATAGTTTTCTTAACTTCTATGGATTTTAGAGTTTGGCACACGATAAAGTTAAAAAAAGATAAAAATAAAGTACTTGTGTTTATCGATAATCTTAAAAAGATTGAAATTGATGATACAACTTCTACTGGAAAGGTGGGATATCTTTCTTATATGTGTTCTGCTTCCTACGGATATTTCGCGTTAAGCAACAAAGTAAATGGTAGTGGCGATTTTGATGCGTATAAACCTTTACCTGGTAAAATTGTGGCGGTACATTACATTTCAGCAGGTCCAGAAGTTGGTTATCACGACAATACCAAAGGAAATTTTGGTGGCGCTTATCGTAATGATGATGTTGATATATTCCCCGACGGAGAAGGTGGTTTTAAGATAGGTCAAAATGAGTCCGGAGAGTGGTATGCATATAATGTTAACGTACAATATACTTCCGAGTATATGGCTGGCATAAAATATACCTCATTAAATGGAGCTAAAATTAAGATTTTTATAGATGATATAGATGTTTCTGGAGAAATACTTCTCCCTTCTGCAAACAAGCCGAAGATAGAAATGTTTAAAACCTTCTCGTTACAAAAAGGCTTCCATAAACTGACGATAAAAACTATTGAAGGTTCTTTTGATTTTTATTCCATTAAGTTCGAAAAATACACCGAACAGGTTACGCAGAAGGGAGATAATTTCGATCTAAATACATTTAATGCTTCGTGGAATTATTCCGATGGTAATTGGATTGTAAAAAATGGTGCTGCGTTCATCGATGGATTTGGTAAACGTACTATGGGTGGTACCGGTTGGTCGAATTATGTTATTGACGTCGATGTTAAATATAGTAACCAAATGAATGCTGGGGTCATTTTCAGAGTTCAGAACCCTGCAAATGGTGGTGCAGGCGATGATCCAGTATTAGGGACCGACTTCTTACAAGGCTATTTTGTGGGGTTAAATCAAAATGCAATCGTTCTTGGTAAGCATAATTATAATTGGACATTACTTAAGTCAGTTTCAGGAAGTTATCAGCTCAATAAAGCGTATCATTTGAAAATTATTGTGAAAAAAAATACCATAAAAGTATATGTCGACAATGCCTCATTTCCTGTATTAGAATATACTGATGATATTCCATTTATGACTGGTAAAGTGGGCATACGTTCACATAATACATCTGTTTATTTCGACAATTTTATGGTACAAACTTTTATTGACTCTGTGCCGTCAAAGGTTGCAAACCGAAAGTATAATCAAGATGAATACCTAAGAATATTTCCAAACCCAGCAATTGATTCCCTAAACTTATCATCTGTTATTCCTTTCGATATCGTTGAAATTTATGACGCAAATGGAGTCCGAGTTAGTATGTTTAAAAATATTAAGGGAGTTCTTTTTAAAAATATGAACATTAAAGAGCTAAGTAAAGGTACTTATATTCTTAAAGTCAAAACATCAACAAACGATTGGTTATCAACATCATTTGTTAAACTATAAAAAATCTTGCTTATGAAACCGTTTGTATATTATTTATTCGTATTATTATCTATTGTTAGTTGCAATCGCCCAAAAACAGAAAATCAAGCTCAACGTTGGTCAGAAGATAGAGCTAACCTGTGGTATCAGCAACAGGGTTGGCGTGTCGGGTGTAATTTTATACCAAGTACAGCAATTAACCAGCTCGAAATGTGGCAGGCCGAAACATTCGATACTTCTACGATCGATAGGGAACTTGGATATGCCGAAAATATAGGTTTTAACACGGTACGTGTTTATCTGCATCATCTTGCTTGGCAGATAGATCATGAAGGTTTTAAAAAACGTGTCGATAAGTATCTTG
Source organism: Bacteroidales bacterium (assembly GCA_026416115.1). Taxonomy (GTDB): domain Bacteria; phylum Bacteroidota; class Bacteroidia; order Bacteroidales; family DTGW01; genus JAKPGM01. Next base: position 3,807 of record JAOAFU010000066.1, on the reverse strand, counting down.
CTATAGCTGATAAGCACGGAATAAAAACCATTTTTGTGATTTTTGACGATTGTTGGAATCCCAAATATAAAAAGGGGAAACAACCCGAACCTAAAACAGGTATTCATAATTCAGGTTGGATAAGAGATCCAGGTGATTTATTGTTCCTTAAACCAGAAATTATTGATACGCTAGAATTATATGTTAAGGATATTCTGAAAACATTTAAAAACGATTCAAGAGTTTTGCTTTGGGATTTGTACAATGAGCCTGGTAACTCGGGATATGGCAACGCGAGTATGCCTTTACTTAGAAAGGTATTTGATTGGGCACGAGAAGTTAATCCATCTCAACCCATTTCTTCAGGTGTTTGGAATTATAACCTTAAAGATTTGAACGATTTTCAAGTGAATAACTCCGATATTATTACTTATCATAATTATGAGAATGACTCTTTACATAAAAAGGCACTTGATACTCTTAAACTATATAAAAGACCAATTATTTGTACTGAGTATATGGCTCGCACTAGAGGTAGCCTCTTTTCAAATATTTTACCGTTATTAAAGAAAGAAAATGTCGGTGCAATCAATTGGGGACTAGTTTCAGGTAAAACCAATACTATTTATGCATGGGATACTCCCATTCCAGATGGATCTGAACCAGCAGTTTGGTTTCACGATATTTTCCGCCCCGACGGTTCTCCCTACAAGGCAGAGGAGGTGGAGCTTATCAAATCGCTCTCAAGGCCTTAGTTGTAAGTTGTAAGTTTTAAGTTATGCTTAGTTGAGTGGCAGCTATTATATAATTGCTGCCATTCTTTTTCTAACTTGTTACGGCGTGAAATAAGGCCATTGCTTTAGTTTTTCTAATGGTATAATAAGCATATTTCCTATTGGTCTTTTATTTCTGAAAGTTCTAACACGAAGCGTTATATTGCCCGATGGTATCGCTACTGGTTCGGTGTAGATTGGAGAGTAAATCGAGGGAACTGTGCCATCAAGTGTGTAATGGATTATAACATCAGGAGCTTCACTTTTCATTTTTAACATCAATTGGTTCGATTCGTTGTAGGTGCTGATAATAGGGTCGTATATAGCTTTAGAGTAATTTATACCTGTGGCTTCTAACCTATCAAAATGCTTCTCGACTCTTTGTATAAATGAGTCCCAATTTTTTTGCTTAGCATGAGTCCAGTAATTCTCGGCTATGGCAAAGGCACGTGGATAAGCCATGTAGAATGCGTATTGTAGGTAAGGAATATTTTCTGTCCATAGGTTGCCTTGGCCTCCTAAAATTTGAGGTTCAAGTTCGGGATATGGGCAGGGATCAAAGCTATAAACTCTGCTGAGTCGAAGACCCGCATAGACGGGGGGCTCAATAAGAGGATCTCCTTGATAGTAATCGAGGTAAGAAAAGGATGTCGGCGCCATTACTACTTTGTACCCTTTACGTGCGGATTCGTACCCGATTTCTGGATTACGCCAACACATAACACTTGCTTGGGTTGTAAGAGAGTCTTCGGTAATTTCGTCCCAGCCAATGATTTTTTTACCCAACTTTTCTACTATTTCTTGAACCCGATGTACAAAATAACCTTGTAGTTGCTCAACTCTGCTATAATTTTTTTGTTTCATTAGGGCAAGGCATGCCTCGTTTTTTGCCCAATAACCCTTGTAACACTCATCTCCTCCTACATGTATATATTCTGATGGAAAAAGCGAAGCTATTTCGGTAAAAACTTTTTCGAGAAAAACGTATACTTCTTCGTTTGCAGGGTTTAAGGTGTTGTCGACTAACATTGTAAAAGTACCATCGTCATGCCATTCGGCAAATCGAGTCCCTGGATCAACTTTTATCGTTGTGTCGGCTGTACAACTTAAGTTTGGATAAGCTGCTATGGCTGCCATGCTGTGACCGGGCACATCAATTTCGGGAACAATGTTCACATGTCGTTCGGCAGCATATTTTATCAGTTCCTTAATGTCGTCGTGAGAATAATATCCTCCGTACGTGGCTTTCTCTCCTGGCTTAGGTTTTTCGCGATCTCCAAACTGTCCGTATCTTTCTACACGCCAGGCACCAACTTCTGTAAGACGTGGTAAAGATTTAATCTCTATTCGCCAACCGTTATCATCGGTTAGATGTAAGTGTAATGTATTAAACTTATATTGTACCATTTGATCGATATAACGTTTTACCTCTTCCTTTCCAAAAAAATGCCTGCTCACATCGAGCATGAGACCTCGCCATGAAAAACGAGGATAATCTGTTATTCTTACACATGGTATTTGTATCTTAGTCTTGCCCATTGTATTTGTAGTAGGAGTTTGTGAAGACGGTAATAACTGTAGTAAGGTTTGAATACCATAGAACACTCCTGCAGGTGTATTTGCGGTGATAGTAATTTTTTTGTTTGATATATTCAATTCATATCCCTCGTTGCCAAGAAGTTGATTTTTTTTCGAATGAATTAATAGTTGAATGTCGGCGTATTTTTCAGCAGAATTTGAAATAACAACTTGTGTATTTAATTGATTATAAATCTTTTCGGCCAGATAATTAGAAGCAAAAATTAAATCATTACTATTATGGTATATCCTAATTTTTTTCCCAAAAGCATATGTGCCTTCAACGGGGTCGATCTTTTGAGGCTGAGGAATGACATGATATTGGCCAGCTAAAGATATAGACATTACTATAAGTATTGTAAATATAATTATTGAACGATACGAATTCATGGTGCTAAACTTTTAAGAATATTTTTTTTCGATAGAGGAAATAAAGGAAAAACCAACAGGTAAGTATGTAGGTGAAAGTCATAAATGTTTCTTGAATTGAAGTCGGAAGATATTTGTTTACTCCTGCAAAGAAAAATTGATGGGGTGTGTATAAGCCCAATATGGGTTGAGCTAGATAAATAGTAATAGAATTCATGCCAATAACTGCAAATGGGAATGCCCATTTTTTTAATTTCCATACATCAATGATGAGATAGAAAATTGCTAACAAAAAAACACTTAAACCGCCAGCGAATAGAACAAAAGAACTCGACCAGATATTTTTGTTTATTGGAAATACAGTATTCCACAAAAGACCAAGTAGGATAAGAGCTGTTGCATTTAAAAGGAGTTGAAAAACTTTTTTATAATCCCCCATATTACTCTGTAGAGTATAACCACAGAAAATTCCTAACTGAGCAGTTGCAATTGCAGGGATGGTTGATAAAATACCTTCAGGGTCGTAATGTGGAAAATAAGTTTTTCCTGGTAGGAGTAGCTGATCGATATAGGCTACAAGGCTTTTTTCTGGTGTTAAAATTCCAGCTCCAACACCTGGAATTGGAATAAGCATTAGAATTGCCCAGTAACTTATTAAGATTATTCCAAAAATGATGTATTGAGTTTTTCGATTAAGATACAAAGTCAATATCGATGCTATTGCATATGCAATGCCAATCCGACCCAGAACACTGGCGTAACGAGCAGGCCATTCAAAGCTTAAGAAGCCGTTATATACGATACCGAGTATCACCAAAATAACCATGCGTTTGATAATATGTCCAATTATTTGTCTTTTCGATTGTCCTTGTTGAATCCTTTTTTGAAGGGAGAAAGGGAAAGAGACTCCTGCTAAGAACAGGAATAGCGGAAAAATAATGTCGTAGAAATGAAACCCATTCCATGGTACATGTTCCATTTGAGTTGCTAAGGTTTTTGTGATACCTGTATTTAGCCATTTATGTAGTGCCATAATAAACTCGGCACCTCCCATAATCCATAGCATGTCGAAGCCGCGTAGAGCATCGAGCGAGTAAAGTCGTTGATT
>JAOAFU010000231.1 GCA_026416115.1 Bacteroidales bacterium | reverse complement strand
TACCGAACAAATGTATCCAACTGCTAAAGATATGGCAAATAATAAAGCTGATGAAAAGTTTATCGAAAAAGCTCTGCATGTTGTGAAAGCGCACATTGCCGACGGCGACTTCAGTGTTGAAGATTTTGCCAAAGAAATGTGCGTAAGCAGAAGTCTACTGCATAAAAAACTTACTGCAATTACGGGGCTTTCCGCTAACGAATTTATTTTATCATTACGGATGAAAAAAGCTTTGGCTTTACTCAACAGCAATGACAAATCGATATCCGAAATTGCATATCAGGTTGGCTTCAACGATCCTAAGTATTTTAGTAAGTGCTTTAAAAAATTTTATGGTCACTCACCTTCCGAGTATTTGAGCTGAATATCCAGGCAAAGATTCTTATACAATTAAAATACTCTTTTTATTTTGTTGCTATTTGTAAAGGTTTGTTTCTTGTAGTTTTAGTATTCATTGGTTTATAATTTTTCTGAATCATATAGACGTCTATAGAATTTGAAAAATGCACACAAAAGATGCATCTACCTTATTCTCTCCCATATAAAATCCAAGGGTAAGGGATAATGATAGCTGTAACTTTATTTTTTTTTATTAAATTTGAAAAAACAAACGGAATGAGATTATTCTGCAAGTTTTCCAAAAGTCGTTGGCTTTGGTTTTCCATCTTCGGTATTGCAATGGGATTACTCGAAGCTGCTGTGGTAGTATACCTGAGGGAGCTTTATTATCCTAATGGTTTTAACTTTCCGATGACCGAAATACCTATTCGAATATTGGGGGTAGAGATACTCAGAGAACTCGCTACTATCGTTATGTTATTTAGTATTGCCTGTTTAGCTGGAAGAAATATTGCCGAGCGATTGGCATGGTTTTTATTTGCTTTTGCAGCCTGGGATCTTAGCTATTACCTTTTTTTATATTTATTTCTCGAATGGCCGCAGTCGCTATTAACATGGGATTTGCTTTTTCTTATACCTGTAGCTTGGACAGCACCAGTTCTTGCCCCTATAGTAGTGTCGGTTTCCTTTATAATAACAGCTTTTGGCATTTTAGGCAAAAATGAATCAATAGCTAAACCAATAAGCTGGATTAGCTGGCTTTTATTAGCTGCAGGGGCAATTACTCTGTTCTATAGTTTTATACTCGATTACCTCTCGTTCATGTTAAAACATATACGTTTAGTCGATTTTTGGGATAGCAATAAATATGATATTGTGCTTACGTACTCAAAACAATATATACCCAATCGTTACAACTGGTTTTTGTTTGTAACAGGTGAAGTTATGCTGTTAGGCTCCGTAATTTTTTATCGTATCCGTCGATTATAGTCCACTTGCCAGGTTGGTCAACTTTCTTTACAGCTCTCGAAACTATAGATAGAAAGCTTTCACGGTCAATTTCTTCGGAACCAAACTGTAAAAGGAGGGGGGTAGTTTGTTGATTGTCTATAATTTCAAATTCCCAATGTTGTAAATGAATTACCAGGGTAACAAATGCAAGTTTTGAAGCATTTGTTACCTTATGAAACATTGACTCACCAAAAAAAACTTTTCCGATAGCTACTCCATACAATCCTCCAACCAAATCTTCATTTTGATATACTTCGACCGAATGAACGTATCCTAATTGATGTAGTTTCAAATAAGCCGACTGCATTTCTGGCGTTATCCATGTTCCTTCAATTTGCCCTTTTCGTTTAGCTGTTGCACAATTACTAATTACAGCTTGGCAATTTGTATCAAACTTCACATTGAAATTATGAGTTCGCAAAAACTTTCTAAGACTTTTTGGAATATTAAGCTTGTTGGGAAAAAGTACGCATCGTGGGTTGGGTGACCACCATAAAATTGGGTCTTCTTTTTCAAACCAGGGGAAGATACCATTTGAATATGCCAACAATAAACGTTGTGGGGAAAGATCGCCTCCTACTGCCAGCAATCCTCCCTCTTCTGCAAGGGAAGGATGAGGGAAAACCAGTTCATCGGAAAGCTCAAATATGGGCATGAATCAGACAAAAACTACTTCTTTATTCAAGAATTCCTTTACTTCTCCATTCTCAAGCAAAATACATAGTTCGCCACTTGGTTTTACATCTATTATTTTACCTTTAAAGTTCTCGTCTTTTATCTTATAGGTCGACCAACATTGGTAAAGATGCAGATTTTGTTTATAGTCATCGTATATAACTGAAAAATCTCCTCTTTTAAGGTATTTGAGCCGAAGATGTATTGCATTTAGCAACCGATGAAGAACAATATCGAGGTTTAAATCTTTTCCTAATAGGCTTTTCATAGAGATAGCCTTATGTTGTAAATCGGGAAAAAGTTCCTGGTTAACATTCAGCCCTATCCCAATGACTGCATATTGGTAAGTATCACCTAGAAAAGAGTTCTCTATAAGGATACCCGCTATTTTTTTGCAACCTACTAATATATCGTTAGGCCATTTTATACGAGCAAATATTTGATTATCTTTAAGATAGTCGATAATTGAAAGTGATATGGCTTGATTAAGATAAAACATCAAGGATGGTTTAAGATAAGTAGGCTTTAAAAGTATGGAAAAAGTAAGATTTTGGCATGGATCACTCTCCCATGTGTTATTATTTTGTCCTCGGCCTTGGTTTTGGAATCTTGCATTGACTACCATCTCATGAACAGCCTGACCCGTATCAATCAGACGCAGTAAATAGCTGTTAGTCGAGTCGACCGATGATAAATTTATAACTGGCCACGAATGTTCCATGCTGATTTGATTTAGTTGAACCATTCATTAGGCATCAAATATAATGTTTATAACCATATTTTAAACTTTTTATAGCAATTTTTTAATCATTATAAGTTGTTGATTGACAGCATCAATACGAAAATCACATCATTTCGATGGAATCAGAAATAGATTTTTGATTCTTTAATAAGGTTTACACTAAATGAAAGTGTTTGGACATAGGCCAAAAACTTGCTGAAAGAATATTACGACTGATTGATAAACTGCAAGAATGAGCCAAGAATTACAAGAAAGTAATCTCAACTAAAACTTTACTTTTGAAGAATTCTTCATCAAATATTTCCGAAAGGGAGTGTATTTTATAAGGATATTGAATATTCGAAAGTTCTTCTTTTACATTATCTCCCTTAAAAACAATTAGCGAGGGCGAAATTTTGGGAGATACTGGGGTTAACTTTTCTTTTATCCAGCTGGTTAATGTTGATATATTAGTTACGGCACGGCTAACTGCAGTATGGTAGTAAGTTGGTAGATTTTCAACTCTGCCGTGTATTGCTTCTATATTTTTTAAACCTAAAGTAGTTGATATTTCTTTTACGACTTTAATTTTTTTTCCTACCGAATCGACTAATGTAAAGTGTGTGTTGGGGAATAAAATGGCCAAAGGGATACCCGGAAAGCCACCGCCAGTTCCAATATCAATGACTTTTTGGTTTGAAGTAAATGTGCATATTTTGGCTACTGACATTGAATGTAAAATATGGTGTTCGATGATATTAGAAATATCTTTTCTTGAGATGACATTAATTTTCTCATTCCAGTAAGTGTATATATCTGGAAGTTGACTTAATTGACTTCTTTGAATGGGAGAAAGCTCTGGAAAGTACTTCCAAATAATTTCCATCAGAAGTGATGATTGGCGTTTTTAAGAATATTATAAAGCAGTTCCCGTGCCCTGAAGAGTTGGGCTTTTACTGTACCTATTGGTAATTCGAGTTTTTCAGCAATTTCTTCGTACGAGAGTTCTTCAAAGTATCGTAATTCAATTAACTTACGGTAGCGGGGTTTTAATTTGAAAACAATTTCCCGCAACATGTTAATTTTCTGTTGGCTAATTAGATTCTCCTCCGGATTTAACTCATCGGTTCGTATAGGGATGATTATTTCTTCTTTATCCTCAGTGGTCTGTTCAATAGGGACTGTTTTGCCTCCACGCTGTTTACGAATAAAGTCGATGCAATTGTTAGTTGCAATCTTAAATAACCAGGTACTAAACGCAAAGTTGGGAGTATATTGATGCAGATTTTTAAAAGCCTTACCAAAAGCCTCAATGGTTAAGTCCTCAGCATCGTCCTGATTATTGACCATTTTAAGCAGCATGAAATATATAGCGTCTTTATATTTTCCCAGCAAATCGGCATAAGCTCTCTGATCTCCAGCTAGTGCTCGGTTAACCAACTCAAGGTCTTGCAGGGCCTTATTCGATAAGTTTGAGCTTATCTCCATCGTCTATAGGGTCTAATTTTATTTAATAGATAAATATATAAGTTAATAAACGGTAAAGTTATATCAAAAAAAGGAGTCCATACAAACAGGCGTTTTTCTTTCAAACGTTTTAGCAATATCCTCATTACCACGAGTTGGTTGATAAATCGAAGGCTAAACAATAATATAACAAGTTCTATATAAAATTTGTTGCTAAGTAAAAAAATAAAGGAGATATAAAATATTACTCTTGTGAATACCTCGCCACCAAGAATCAATTTATGAATTTTTTTGTATTTCGTAAAAGTGGTTAAATGTCGTTTTTTTTGTTCAACCCAAAGGGAGAACTTTTTTTTGGGCTCGGTATAGGTGTGAGCTTTATCCGACCATTCTATAGCTACATTATCTGGTGTGGCAGCTTCGTTAATAAATAGATCATCGTCGCCGGAATCGAGCTTTGCGTGAGATGCAAAACCCTTGTGTGCGAAAAAGAGAGATTTTCTATAGGCCAGGTTTCTTCCAACACCCATATAAGGCATACGAGCAAGTGCATACGAAAAAAACTGTAAAGCAATAAATGCAGTTTCGTACCTGATCAAACGATTGAGAAATCCGGGATATTCGAGATATCCCCCGTATCCTAATACAATTGACTTATCTTCGGTAAAATGCTTAGCCATCGTTTTTATCCACTCGTTCGACGATGGGGCACAGTCGGCATCCGTAAGCAACAACCATTCGTGACGTGCTGCTTTGATACCCACTGTTAATGCTAATTTTTTACCATGCCAGAATTTTTCTTGCTCTTTTAAAAATGTGGTTCGTAAGTGAGGATATCTGCCCTGAAATCTTTTCAAAACATCTTCGGTCTCATCGTCGGAACAATCATTAACTACTATAACTTCAAAGTTGGGATAGTCCTGTTCCAAGACCATGGGTAAGTATTTTTCAAGATTTGTTGCTTCATTACGAGCACATATAACTACCGACACAGGAACGGGTTCCGAGATATCGTTATGTGGTTTAGGTTTTTTGATAAATCGACCAAAAATAAGGCTATAGTAAATTTGTTGTACAAACCAGGACGTAATAAAAACGATAAGGACGCTCCAGAGTATTACTTCGTTGGTAATCATCGTATGATTAGGTGAATAGTATAGGTTGCAATAATAGTGAACTTTTTGCTGGTTACCAAATATTGCAACAAGGTGAGATAAAGATTAAGTGTCTTACACTATATTTTTTAGAATCATGATAATTAATTATGGGTAATAGGATTTGCTGCAGGAATTGGGTTGATTACAGCTATTACCTGTTGTCGTGGTGAAATACATCCAGGGGGAATTTGTGCTTCGACGTAAAAGTATGTTGTTGAAGTGATGGGAGGGGTTGTGAAGTTATTACCACTACCAATAGCAGTTCCGCCCGATAGTTGAGTATACCAATATATAGTTGCGTTTGAGGGGGTGGCCGATGCAGAAAGTATTACTGAACCCGATCCACATCGTTCTCCGTTTGTTACCGAAGTGATAACGGGTAAAGTTCCTAGAGAGATTACAGCTACCCCACTCATATAACGCCATAAACTACCATTTTCTGCTCTGATAATGTAGTTTCCATCGGTATTTACAGTAAAATTCAGAGAGGTCCCAGTACCGTTTGCAAACTGATTGGTATAAACCCCATTCCTGTAAAGTTTATATACCACGCCAACGCTGGAGCCATTAAGGGTTATTGTTGCCACATTACAGTTTACTATATATGAGAGTTGATATAATGAAAGAGTAGTGTTGCCAAAATAGGTTGAGTATATATCTGGTCTTCGGTTGGCTAGGTCGATAAAATCGCCTACCGGACAGTCCGACGAGGTATTTGGGCCGTTATACGAAGGTGTACAAATAGCTTGTGAAGGTACAGGTGGCAAAAGATTATAATTGCCCGAACCTACATAAAGATTACCATCGCCATTATAGGAATTCAGACGTCCTTCGAAACTGCCTTCTACGGCAAATACAGCATCGGGAGTGATAAGTGTCTGGCTACTCGATGTGTAATTACCATGTACTATAAAAGGTCCGCCATTTACATTAACCGACCCTGTACCAGTAATTGAAACATTACCGAAAACTTCAATCAGCTGACTACATGTTACGGTAGCCCCAGATAATAATAAATTGCCATATATTTTTATCTTTCCGCTTCCTTGTGTGGTCAAATTACAGGGTCCGTTAATTATTACATCCCCATATATCGAAAGTGTGCCGCTGTTGAGCATAAAATTGTAACTATTACCATCCGAAATGTTAATACTTCCGTTGAGGTTGATATCTTTGTTCGAGCCCTGAATTAAGATGGTAACGCCGTATCCGCAATTACTAATTGGAGGAATATTACCACCGCTCCAGCTTGAATTATTGCTCCAATTTCCTGAACTGATAGCTTCAAAGGTTACCTGTCCGGCAACAGGGGAGGTGATGGCTAATAAAATATTTAGTACTCCTCCCTTTACGGGAAAAAATTTCCGTTTCATAGGTAGTGTAGTAGTTGGGTGTTGTGTGTGATCAAATATACTATTTTTGCACTTGTGTTGTATGTGCTAAAGGTTATTATTTGATAAACACTTATTTTTTGTTGACAAATGGAACGAATCTTTTGATGAGAAATAAATTTTTTCAGGAAATTAAATAAGTTAAACGTGAAATTTTATTTAGAAAAAGTTGATGAAAAATCATCTGCACGAGCGGGCAGAATTGAGACAGCGCATGGTGTAATAGAGACGCCAATATTTATGCCTGTGGGCACAGTAGGTTCGGTTAAAGGGATCCATTTCAGAGAGTTGGATAACGACGTTGGAGCTCAAATAATTTTGGGCAATACCTATCATTTGTATTTACGTCCAGGGTTAGAAGTTATTCGGCAAGCCGGCGGCCTTCATAGGTTTATAGGTTGGGAAAAACCTATTCTCACAGATAGCGGAGGCTATCAAGTATTTTCTCTTGCCGAAATGCGGAAAATTAAGGAAGAAGGGGTTCAGTTTGCCTCCCATATCGATGGGTCGAAACATCTTTTTACACCCGAAAGTGTAGTAGATATCCAGCGTGTAATTGGTGCCGACATAATAATGGCTTTCGACGAATGCCCGCCTTATCCCTGTGATTATAAATATGCAAAAAAATCTATGGAACTTACCCATCGATGGCTCGACAGAGGAATTATGCACTTTAAAAGTTCCGAACCTTTGTATGGCTTCGAGCAAAGTTTTTTTCCAATAGTACAGGGTAGTGTTTATAAGGATCTTAGGCAACAATCGGCCGAGAAAATTGCTTCGACCGAAATGGACGGTAATGCTATTGGGGGATTAAGTGTTGGCGAACCAGCGGAACTGATGTATGAAATGATAGAGATAGTAAATAGCATATTGCCAGTTAATAAACCTCGATATCTTATGGGTGTTGGAACACCTGCTAATATCCTCGAGGCTATAGCTTTGGGAGTCGATATGTTCGACTGTGTACTTCCTACTCGAAACGGCCGAAATGGGATGCTATTTACCCCTTATGGAATTATGAATATGCGTAACGAAAAATGGAAGAAAGATTTTCGTCCTATCGACGAGAACAGTGATTGTTACATCGACCGGGTATGTAGTAGAGCATATTTACGTCATCTTTTTGTTGCTAAAGAGATGTTGGCTGCCCAAATTGCAACCATCCATAATTTGCATTTCTACCTCTGGTTAGTCAAAGAAGCAAGAAAAAATATAATTAATAATACCTTTGCATCGTGGAAAAAAAATATGTTGTTAAATTTAACCAAACGTTTATAAAAACAACTTTATGATTTTAATTGACGGAAAAAAGACAGCAGAAGAAATAAGAAAGGAAATATCTGTCGAAGCAAAGCGAATTTTTGAAAAGCGGGGGTCGCGCCCTCACTTGGCAGCCATCTTAGTCGGTCACGATGGTGGAAGCGAAACATATGTAGCTCATAAGGTTAAAGATTGTCAAGAGGTTGGTTTTGACTCAACTCTTGTTCGTTTTGAAGATAATGTGTCGGAAGATGAGCTTCTTGAAAAGATTCGGGAACTTAATATAAATCCCCTCATTGATGGAATTATTGTTCAGCTTCCTTTACCAAAGCATATTAACGAACAGAAAGTTATAGAAAGCATCGACTTTCGTAAAGATGTTGATGGATTTCATCCGGTAAATGTGGGTCGTATGGTTATTGGTTTACCTGCATATATTTCGGCAACCCCTCAGGGTATCGTTGAATTGCTGAAGAGATATCGAATTACAACTGCTGGTAAAACCTGTGTGGTTGTTGGCCGAAGCAATATTGTTGGTAGGCCATTAAGTATTCTATTGTCTATGAAAGGCGAACCAGGCGATTGTACGGTTATCGTTTGCCATAGTCGAACACCCAATATCGAACATTTTACGCTTCAAGCCGATATACTTGTGGCTGCTTTAGGAAAGCCTAAATTCATTAAAGCCAACATGGTGAAACAAGGAGCTGTAGTTATAGATGTTGGGACAACCCGAGTTCCTGAAGCTTCTGCAAAAAATGGATGGAAATTAACGGGAGATGTCGATTTTAATGAAGTTGCTTCAAAATGTTCCTATATTACCCCAGTTCCTGGTGGAGTTGGCCCAATGACAAGAGTTGGCTTACTTTATAATACTTTATTAGCTGCTTCTAAAAAAATTTATCAGTAAAATATTATTTTTACAAAAAGATTTAACATATTTAAACCTGGACACAACACTAAATTAAGAAACCTAAAATAATAGAATGCAAGCTATGGTAGAACTTATTTTGAAGGAAGGCAAGGAAAAATCGATAAAGCGTCGTCATCCATGGGTTTTCTCTGGAGCAATAGAACAAATACCCGAATCACTTGAAGAGGGTCAATTGGTAAAACTTTTCGATAAAGAGAAAAATTTCCTTGCAGTGGGTCATTTTCAGAAAGGAACGATTGCAGTCCGAGTCCTTTCGTTCGACGATGTGGAAATTGACCGAGATTTTTGGTATTCTAAATTATTGGCAGCTTATAGGCTAAGACAAAAGCTTGGCTTAATTGAAAACGAAAATACGAATGTTTATCGACTTGTACATGGCGAAGGCGATGAAATACCCGGCCTAATAATTGACATATACGATCGGACAGCCGTAATACAATGCCATTCTATTGGGACATACCTTAATCGTTCGCTTATAGTCGAATTGTTGCAGGAAATTTATCAGCATCAACTCGATGCAATATACGATAAAAGCGAGGCTACGCTTCCATACAAGGCCAATCTCAATCCTCAGAATGAGTACCTTTATGGGATGATGGTCGATAATCAGGTTAAAGAAAATGGTAATCTTTTTTTGGTCGACTGGGAAAAAGGGCAAAAAACTGGTTTATTTATCGATCAGCGCGACAATCGTCAGCTATTAGCAGAGTATGCACCCGGTAAGAAAATTCTTAATCTGTTCTGTTATACAGGGGGTTTTTCAGTTTATGCCCTAAAAGCAGGGGCCGATTTAGTCCATTCGGTCGATAGTTCAAAATTTGCCATCGAAATGACTGAAAAAAATGTCGAGCTCAACTTTGGTAATTCTGCCAACCATGCAGCTTTTCTGAGCGATGCACTCCAATTTTTACAGAACTCTGAAGAAAGTTACGATATCATTGTGCTCGATCCTCCTGCATATGCTAAACATGGTCAGGTTCTTAACAATGCAATCCAGGCTTATAAGAGAATCAACCAGCGTGCCATTGAAAAAGTTAATCCCGGGGGGTTAGTTTTTACATTCTCCTGCTCACAAGTACTTACCAAGGAAAACTTTAGAAAAACAGTCTTTGCTGCAGCTGCAAACGCAAAACGCAAGGTAAGTATTTTATATCAACTTACGCAGGCACCTGATCATCCGGTTAATATATACCATCCCGAGGGCGAATATTTAAAGGGATTAGTTCTTTATGTTGAGTAATTATGAGCTTTGAGTGCCCCCATTACCTCGATCACTATTGCAAGTTGCAGGAGGGTAAATGTAATCCTGCAGTGGGAAAATGCATTCTTAAGGGTAAGACAGTAAAAGCTAAAAGTTTAAAAGACGATAAAAAGGAATAATTCTACAAAAACACCTGCTCTATTTATAACTAATAATGGCGCAAGTAAATCTGCTGCGCCATTATTAGTTTATGCTTAAAGCTATATACGCTTCTATGTTAAACTACCTGTTAGGAAGAATAAGGGTTGAAACTCAAAACTTTTATAATGTGGGCGATACCTTTCAGTATTATAATACCTTTTTACGTCAACAGTTTTTCTTTGGCTTGTAACCACATCCAGAGGAACGTTATCGTAAACTCCATTTCTTAATGCCACCATACGGCCATGAATTCCTTTAAGGATTAAGTCCAGTGCCAGGTTACCAAAAGCTATGGGCACTATGGAATCTATGGCATCGGGGTCGCCACCGCGTACCAAATATCCCAGGCTTTGTTCTATTACATTGATGCTTTTTCCGTTGTTATACTTCCCAGAGAGATCTCTTATTTTTCGCGAAACAATATCGCCAATACTACCTGTTCGTTCATACACGTGCATTTCATTTTCTTTCGAAGGGAGTGCAATTTCTGGTCCGCCTATCATAGAGGCTCCTTCGGAGACAATAAGAACGGCGTATTTACTTGGGTTTTTATTTCGGTCGTGGACAATCACTTCTGTTACTTTCTCAATATCGAATTTTACTTCGGGAATTAGGCAACGCGAAGCTACACCTGCTAAGGTAGGGAGCATTGCAGTAAACCCTGCGTACCGACCGAAAACTTCTACTACCAATATGCGCTCGTGCGAACCGGCTGTTGTTCGCAGGGTGTTAACCATACTGATTGTACGCGTAATGCAGGTACTAAAACCAATGCAGTAATCGGTACCAGCTACGTCGTTATCCATTGTTTTGGGAATAGCAATCACTTTAACTCCTTCCTGGTACATTCGTACAGCGTAACTCAAGGTTTCGTCACCTCCGATAGGAATTAAATAATCTATACCCAAATAGTCGAGATTTTTTAAAACCTCTGAGGTTAAATCATTAACGTCCTTTGTATATTTGCTTTGCAAATGAACGGGTACAAGATCTTTAGGAACATGGCTGGGACGCGTACGTGAGGTATGCAGAAACGAGCCTCCTGTTCTTCCGGCTTTATTCACAATTTCTTCGGTGAGTACCATGTAATTATTGCTGTTGTCCGCATTTTTATCGCGGATTAGTTCCATGATTCCCAGCCAACCTCTTCGTAATCCAATAACCTGAAAACCTTCGTCGATAGCACGAAGGGTAATAGCCCGAATGGCCGGATTTAAACCCGGAACATCGCCTCCTCCTGTAAGTATGGCAATTGTTCCTCGTTTTCTGTTTAATTCTCCCATTTCAATTCCGTTTAATTATTTTAAAAAAGTTCGCTATTTTGGCGTAATAAAATTAGATTTTTTTTCGCCCTTTTGAAAATATTTGATAGTGAAATTTTATTTCACTTTTCCTTTAGTTCCCTTCTGTGAGCATTTAAAATTTCTTTTTTTGAAAGTCTTAAAGATGACCTTTCATGAAAAAATTATAATTAATAAACATAATTACAATGCGAAAATTAATGCTTTTCATAGCGATGAGTTTTGATGGCTACATTGCTAAACCAAATGACGATCTAAGTTTTCTGAAAACAGTCGAAAAAGAAGGTGAAGACTATGGATATGATGACTTTATAGCAACCATTGATACCATAATTGTAGGTAGAAAAACATTTGATTATGTGCTTAAAGAAGTTGGTTTTTCCCATTATGACAACGGACAGAGAGATATTTATGTCATAACAAGAACTGAAAAACCAGCCATAGGCAGAACAACTTTTTATACCGGGAACTTGACCGAATTAGTTCATCGACTAAAATCCGAGCAAGGTAAAAATATTTTTTGCGATGGAGGAGCAGAGATAATACATGAACTTTTAAAAAAAGACCTTATTGACGAATTAATAATTTCGATTATTCCTGTATTGCTTGGTAGCGGCACAAGGCTTTTTAAGGATGGCAGACCCGAACAACAACTCGAACTTTTGAACGTAAAAACTTTTGACACGGGATTAACACAACTACATTACAAAAGAGCAAACCCTTGACAAAATATAAATTACAGCAAACAACACAAAGTTCCAATCGCTAACAAAATGTTACCGAAAGCGGGGTAAGTAGCTAAAACAACTCTTGGGCTTTACCTAACTTAAGTTTTTCAAATGATATGTAGTACATAAATCTCCTCGCTTTTGGCAATTAATCAGAACTTTTTCTCGTAATTTTTTTCACCGTGACCCGTAGGTTTTTTGCTGATTAAATATCTAATTAATGTAATAGTAGTTAATGTAGTAATAGTGAGTTGCGATATTAGAAAATATAGTACCCAACCTGATGAAATTATAGTAAAAGAGATATTGGAGGGGTGCTCCGAACTATATGCTATTATTGTTGAAAGGTATAAAAATAAAATTTTTCATACGTGCATTGGTTTTTTGCACAATAAGGTTGAAGCCGAAGATCTTGTACAGGATATTTTTTTACAGGTTTATGTCTCATTATCAACTTTTAAACAACTTTCGAGTTTTGCTACTTGGATTTACAAAGTTGCAATAAATGCTGCATTGAATTCGATTCGAGAAAAATCTCGAAGATCACTTTTGTCATCCTTCACCTCGATTTTAAATTATCAAAGTCTTTACAACGAGAATTATCATGTACCCGAAGAAAATTTTCTTGCTCAAGAAGAGGCAGAAAGGTTAAAAAAAATACTTGGTAGTTTACCAGAAAAACAGCGTATAGCCGTAATTCTTAATTATTATACCGATTTGACACAGAAAGAGATTGCAAATATAATGGGAACTACCGAAGGGGCGGTCGAATCGCTTCTTCAGCGTGCCAAGTCGAACCTTCGAAAAAAATACGGAATATACCGTAGGAAAGATTGAAGAAATGTTTCTATATAAATAAAAACTATGGACTGTATTTCATGTAGAGAATTGATAAATATGTATGGAACTAAAAGACTTACAGCTCTTCAAAAAGAAGAGCTCGAATTCCATGTAAATCATTGTAAAGAATGCGAAAAGATATATCGATTGGAGGGATGGTTGGTCACGCTGGTTGAACAAGAAAAGAGTTGGGCGCTATCACCCGACTTTACCTATCGTATCATGAACGAAATTAGTAACCATAATATACAGGTAAAAAATTTTGCACCTGTTATCCCTAAATATATGCATAAGGCTATAGCCGTATTTTTACTCCTTTTTGCATTAGCATCCGGGATTTTGATGGGTAATTTATATTCGAATAATAAACAGTATCCAATTGAATTGGTATTACTTAACGACGCTAAATTGGAATCTTTTTCAAAATACTTAGCATATTAATTTTTGCAACTATGACAAATACTAGGGTATCTAGTTGGTTAAAATGGACCATAATACTGTTGGCGGTTGCCAATATATCAACGTGGGTTACAATATTGTACATACACTATTACAAGAATAGCGATTTGGTAAAAAATACCCAACAACCTACAAACAATACTGTAGATTTAAGTGGTCGATATTTTCGTGAGCAATTGAACTGGGACGACAATCAAATGGAAAAGTTTAGGCAAATTCATCCTCTTTTTAGGCAAGAGGTTCGGTATATCATTACTAAAATAAGTAGTACAAAACAGGATATGCTAAATGAAATGTTTAATGTTAGTCCCGATACTGCGCGTCTTGATGCATTGTCCGATTCGATAGGATACTGGCATGGTAGGTTGAAAAAAATTACCTATCGTTATTTTCTCGAACTTAAGAGAATATCGTCACTTGAACAGCAAAAACAACTGGAGCAAATTTTCTCTCAGTTGATGATAGGCGATGTTCCCATGGTAGGAAAAGGATGGGGACATCGTAAGAGGCATATGCAGCCTTCTAATTAATAAATTGAAAACAAACAATGTATAATTAAAATAATTAAACTATGAAAAAGGAAATTTTAATTTTAAGCTTGAGCACCATTTTTACTACGTTCAATTTGAGTGCGCAAACAACGACCAATAGGGCTTCGTCAGCTCAGGTTCGAGGCAATGGTTCGGCATATGTTGATTCTAATAAAAATGGTATATGCGATAATTATGAAGTACGGCGTGCAAATGCATCTGGTTTATTAGGGAAAGGTGGAAGAGAAGGCAGGTATGGCAAAGGAAAATGCAATGGTGTGAATGGAAAAAATTTTGTAGATACCAACAAAAATGGGATTTGTGACAACTTTGAAAGACGTAATAACAACTTTTCAAGTCAATAATTTTAAAACCCAGATTACGTTTATATTTTGCGTAATCTGGGTTTTTTATAAATCGAGCTTTATTTTACATCAATAGTGTCGCTAAGTCTAATATCTTTTGATGAAGAACCAAGAAGAATCTGATATTTACCTGGTTCTACTTTCCATCCATTAGCGTTTATATCCCAATAGGCAAAGTCGCGTTCCTTGAGATATAGCGTGACAGTTTTGGTCTCGCCGGGGTTAAGTGAAACTCGGGCAAAAGCTTTAAGTTCCTTAAGAGGACGCTCGATTGTCGATTGGGGTGGGGCGATATATAATTGAACCACTTCATCTCCTGCACGTGTACCCGTATTGCTAATTTCGACTGTTGCTGTATACCTCCGACTTCCTTGAGCTGTAATTCTCAGATTTTTATACTCGAAAGTGGTGTAAGACAATCCAAAACCAAAGGGAAAAGTGGGCTCCATTTTATTTTTATCGAGATATCGATATCCTACAAAGACACCTTCGGAATAGGGCACCTTGAGACTTTTCTTGTAATCCTTAAAAGCGGGCGATTGGTTATAATCGGCAATAAACGAGAAAGGAAGTTTACCGGAAGGATTGAAATCGCCGGATAATACTTGTGCAATTGCATTACCTGTTTCTTGTCCTAGATAATACATGTGTACTAAAGCACGTACTTTGCTTAGCCAGTTTTTTGTTTTGGTTGGGGTACCACCGTTAAGAACCACAACAGTATTAGGATTTGCTTTAGCCACAGCTAAAACAAGTTGTTCCTGTTTGCCAGGTAATTCTAAACCGTCTCGGTCGCGCCCTTCGCTCTCAAGCATTTCATTTGCTCCTGCAAACACAATGGCCATATCGGCTTGAGCAGCGATCTTCGCAGCCTCTGCAACAGCATCAAAGTTTGGATTAGTCATGCGTTTCAGGCCTAGCTTAAGCACTGCACCTCCACCATCTTCGTAAAATTCGAGCCGGATTTTATAAAATTTACCAGCTGTTAGTTTGCAGAAAAATTGATCAATGAGAGGACCATGATTAGTCCAGTTGTCGATAACCAGCTTATCGTCTAAATAAAGTCTTACGCCATCATCGGAAAGAGTACTTAAAACATAGTCACCACTTTCTGGCACTTTTAACCATCCCGTCCAACGTACCGAGAAAAAATTAGGTTTTATCGAGGGATCGGGAGATCCTGTTCCATAATCGGTATTGACCTGAGCATCCACCCGTGTTAGTGTAGGTTTACCTTCTAAATTTTTATTGTTGAAATACTCACCCTGTAGTCCGTTTTGTTTTTTGTCAGGTGTCCAGAGTGCTGTACTTTCTGCAGGAGTAACCCTTGGACGTGGGGTAGAATCACCCTGTGCATATAAAAACTTAATGGTGTCGCCAAAACGCTTTTTTAAGCCCTCTAATGGCGATACTGCATAAAAAGGTGTAACAAATGAACTGCCTCCACCTCCGGTAACAGCCTCGGCAGCATTAGGTCCGATAACAGCAATGGTTTTAACTTTATTTTTATCGATGGGTAAAATATTATTCTCATTTTTAAGTAGTGTAATGGCTTCGAGGGCTGCTTTCAAGGCCAGTGGCTTATGTTTTTCAAAAACAGTCGAATCGGGACGTTTGGGATTGTCGAACAAACCGGCCAAGAATGCTACTCGCAAAATACGGCGTACTTTGTCGTCGATAACTTCTTGTTTGATTTGTCCATTAGACAAGTATTTTTTCAAACTATCGGGATGAAAGTAAACCCCTACAGGCATTTCAAGATCAAGGCCAGCATTGGCTGCATGGACGGTACTATAAACCGAAACCCAGTCGGATATTAGAAAACCTTGGAACCCCCAATCTCCTTTTAAAATGTCGCGAATGAGGTGGTAGTTCTCGGTGCAGTGCTGGCCATTCTGAATATTATAGGCAGCCATAACAGTCCACGCATCAGCTTCTTTGACAGCGGCTTCGAAAGGTAATAAATGTACTTCTCGCAGCGAACGTTCGTCGATAATAACATCGTATTTGTGGCGTTCCCATTCCTGATCGTTTGTAGCAAAGTGTTTAACCGACGAAATTACTTTTTCACTTTGTAAACCCTTTACCCAATTTACAGCCATTCTTGCAGCCAAATGAGGGTCTTCGCTATATGATTCAAAATTTCTACCGCCTAAGGGCATTCGATGGATTCCGACGCAGGGGCCTAAGAGATAGTCGCGTCCATGGGCTTTGGTTTCGAGAGCCATAGCCTGTGCTAACTGATATATTAAGGCGGTGTCCCATGTTGCAGCTACCGCAACACCAGCAGGAAAACTTGTTGATTTCTCCCACCTAACACCAAGAGGGCCATCGGTAATGTGTATGGCCGGTATCCCCAACCTTGGAATAGGACGAGTATCAAACCCAGAACTGTCGCCCGAGAGAATTAATAATTTTTCTTCTAAAGTCATTCGAGATAAAAGATCGGCTACCCGTTCTTCAACAGGTCTTGTCGGGTCCTGATAAATAGCTTTTTTTTGGCACGAGTAGCTTAAAAGTATCAGCGTGCCAGTAATGAGGTAAATTAGTCTTTTCATAGGAGATTTTTTAAAAAGTAATTAGTAGTTTTTTGAATAGGATAAAATTACACTGAAAATATTTTTCTTTTGTTAAATTTTTGTGCGACAAAATGTATTTTTGTTTGTATTCATTGATAATTAGTAAGTTGATTGCAATGCTAAAAAAATACCACAATATATTTTACAGAGCAGTTGTATTTATTTTTTACCATTAATTAGGGGTAAATCATTGCATCTTTGTAAAAATATTAATTCTTAAAACTATCCACTATGAACTCGAAACTATTATTAGGCGTTTTTTGCATAAGTTTAGTAATGATTTCATGCAATCAAAAATCATCAAATGAAATGAATTCTTTCGAACCTTTTTCATCGCCTGTTAAGTTTGAACAGGCCGATTCTGCTGCATTATTGCTTCTTTCCAAGATGACTCTCGAAGAGAAAATAAGTATGCTTGGGGGGCACAATATGTTTTATACGCAAGGAATAGATCGTTTGGGAATACCTGCTTTGTTAATGTCGGATGCTACGGCAGGTGTTCGTATGCTCGATCATATTAAGGGAAAGATTGGTAAATCTACAGCTTTTCCTTGTCCGGTAGCGCTAGCTGCAACATGGAATCCGGAGATAGCCTATCAGTATGCGCGAAGTATTGGAGAAGAGTGTAATGCGGCGGGTATTCACATTTTGCTAGGTCCTGGGGTGAATATCTACAGAATTTCACAAAATGGTCGAAATTTCGAATATTTTGGCGAAGATCCTTATTTGGGTAGTCGCATGGTAGAGCAATATATTAAAGGGGTACAATCCACGGGTACTATTGCTACACTTAAGCACTTTTTATGTAATAATCATGAGTACCATCGAAGAACCACTAATGTTTTAGTCGACGACCGCACTTTACATGAAATTTATCTTCCCATATTTAAAGCTGGCATCGATGCTGGAGCTATGGCTGTAATGACTGCCTATAATCAGGTTAGAGGAGAATATTGCGGCCAGAGTAAATTTGTAATATCCGACTTGCTCCGAAAAGAACTCGGTTTTAAATGGCTGGTAATGTCTGATTGGTGGTCGACTTTCGATCCTGAAAAAACAATAAAATCGGGACTCGACCTCGAAATGCCCGGTGAATCAAATGGTTCCGATGCTGTTAACGCCCTTGGCGATGTATATGTAAAAACTAATGCTAAGCGACTACTCGAAGAAGGTAAAATTACACTTGACGATATCGATCGTATGGTAAGAAGTTTCCTGCGTACAGCTATAGCCATGAAGCTTTTCGACAAAAAAGCCGACTCGAGTTATTTAATCAAATTTACCGAACACGAGCAAACTGCTCTTAATACTGCGCGCGAAGCTGTGGTTTTACTTAAAAATAACGGAATCTTACCCTTATCCGAAACTACAAAAGTGATCATTACAGGTCATCATGCTAATATAGTACCTGCGGGCCAAGGTTCGGCATATGTCGAAGGTTATAATAAAATTACCCTCGTACAGGCTATGGCGCAAATTTTTGGAAATAATGCATTGTACATTGAAAAACCTTCTGCTGAAGAACTTAAAAAAGCTAAAGCTGTTGTTTTAAACATTGGTACAGCTGATAGCGAAGGATATGATAGGCCTTTCGACTTACCCGAGGATGTCGAAAAAATGATTCTTTATATTGTCGAAAATAATCCCAATACCATTGTAGTGGTTAATAGTGGAGGCGGTATTAATATGACTCGTTGGATAGATAAGGTCGCCGCTGTTTTATATGCTTTTTATCCTGGTCAAAATGGTAATATTGCGATTGCCGAAATTTTATCGGGTAAAATTAATCCTTCGGGTAAGCTACCTTTTACTATAGAGAAGAATTTTTCCGATGCTCCTGGTAAAGATTATATACCGATTGGTCAACAAATGGAACATAACTGGAATAACGACTTGAATATTAAACTACCCATAAATACCGTTACTTACCACGAAGGTATTCTGGTAGGATACCGTTGGTACGAGACAAAAAATATTGAACCACTATTCTGGTTCGGACATGGTTTATCTTATACTTCGTTTGCTTTTAGAGATATTAAATGTACCCGAACGTCCTCATCAGACAATCCACAAGTTGAGGTTTCTTTTGAAATCGAAAACACTGGAAAAATTTCCGGTGCCGAGGTTGCTCAGCTTTATGTCGAGGATGTAAGATCTTCGGTTGTGCGTCCTAAAAAAGAACTTAAAGCCTTTCAAAAAGTATTTTTAACACCAGGCGAGAAAAAAACGGTTCGATTTACCCTGGGTAAAGATGCATTTGCTTTCTACGATGCCACAAGAAAGACTTGGGTCGTTGAACC
>JAOAFU010000181.1 GCA_026416115.1 Bacteroidales bacterium | reverse complement strand
AGATGTGTATAAGAGACAGAATAGATGTTGTTGGTCTTAATCAAACAATACAGTCTAAAAATCAAAATCTGACTATAGTTGCAAAAACATTAGCATTGTCTTTGCATCAAAGTCCAAAACTGAGAGAAATCATTAAAACACAGGCTTTGAAAAAATTTGATTTTCAGCACGATGTATTGTATGTACGTATTGCAGATGAAATGCTCGAGACCAAGAGCACAAAAGAATTATTTGAGGAAAACCTTAAGAAAATTGACCCTAATTTAAATTGGGATGACATTGTCAATAAATTACATTACTTGCAATTTTCTGTACCAGTACACTGTGAAAGCTGGAATACTTTAAGAAGTATTGCAGTAGTGCCTCTTCCGGTGGATAGAGATGAAAAAAAAACACAGATACTTATCGGATACAGAGGTAATTTAGATACAATAGTTCTAAGCGGGAGATTATCACCATCAGAACCAGTTGTGTGTGTCAGCGAAGCTGAACGTATTGACGAAAATGGTAATCTAATGGTTACCCAGGATGGTATTTTATTACCACCACCCAACAGACTGCCACTTAAGGATGCACTTGCAGTAACATATCCAAACTCTTACCATACCATAAAAAAAGCTTCTGAAGTAATGTTTGATGTGCCTAAATTAATTGAGATATTACCTGATGATAGTTTTAGTATTTTAAAAGAAAAACTATTTAAGAAAAAAATAGAAAGCAAAGAGAATGAATTATACGATAATAAGCAACTGCTAACTTATTTGGAAAAAAACTTCAAAAAAACTAAGTCTGCAGATTTCAAAATATTTGAATTAACTGGCATGTCTGAATTTCCTTTGACTGTAAATCTTGAATGGAAATCTCCTGATAATAAATTTGATAATTCATACAAAATATATTACACTGGCTATTTTAAAGGAGAACCTGTAAAAATTCTAGGAGTTGTAATTGGATACAAGAAAAAAATTGAAACTAGGGTAACCCCACTCATTAAATCTCAATTTACTACAATCTCACTACCATATGCTAATACCCCATATATTTTTAAGGCAGAGTGTTATAAAGATAATAATTTAATTGGTATTTCAAATAATCTTACCGTCATGCCTTCCTATAGGAGTTCAGGTGGCAGAGAATATATTTCAAAAATATTCATATCAAGTAAAAAAGCTCAGGAAGTTGAAGGGTGGTATGACGAGCAAATCGAAATTGCCTATCGCTATATTTTTACCGAGGCTGATGGAAATGAAGGAGTAGTAATTGAAAAAGAACAAGGAAAAAATCATTATTTAAATGGTTCGTGGAAATTTTTATTTACCACTGCTTTTTCGTGGGTTTGGGTACCCGACGATACCGAAAGAAAACCCAATTTGACACTATTTCAATGGAAAAGACAAACAAAACTAATTACTAAAGGTAATGAAACACAAAGATATAATAATGGCATTTATGAGGTCTTTGTGAGAGAATTAGATTCAGAATCACTTGGAAAATATATTGGGGATGCATCGGTTGAAATAACAAAATCGCTAATTGCGCTTTATAAAATTTATAATATTCATGGTTCTTACCCCGATTTAGTCGAACAAATAATTACACTGGGTTCACATGCTATAAAATATATGTCAAACGATGAGCCATTAATAAATTATACTGTAAACTGGTGGACACCAAATAACGAACCCTTTGAGAAAGATGGATTTATCGTTTATCACAGTTATGAAACAGAATAACGTAAAACTTACACACAAAATGAAATACAGGGTAATAACTTTTGCCCTGTATTTATTTGTATTTTTGACTTCCTGTACAAAGGAAGAACAATTACCTGTAATTACAAATTTTCAGAGAAAAGTCGTCGTCGACGCAATTTTTCGACCCGACCTACCAATAGTAGTTTTTTTACAATCAAATATGCCAATTGACAAAGAGTTTAATGATTGTATATGGATTACAGATGCTAATATTATGTTATATGAAGACACCACAGCAATAGGAAAATTAAATCATACCTCTAATGGCATGTACAAAATAGAATATAAACCCCAAATTAATAGAAAATATAAAATAGAAATAATAGCCGAGGGATATCCAAAAGCTGAAGGTGAAGTTTTTATGCCAAGTCCTGATACAATCAATATTTCTTACAATGAAATAATTGAGCAAAATATACTCTACACAAATATACATCTTAGGGCACATTTCGATAGGTACTATTACTGCTATGCTTTTGGATATATAAACAATTATTACGAGTATGGAACCGAAAAAAAAGAACTAATATCACTGAATTATTATTTACCCAATCATCCTTCAATAGAATTTTTCAACTCGAAAAATTGTTATGGAATAGAATTGGGGCACTATTTAACACTCGACATTTTCAATTCGTACTCAAATATTGAAAATCCATATTATAAATTGTATGTGCCAGGGACTGAAGATGTATACTTAGCATCTGTAACCTTTTTTTCTAACAAAACATTTAAGGGACAGCAAAGTGTCATAACCGTTGAAAAAAATAATTACTATGGCACAAAAGACACTTTGCTATTATTTAGGGTTTCAGAAGAATTATACCAATTTCTTAATACAGTAGCTGCAAACGAAAAAACAACTCGGATTGGACGATTTGAGGGTTTCGCAAATACTATCGCTGTGGTCTCGAACATAAAAAACGGATATGGATGTATTGGCGCCATTGTACCTTGTTATCTCATTATTGAACCATAATGTTGTTTCGAAATATATAATTAGCAGCTTAAAGGTCGTAAAATATAAACCATAGAAAAATGAAATATTTTTTCACTATAGTAGTCGTGTTAGAACTTATAATAATTACAAACATAGATGCACAAAGTAATATTAAAATTAGAATGCAAGATGCCCTTACCAAAGAATCATTGATTGGTGCAATTGTATATGATTCAATAAACAATCGTTATGCTGTAACTAATAATTATGGGTACACTCAAATTCGTTTACCCTCTGATAGTATAATGCTTACTTTTATATGTTATGGATATGAAAAATTATCTCAATATATAAAAAGCTGTGACTCACTAGTTATTATTGCGCTAAACCCACAAACTATAGAAATAGATAGTGTGAATATCGTATACAAAAGTTCCAAACAAATACGGCAGGGACATTATACTCTAACCCAAACAGACATGATTAATACACCCGTATTATTTGCCGAAAAAGACGTTCTTAAAACTCTCCAATTAATGCCAGGAGTAATACAAAATATGGAAAATTCGTCGAATTTTACTGTTCGAGGAGGTAACAACGATCAAAATCTTATGCTTATGGATGGAATCCCTGTATATAACATAAATCATTTATATGGTTTTGTTTCTATATATAACACTGATGCCTGTAATAAAGTTAATTTTTTAAAAGGTGGCATCCCTGCCAGATATGGTGGCCGATTATCATCGGTCGTTGACGTATTTCTTAAAGAAGGCAACAAAGAAAAATACACCGGTGGAATATCATTAAACTCGATGGCCTCGAGAGTATATTTTGAAGGCCCGTTGAATAAATCAAAATCAAGTTCTTTTCTTCTGGCTGCACGACGAACTTTGTATGATCTACTGATTAGCCCCTTACTTTACTTAATGTACAAAGGAACGATAGGATACTATTATCAAGATGTAACAATAAAATCTAATTTCCCTATAAAAAAACATAACACCCTATTTTTAAGTACTTATTATGGAGCTGACAATTATTATACTAAAAGTAAAAACGATAATAATAAGCTCGAATTAGGAAGAGGGTGGAATAACATAACTAACCTACTACGATGGAATAACACTTATTTTAGTAATGTAATATTTAATGTCAGTGTTGCATATACTCAATTTAATTACCTTTCGTATCACGATGAAAAAATCCGAAGCTCTGATTTAAAAATTTTACAAGAATACAGAAGTGGTATAGGGGAATACATAGGTAAGACGGATATTTCATATTTAATAACTAACAGATGGTCCATTAATTTTGGTTCGTTTTATTCATTCAGGTTACACAATTTGGGCTCAAATATTATCGAAAATAATGATATAAAATCAAGTATCAAAAATATTACGAGATGTAATGAGTACGGGGCTTATATCGAAAACGAACTTAAAATCAATTCTTTTGAAATAAATGCAGGGTTTAGACTTGAACGCTATACTGTAAAAAGCAAAAAGTTTTCCAATATCTTACCACGGTTGAATGTAAGTTTGGCAGCAGAGAAAAACCTAATTTTGTCCTTTTCATACGATCGAACTGCTCAATATCTTCAACTTGTAAGCAACACGAATACTGGACTTCCAAACGATTTGTGGATTCCAATTATGGAAAATTTTAAACCCCTTTTGGCAAACCAATTGGCAGCTGGAATAAAGTATACCTTACCAAAATATCATTTTACTGTCGAAACATTTTACAAAAATCTAAAAAATTTAGTCGATTATAGAGATGGGGTGATATTAAGAGAACAATATAATGATTGGGGAGAAATACTTGTGCCAGGTAAAGGAAAAAGCTATGGAATTGAAATAATGGTCGAAAAAACCTATGGAAGTTTTACAGGTTGGATTACCTACACGTATAGCCGATCTTTTCGTAAATTTGAAGAAATAAATCACGACATTGAATTTCCTTTTGTTTATGACCGTCCGCATAGTGGAAATATTTCAATTTCTTATAAATTATCAAATAATCAAACTATAAATACTACCTGGTTTTATAGTTCTGGTTATCTTTATAGTATCCCAACCGATATATATCGGTATAAGGATAATTATATTGTAAATGTAATTGAGCGAAACAATTATCGAACCCCTTTTTACCATCATTTGGATGTCGCATATCGCTTTAGTCGGCCATTTAAAAAAGGAACAGGGACATTTATAATGGGTGTGTATAATTTATACGGTCGAATTAATCCAATTAGCGTACGTTATGTATATAAAGATTTTGACGAAAAATATATTAAACCTTATCTTCAATTAACAGGATTATTTTATATTTTTCCATATGTGGCTTTTGAGTTTAAACTTAAATAATTCTATTGATCAATAGTCATACATTTATTAACCTCAAGGTCTATCAACGTAATGAGAACTACATTCACAATTCTTTTTCATCCAAAACGAACTCTAACCAAATAATTAATCAAGGATTTAAAAAAAATTCTATCAATCTATGATGAGAATACAATGAAAATGTTCAAATATTCGATATTTAGCTTACAACCGAAAACAACATTTATTATCCTATTTACCATAGAGACAACTACTAATAAATCTTTGTAATTAAAATTTTTGTATATAAGTAAGATCTTATTAAAAAAAATTTCTATTTTGCGAAAAATTTGCACAAATGAAATGGTATAAAATACATTTACGCAAAACAGGCTACTGTAGCTGGTTTCATATTGGGTAGTTGAAACCAGCGTTAACCCTAAACCCAGATTTTACCCCAACCGAAAAATAATATTAACCCTAATTTAAATACTATGAAAAATTATTATTCTTTATTCTTTATTCCTGTAAAAAAGAACACAGCCCTTCCACAATAAATAAAACTGCTCAAGATACCATCGATATGGTACCTTTTTTTTATGTCGCCAAAGGAGATAGTATCCCAAAAGGTATTTTCAGAGAAAAACCAAAACTAATATCAGACACAAGTGTGGTTGTATTGTTTTCAACTGCTAATGATAACGGTAATAAGTTGAAAGCAACTGGTATTATCGATAATGCGAACTTCCCATTTAAAGATCCTATAACTTATCTATATGTTTCTATACGAGATAATAATAATGTTGGCGATTGGTTATGGGATGATTTAAAGAAAATACCGGTCGATTTGAATGAAGGTGCTGGTGGAAAATGGATATACCTGTTTTATTCAAGACTAAAAAAATTGAAAATTTATAAAAACCTTATCTATTATCCTATTAACTTTATAACCGTTGTAGAAGGCAGACCCGGTCCCTACCTTGACGCTTTGCCTGGTTCTTATCTTGTTCAAGGACCCGACGATAAGCCATTTCCAGATTTAAACGATGGTGCCGGTGGGGCTTATTTATATCTAATAGCTCGTGATTGTATCACAGAAGAAGATAGAAAAAGATTTGGAGAGCCTATAACTGATATAATGATAGTTTCAGCCAATACTTCAAACATAAATTATACAAACTGGACAAAAATAAATATTGATCTAAATAAAGGAGCAGGGGGAAAATATATTTATATTTTTTATCGTAGAGCACCCAAGCTTCAGTTTATATTGAATGAATGAACTAAAAATAATTAGGTGATTTTACCCTACTTGCTTATAGAAACATGCAAGAAGGGTAAAAAAATAAAATGATATTTTTGGTATGAAAAAAATAATAGGTTTATTATTAAATTTCGTATGTATCGCAAGTCTTAATTGTCAAACAACAAACAGGATTTTTGGTTATGCAACCGATGCAACAACTGGCGAACCCATTATTGGTGCAACTCTTAGGTTCAAGAACAACAGCGATGGCACCAGCACAAATCAGCAGGGATATTTTAGCTTGACGATTAAAAAAATACCCGATACCTTAGTTGCAACTTGCATAGGCTATCGACCTGTTATGCTGAGTATCGTTTTTCCCGTCGATTCTGCGCTAAATATCAGGTTTACGCTCGATACCCTGAATGAAGTTATTGTTAAACGTCCGCTTCCCGAATATTTGCAGAAAACGCAAACAAGCATTGAGATGCTCTCATCGCGCGATGTAAAAACTTTACCTGTGGTCATGGGCGAATCGGATATTACCCGAACTATGCATACTCTACCGGGGGTTGTTGCTGGAACCGAAAACACAGCTGGATTCTTTGTTCGCGGAGGTTCGCACGATCAGAACCTTATTCTTATCGATGGCGTGCCCCTTTATCACACCTATCACCTTTACGGATTATTTTCTGTTTTCAATACCGATGCAATCAACACAACACTATTTTACCGCGGGGGAATACCGGCTCAGTATAATGGCAGGCTATCGTCGGTACTCGACATTAGGATGAATGATGGGAACAACCAAAAACTAAGTGGACAGGCAACCCTAAGCCCTATTGCTTCGAAAGTACTCTTCGAAGGTCCCATTGTTAAAGGGAAAACTTCTTTTCTGCTGACAGCAAGACGTTCGATGTTCGATTTGCTACCCAAAAATATAACTTATAATATTAGCTGGGTTAGTGGTATCGACCAAAGCAAAAGAGACATGCAACAGGTTCCTAAATATCACTTCTCTGACTTAAGTGCAAAAATTACCCATAGGTTAAATAGCCAAAATAGCATACACCTTAGCTACTACTATGCTATTGATAAATATTCGGGTTTGAGTAGTTCATCAAACAATATGAATCTTAGCTGGGGTAGCTCGCTCTTTTCAGTATGTTGGAAAAGTATCCTTTCGTCTGGTACTTTCTTAACGGCCACAATATACGAGACTAATTATAATTTTAGTAAAACATCTTTTCTTAATAACAACCCCATTTATCCAAGTCTTTATGGGTCGTCGTCCAATGTCAACGAGCGTTCGGCAATTGTAGCATTCGAATCGTTAATCCATCGCCACAAAATTAAGTATGGAGGTCAACTTTCGTGGTTTAGAATGCAACCCGAAGCTTTGAGCAAATATACACTTTACCCCCCGAACCTATCGATCGATACCACCTTCAGCGCACGTTACAAATTTCGTAAACAGTGCATATTTGCCGAAGACATCATAACCCTTACACGAAATTTGATGATTTCGATTGGGGTAAATGTTAATCGACATGTGGCCGATCGTCAAGATATAATCTCAATACATCCACGTATATCTTTTGGTTACGATATAATTCCAGTCATCACCTTAAAAGGTTCCTTATGTTCAATGCAGCAATCTCAACACCTGCTTCAAAGTTCGTCACTTGGTTCTCCATCCGACCTATGGGTTCCATCCATCCGGAACATTAGGCCAGCCAATGCAACTCTCTATGTTGCAGGAGTTAATTATCATTCTTTTGAACATTGGGAAATAAACTGCGAGGCTTTTTACAAAAAAATGAATCGATTAATCATGTTCAGAGAAGGGGTTAATGCATATTTCAATCCCACCCTATGGGAATCGTTAGTCGAATCGGGAAGAGGAAGTAGCAAGGGTGTTGAGTTAACCATAAGCAGAAAACAAGGCATTATAAGTGGTTGGATAAGCTATACGTTATCTAAAACCGAACGCAAATTCGAAAATGTTAATCTTGGTCGAACTTTCCCATATAATTTTGACCGAAGACATGTATTGAATATTGTTACTATAGTTCAAATAAGCAAAAAAATTAAACTTGGTTCTACTTGGCAATTCATGACTGGACATCCAGTAACTCTTTCGCTAATAAATGTCCCAGATGAAACCTCGGGATACGATGGAGGATATAAATATATTTCGGGACTAAACAATTTTCGTTTACCCAATTATCACAGGCTCGATATGAATATTAATTATCACACCAAATATAAAAAAATTGGCATGGAGTTTAATATTGGCGCTTACAATATTTACAATAGGGCCAATCCTTTTTATGTATCACGTGGACCCGAAGGGATTACAGTTACTTATCTTTTCCCTGTTTTACCCTACTTTAATTTAACTTTTAAATTCTAAGTTATATGAAATTTCCCATTTATTCTCAATTATTCAAATTAATACAAATAAACATAGCAACTGTCATACTGAGTGGAATGGCTCTTTTTACGTTGGGTTGCCAAAAGGATGATGATTTTCTTATTATTGATGATATACCCTCTTCCGATCTCTGTCTTACTGGATTTATAACCCCCGACAGTATTTACCTTGTGCTGGGGCGAAGCGTACCATACAACTATCCTCAAGATGGTAGTAACCCTTACCTTTTGCCCGATACTGGAATAATTTGGGTAGAAGAAAATGGCTCGCTTTTCGACACTTTGCAGCCTAAAATAAAGTACAAAAAAAATTATGAAGGAGAAGTTATAGAACGAAAAGTATACTATACTTCAACCCGTAAGCCTGTTGAAGGTAGAAAATATCATATTCATGCACAATATCCGGGATTTAGAAAGGTTGAAAGCACCGTATATTTGCCCTATCGAGTGCCAATACTCCGAATCGATACCATGAGTATTTTCAAAACCAATAAAATTCCAATTAATCCAGAGTTTCCTTTCATTGGAACCAAAGATACTCTAATTAGATATTTATCTGGCATAGTTTGGTTTCAAGATTCGTTAAATAGTGATAATTTTTACCTTTTTCCGCTCGGTAATACCGTGATTCATCAGCCTGTTATACAATTCAAAAATGTGAGCACTTTCGACGATAGCCGAATCAATGGTCATATGGTTCCCCTATACTTCGAAGTAATATATGAAAAACAAACTATTATTGATATTGAATTATTTGCTATCGACAAGGAATATTTTAGGTATTTGATTATAGAAGATCATTCTTTAGAAGCTCATAAAAATAAAACTTTCCGCAATTCATATTACGAGCCCATTGTATCGTATTCCAATACCAGTAACCACTTAGGTATGGTAGCTGGTTATAGCAAAAGTTTGGTGAAAATGCAGTTAACGGATTAGTTTGGCAAAACCATGCCTATTATTTATGCAGAAGCCTGATTAAACACCTGCCCCCACAGAAGGCTATGCCGTAGCATCGACTTAGCTACGATATTTCATTTTTTCATTAATACAGAAAAATAAATAAAAAAAAATATTTCGATGCTATAACAAAAATGTGACCCAGCCATGAATAAGAGTATTATAAAAAATTAAGTTATTAGTTCAAGAGGATCCTTTCAAGGTTTTTTAAACATTTGAGTTTAAACTTAAGTAATTCAAAAATTAAATAAAGTTTCAGTACATATAATTTTTGTATATAAGTAAGATCTTATTAAAAAATTTTCTATTTTGCGAAAAATTTGCACAAATGAAATGGTATAAAATACATTTACGCAAAACAGGCGACTGTAGCTGGTTTCATATTGGGTAGTTGAAGCCAGCGTTAACCCTAAACCCAGATTTTACCCCAACCGAAAAATAATATTAACCCTAATTTAAATACTATGAAAAATTATCATTCTTTATTCTTTATTCTTTATTCTTTATTCCTGTAAAAAAGAACACAGCCCTTCCACAATAAATAAAACTGCTCAAGATACCATCGATATGGTACCTTTTTTTTATGTCGCCAAAGGAGATAGT
>JAOAFU010000169.1 GCA_026416115.1 Bacteroidales bacterium | reverse complement strand
ATTACTTCGTCTTCAATGTCTTCCAGGTCATCGATAATTTCGGTCCGCACTCCGTCAAAGTCTGTCAGACACTTGTAATCGGTGCCATCGGTATTTACGCCATAAAGTTTGTAATTCTCATCCCCTCCATTGTCCTTGAGATAAAGAATTCGTTTGTTGTTCGCCCAAAAATATGCCCGTATGTCGCGATCGGTTTCGAAGGTTAGCTGAATGGCTGTATCGTTTTCTACGGGTCGAACAAAAAGATTCATCCGCCCTTTGTAAGGGGCCGTGTAGGAAATAAAGTCTCCTTTTGGCGATAACTGAAAATTAGCTTTTTCGGGATTGCGAAAAAAGTCTTCTAATGGAATTCGACGGGGTACACTCATACTTACTTTCGTATTTAGCGGCAATAATACTGTAAGCAATGCAAATAAACAACGTTTCATTCGAAAATATAATCTTTAAGTTTGATTTAAAATACACTAAAATGTTGTTTTTCCTAATTGTGCATTTTCTATTTGAAAAATTATAACAAAAATACGAAAAATGAAATTACTCTCTGATGTGCTAAAAAAATAGGTATATAGTAAAAAAAAAGAGACGTGATGCTTCACGTCCCTAAATTGCATTGATTAGCCAGGCTTTTTTATAACTTTATAAACGACTGCTCGAACCATTCACCATTTTTGTAAGCTCTTAATATATAGAGCCCTTTAGAAAGATTTTGAATGTTTAGTTCCAACTTGTTTTTTTCGATAACAAAATATTCGACTATTTGCCCTTGGTAGTTCAATAGGTAAGCTTCGAGATGACTATTCGGTAATTGTCCATCAATGTTAATGCGTATATTGCTGTGGGCGGGGTTGGGATAAATGCTAATGTTGTTTTTTTTTACCTGTTTTACATTCGATGTACTGTCGTTGTATACTTCAACTTCGTTGAGAGCATATCCGTTGGTTGAGAGGCGGGTTAGGCAGTTGATTCGTAGATATTTTGCCCTAACTGTGGAGAATGTGTGAGTATTAATACCCGATTTTCCATTGTTAACATTCAAGATATTCTGCCAGGAAGTGCCATCGTTGGATATTTCGAGATTATATTTTCGCGCATATTTGTCCGACCAGTTGAGGATAACTTTATTAAAGCTCCGCTCTTTTTCAAACTCAACGATAAGCTGAGCTGTTGGGTTGTACGACCACCAGTTGGTGGTATTTTTTCCGTCGGTAATTAGGTAGGGGTAATCATTGAGAAACATATCCGAAGCGCTAACTTTACGGTAAACAGCCAGATTGGCTGAGGCAGGATCGGGTAAGCAAACATCTACCTACTTAGTTGCAGTCTTGCCCTTGCTGTCGGTAGCTTTAAGCG
>JAOAFU010000110.1 GCA_026416115.1 Bacteroidales bacterium | reverse complement strand
AGATGTGTATAAGAGACAGCATATAGGTATGTGGACAAAAGAAGGAAAATTCGAGCTTTTCCGAACCTTCCAATACGAAGATTACAAAAATCGAATGTGTTGAACCTCCTTATATCTTACTTGACGAAATTAATCAAGCGAGTGTAAAAACAAACCACTTCGGAGTTTAGGTTCAAACCATGTAGTTTTGGGTGGCATAATATTACCTGTATCGGCAATGTCGATAAGTTGTTTCATCGAAACCGGATAAAGAGCAAAAGCTGCTGCCATCTCACCACTATCGACTCGTCTCTTCAGTTCACCAAGTCCTCTTATTCCGCCTACAAAATCGATCCGATTAGAGTTTCGAAGATCGGTAATATTGAGCAAAGGTGTCAACACCAGGTTTGAAAGAATTGTAACATCGAGACAACCAATTGGGTCGCTATCGTTGTATAAACCAGGCTTAGGAGTAAGCGAATACCATGTCCCTTGTAAATATAAGCTAAAATTATGCAAGCGTTGGGGTTTGTACTCTTGATGACCTTTATTTTCTACTTCGAATGACAAGCTCAACTTTTCTAAAAATGCAGCTGGAGTAAGACCATTAAGATCGGTAACAACCCGATTGTAATCGATTATCGTTAATTGGCTGGCAGGAAAATGAACAGCCATAAAGAAATTATATTCTTCCCTACCTGTATGTTGAGGATTATTTTGCCTTCTCTCCAATCCAACATGTGCAGCTGCAGCAGTACGATGATGCCCGTCGGCTACATAGGTATATGGTATTTCGGTCCGAAAAATCGTTTCTATTCTTTCAATATCTGCATCGTCGTTGATGACCCAAAGATGATGTCCAACTCCATCGTCGAGAGTAAAATCGTATTCAGGATTACGCTTGATGTTTTTTTGCATGATCGACCATAAGCCATCATGATCGGGAAAAGCAAAAAATACCGGCTCGGCATTAAAGTTTGTAATCCTGATATGATTTTTTCTATCTTCTTCCTTGTCAACGCGAGTTAATTCGTGCTTTTTTATAATATTGTTCATATAATCATCGACAGCAGCACAACCCACAATTCCATATTGAGTTTTACCCCACATGGTTTGTGCATAAATGTAATAACAAGGTTTACTTTCCTGAAAAAACCAGCCTTTTTGAATCATGCTATTCAGATTATCCTTTGCCTTTTGATAAACAACAGGATCATGAATATCTATGTTAGCTGGCAAATCGATTTCTGATTTGGTTACATGTAAAAAAGAGTATTCATTACCCTCAGCCTCTTTGCGGGCTTCTTCCGAATTTAAAACATCATAGGGTCGCGATGCTATCTTTGATGCAAGCTCTTTTAACGGGCGATATGCCCTAAATGGTTTAACTATTGCCATTGTACTAAAGTAAAAAAATTGAGGCTGCAAACCTACATGTTTTTTTTCAAAAACGTTAAAAAAATTTATTAACATTCTATTCATCATTTTTTTATTTCAATTTTCGACACTAATTTCGTGTCGGAAAAAATGAGGAGAGGCGTCATGCAGTTTTTTTTATCCAAAACCACTTGGATTTTAGTTAGCGGGGTGTTTTTATCGTGCACCCGAGTGCCGATTGAATTGGGTAAGATCGAAAACATGCGCATCGAGAAAGTAACCACAAAATCTGTTTTCTGTAGTATCGATGTTCCAATTACTAACCATTCCCTACTTCCCTTTACTGTTAAGGAGGGTGAGTTGAGCGCATACTTTGAAAACGAAAGAATTGGAAGCGCCCATATCACTGAAACTGTACGCATTTCTTCGTGGGGAACTAAAACATATCCTATACGTTTACAGCTTATGCTCGAAAACCCCGAAGCCAGTACTCATATGGCAGTTAATGCGTTGCTTGGGAAAAAAAATACTTATTTTATTCGCGGAACCATTAGTGCCCGTTCGCTCGTGTTCCAACGCAAGATTAACATTGAAAGGACTATTGTAAAATAAATTTTTCACTACTTTTGTAAGCGAATTAAATTATAGCTTTACGTGTTACATACCGAAGGTATTCTACTTTAGTTGATGTTTATAATTGATTAATTATTTAAGAAAAAAATACCACATGAGAATCTTCCTGAGTATTTTAGGTTTACTGATAAGTCATCTTTTTTTTGCTCAGGCATCAGAAAATTCTACTCCACAGTTAAACATCTTCTCTACACTCACTCAACAAATCCCTCAACAAGGAAAGGTAAGTATAGTCCAGGACAAAAGCATCGAACAACTCACTTTAAGATATATTGCATACCGAAGCAGTTCGGCACAATTATCGGGATTCCGGATCAGGATATTTTCGGCCTCAGGTTCATCAGCTCGTTCGCGAGCCTATCACGAACGCGACAGATTTGCTTCGCTTTATCCAAAATACCCTATATACCTCGAATACGAAGCACCCAATTTCAAGGTTTATATTGGTGATTTTCGAAATCGCCACGAAGCATTTAGAGTTTTTAAACAAATCTCTTCCGAGTTTAAAAATGCATTTGTTGTACCATCGGCAATTAATTTACCTAAAATTGACTAATACTGCATGAGCGAACTAATAAAACACGAATGCGGCATTGCCCTGATACGGTTGTTAAAGCCTCTGGAATACTACCAATTTAAATATGGCACCTGGCGCTATGGCTTACAAAAGCTCTATCTTTTAATGGAAAAACAACACAATCGTGGACAGGATGGTGCTGGTATAGCTTGTGTTAAACTTAATGCTCAGCCGGGAACTCCTTATATCAATCGCCAGCGTTCTAATGCAGCTTCATCCATCGAAGCTATTTTTCAAGCCATCAACAATGATTTTAACCGCTACGACGAAAAACTGGTGAACGACCCCCTTTGGGCAAAGTCGCATCTGCCTTTCGCCGGAGAACTATACATGGGACACCTTCGATATGGCACCTTCGGTGGTAACAATATCGAAAATGTTCATCCTGTACTTCGTGAAAACAATTGGCAAACACGAAATCTGTTACTTGCCGGAAATTTCAACCTCACCAATGTCGACGAAATTTTCAACCATCTTCTCGAATTAGGCCAGCATCCAAAAGATTTTTCCGATACAGTTACCATCCTAGAGAATGTTGGACACTTTCTCGATATGGAGGTTCAACGTAAATTTGTGCTTTTCAAAACGCAAGGATACGACAACAAAGAAATCTCAGAACTTATAGCCGAACATCTCGACATCCAAAGCATTCTTCGCGAATCGAGCAAACGATGGGATGGCGGATATGCAATAGTTGGTATTATTGGACATGGCGATGCATTTGTTATGCGCGACCCCAATGGTATTCGACCTGCTTATTATTTTCATAACGATGAAATTGCTGTAGTAGCCTCCGAACGAACTGTCATTCAAACCGTTATGAATGCTTCTTACGAAGAAGTTCATGAACTGCAACCGGGATACGCTATAATTGTTAAAAAAGATGGATTTATCTCGGTTGAAGAAATTCGCCCTCCAGTAGAACGTCGCGCTTGTTCTTTCGAACGAATATATTTCTCAAGAGGTAGCGACAAAGATATTTATAACGAACGAAAAAAATTAGGTGAATTACTTACGCCAGCTATTCTCGAAGCTATCGATTATGATATCGAAAACACTGTATTTTCGTATATCCCTAATACTGCCGAATCGGCGTTCTACGGAATGATAACCGGTATTGACAAATACGTCAAGAAAAAAATTAAAGAACAAATCCTGAATGAGGGTAATAATTTAACCCCAGAACGACTCGACCAAATTATGTCGCTCCACGCTCGTATTGAAAAAATTGCCCATAAGGATATTAAACTTAGAACCTTTATTGCTCAGGATAAAGGCCGCGACGATTTGGTAGGTCACGTTTATGATATTACTTACGGAACTGTTAATCCTGGAAAAGACAACCTGGTTATTATCGACGACTCAATTGTTAGAGGTACCACACTTAAACAGTCCATCATCCGCATCCTCGACCGTCTTCATCCTAAAAGAATCATTGTAGTTTCTTCATCTCCTCAGATAAGATACCCCGATTGCTATGGAATTGATATGGCTAAACTCTCCGACTTCATAGCATTCAAAGCTGCTATTGCCTTACTAAAAGAAACCGGCCAAGAACACATTATTAACGAGGTATATAAAAAATCAAAAGCACAACAAAACCTACCAAAGGAAGAGATTGTAAATTATGTAAAGGAAATTTATGCACCTTTTACCGATCAACAAATATCCGATAAAATTGCACAAATGTTACACTCGCCAGAAATAAAAGCTGAAATTAAAATTGTATACCAAACCGTAGAAAATCTTCACAAGGCATGCCCAAATCATCAAGGCGATTGGTATTTCACTGGCAACTATCCTACACCAGGTGGAAATAAGGTAGTAAATACCTCATTTATCAATTTTATCGAAGGACGTAATCAAAGAGCTTATTAATAACGATTGGCTCACATCATTTTTATTATCAACTGCTGACCTGGAACAATATGTGCATTGGGAGGAAGATTATTCCATTCGCGTAAATCCTTAAGCGTAATCCCTGGATATTTCCTTACAATCTCCCAAAGCGTATCACCTTGTTTAACGGTATAATACACCACACTTGCTTTCGAATCGCTACTTCTATCTCGGACATCAGAGCTCGATTGAGTTTCCTTTTTCTTAAGAGTGGTGGAATTGCTACCATTATTCTGATTTGTTTTTGTACTACCCAATTGCTGCTTTTCTTCAAAGGACATCATATCGATTTTGCGATAATAACCTGCTTTACTCTGTGGAACTAATATCTGAAGTCTTTGTCCTACCCTTATTCTCGAACTGTATAGCTCGTTCCAATCAAGAATGTCATTCACCTTACAATCGAACCAAGTAGCAATAAATCCTAAATTATCCCCTTCCTTTACACGATATATAACCGTAGCATAACCCTTAGGAACAGAATACCTCCCTTGTCTTTTATAGGCATACCTTGTGTAATTGGGCTCTTTAAGTAACTCGGAAGGATTAAAAAATATCGAATCTTTATAAGCAAATATCTTATCCGACTGTTCAATAAATTTGGTAACGTAATCGGCGGGAAGAATAAGAGTATAGCTTGTACCCTTAGCTGGTATTATATCGCGAATATACTGAGGATTAAGGTCGCGCAAAAGATCTATGGGAATATTGAGTACTTCGGCAACTTGCATCAGATGTAAATCGTCACGAACAATAATTGTATCAACTTTTATCGGAAATCCACTCTGTGTAGGTAATATGTTATGTTCCTTGTAGAAATTCATAGTATAAACAGCTGCAATAAAAGCAGGTACATGAC
The DNA here is from genome assembly GCA_026416115.1 of Bacteroidales bacterium. Lineage (GTDB taxonomy): Bacteria > Bacteroidota > Bacteroidia > Bacteroidales > DTGW01 > JAKPGM01. The sequence continues at coordinate 1,676 of JAOAFU010000110.1, read as the reverse complement.
CTCGGGTTTCGCGGGGTAAATAAGGATATATATCCCAGAAATTTCGCTTACCCCCTGATCGTCTTATTGCTCGTGAAACGTTTCCAGGACCGCAATTATAGGCCGCTATAACCAATTGCCAGTCCTTAAACACATCGTATAAATCTTTTGAAAACTGTGCTGCTGCATGAGTTGCTTTTATGGGATCGCGTCGCTCGTCGACCAGCCCATTCATCGTTAGTCCATATAACTTTGCTGTACCATACATGAACTGCCATATTCCTACTGCACGTGTCCTCGAACGTGCACGTGGATTTAATGCCGACTCAATGATCGACATATATTTTAGCTCATTTGGAATACCATAATAATCGAATATGTCATCGAACAAAGGGAAATAGTATTGAGCAAGTCCTATCATTCGCTGAACCTTATCCTTCTTACGCTGAGTGTACATTTCAATGTATCGCCGAACGATTTGATTGTAAGTTAAAGGCACACCGCTACGTAACGAATGCAAGCGATTAATATATACCGAATCGGGCAAATGCTGCAATAACGAATCTTCCGAAGGAATATCAATAAGCATATCGTCGTTATTGAAGGTATTGCCCTGCTGCATGTAATACAAGTTTAACAAACTGTCGAGGTTATCCTCAAAAACTGATTGAATCTGATCTACCTCATCCAGGTAAAGGCTATCCTGAAGCCCTGTAGCCCATATGTTTAGACTAATAATCGTCCCCCCTATAAGTACTAATAATTTTTGCTTCATCGCTCTTTCTTTTTTCAATATTCCAGATGTAAAAAGAATTTAACACTTTACATCCATTCAAAGTTCATTATTTATACCCGAAATTAAACACTTCAATCGATGAAAGTTTAAAATTTCCCAAATAACCTTCAATTAACTTTCAATTTAAAGTTTATTTTTTGTAGCTGTAAAAATAATATATTTATCCTTGATTTCACAAATAGTTCTATTTAAAACCCTTGTATTTATTGACAAAAATACAAATTTTATCAACAAGTACATAATAATCAGTTATATAACTTATAAATTAATATTGAAATGAATGGGAAACGTCGATATTACTATAAAATTTTAATAGTCTTCTATTTAACTTTTTTAAGCCAGCATACCACCTGCAAATGATAATAGCTTCAATAAACGAATATGGGGACTCGACCTAGTTGATGGGATTCTTACCAAGTATACTTTAAAATTTTAGAAATAGATAAAAATAAATCTACATTATGTTATATAATCAACAAATCTTTTTTATTAGCTTATCTTCCCCGAAGTACAATTACTTTCTTTGCTTTTTTCTTAGGTTTTAACAACTAGGAAAATAATTAGCTTAAAAAAACGAAAATTATTTGAGTGAGATGAAATGTAAACTGAATAGATTATAATTGCTAGGAGAAATAAAGGCCAAAAAAGAAATTTCTCACTCAGAAGCGAATAGAAATTTTCATACCTGTTACCCCATTAGTCCCAAAAGGCTCAATCATAGGGGCTAATCGAATGCTAAGATCGGGACTAATGTTATAGTCGTACAAATAAGCATCAACAGTTGCATCGACAATATTGGCTAGGTAAAGACCCACCATCCCTAAAACAAGTAAATCGCGATTGCGTCTCCAGTAATTCATATAGTACAAAATCCTTTCGGATGATGCATAACGAAATTTGG
>JAOAFU010000013.1 GCA_026416115.1 Bacteroidales bacterium | reverse complement strand
TGTTGTGAATTGCTTACAATTTGTATCTTTGACTTACTGAATACAGCATACCTGCAATTAAAAAATTGATAATTAATTTATTATGCTGTATTTTAGCTCCAAAAAACAAGTATTCGGTAAGTAAAAAACCACCTTCGGGGGTGGTTTTTTTGTTTTTGGTTATAAGCTTAGATAAAAAATACATCCGCTCGTCGGTTGGACGAAACCTATGTTAGTTTTACATACATGTCATGGCAGAATACCAAAGACACTCCTCAGTACACAGCTGTATCAAGTTTTATAAAGAAAAAAAATATTATGTCCTTTTAGCTGTATAAGTGAATACTCCACTATGGCAGGGTTTAATCTTCCTTGATACTTTCAATAACATGATTTTATAAATAATTAATACTTACCATAATTCCAATTGAATAGGATCGTTGGGGCCGCGTATGGGTTTCGATTTGTTAAATAGCTCCATCGAGGCAAATTGTTTGTCGGTGATGGTGAATATTACCACAAATCCTGTATCGGGTAAAAAAGACTTCACCCTTCGAACATGCACATCGGCATTTTCGCGACTCGCACAATGACGGACATAGATCGAATACTGAAACATACTAAATCCATCCTTTTGGAGGTTTTTACGAAACAAAGCAGCCGTTTTGCGCTCCTTCTTGGTCTCGGTAGGTAAATCGAAAAAAACCATCACCCACATGACTCGGTAAGCATTAAGTCGTTGTTGCATAAATCAAAAAAGTAATATATTATCCGTCGGCAGGCGTTGGGTAAAGAATTTTTTTGGCTTCGCCCATAAAGCATCTAGCCAACGATGCTGTAGTTTGCTGCATGGCTACCATTAACGGGCTTTTTTCGTTTTGCATAACAACGTCGATAGCCGGAACCGTTAGTAGTTCACGTTTCATTGCAGTATTTAACTCGTCGGTAGTGGACCAATAGTCGATAGTTCGTATAACCACCCTATCGACCAATGGACGATAGGGTTCCATAATATCGTCGGCCAAACAATAGGCATTATAGCGATTGTGGTGATGAATTCCTAGAGTGGGGAGTAAACCCGATGCAACCAACGAACGAGCAGTTACTGCCCTTAAAATGGCATAGGCATAATTGATTAGATTGTTTGGAAAACTACCTTCGCGAAATCGCTTGAAACCGGGAATTTGAGGAAAAATATTGGCCCAATAATAAGCTGCAGCCCTGGCTTCGTAATTATCGGGGTCGCCCGATTTAACGCTGTCGGCCCAGTAAAGCATATTATCGCAATTAACCCCTATTTTTTTAAGGTTTGCCGCCTGATTTTTAATTTTAGCAGTTACCGTTTGCGCCCAGAGTTGCTTTTTTAAGGGTAGCGAGGCATTAATCTGGTGTTCGAATCGCTCTTGCTGTAGCGAGTTACCCTCGAGATTGAGCATCATACCTACAGGCATGTGCCTATCGTCGCATACTATAAGCGCAACATTGTTCTCGAGCAGCTTATGCA
>JAOAFU010000234.1 GCA_026416115.1 Bacteroidales bacterium | reverse complement strand
GGGTTTACGAAATATTTTTTTCTCCAAAAATGTTACCAATCTATTTTTCAAACGTTCGTGTTTATGAGGATGCCGATTTTTGTTGGGTTTCCCATGTTGTTGAAGCAAGTGTCCCCAATTAAATTTTTCGATCCAAGGTTTCATTACTTGTGGGTGTTCTCCTTTAAAAATAGGAAATCGACTCATTACACCATAGTCGAATTCTGTCCATTGGTAGTTTTGACCATAAATATTCGAAAACTGCTTAGCTTTCGAACGCATGTATGAGGGAGGGCGAACCCAGCCATAATGGTAAACATATGCATCGACAGATGCCACTTTAAGTTTATAAGTGTTTTCTTTTTGCCGGTAGTTTTTTCCATCGAAATTGGGTATACGACGAAACGATTGAGCATCGCGCCAAGAATGAATTTCGGGGTCGTTTCGGATGATACGGATTTCATTTTTGTACCAGCCATGAAAATCGACATAATGTTGATAATCGCCCCAAAAATGCAGGTATCGGAAAAGAAGGCCTTCCACTTCATTATCGTTGAGCAGCTGTTTACATCTTTCGTATATTACGGGTAAATACTTTTCGTGCACTACTTCGTCGGCCTGAATGTAAAATAACCAGTCGCCTGTACAGTACGATTTAGCAATATCAGTTTGATGTGCTAATTCGGTACCGTCGGGAAACTGTTCAAGATTCCAGGTTGATTCGTAGATTTTAATTTTGGGGCTGTTAATGCTCTCTATCAGCTCTCGTGTTTGTTCAAATTCATCACCTTTGCCCAAGACAAAAATAAACTCGTCGCAAATTGGAAGAATAGACAAAATAGACTCTTTAACTGGATAGTAAAGTTTTGTAACGTCTTTACCCATCGAAAATCCGCTGATACGCATAGGCATGGAATATTAATCTTCAGCAAAAGCTTGAAGGTCGTATAATTTTTTATAATGTCCACCTAAAGCAAGCAATTCGTCATGTCGACCACGCTCTACAATACTTCCTTCGTGAAGAACTACTATTTCGTCGGCATGTACAACAGTTGAAAGCCTGTGTGCTATGACAATTGTGGTTCGGTTTCGCATCAAATTTGTAAGGGCCTCCTGTACCAATCGTTCACTTTCGGTATCGAGCGAAGATGTGGCTTCGTCGAGAATGAGAATAGGTGGATTGCTTAGTACAGCACGGGCAATGCTTAAACGCTGACGTTGGCCACCCGAAAGTTTTCCACCTCGATCGCCTATTACCGTTTGGTACTGATGCTTGGTAGCCATAATAAAGTCGTGAGCGTTTGCTACCTTAGCTGCAGCTACTACGTCGTCCATGCTGTATCCTTCTCTTCCAAATACAATGTTATTGAATATAGTATCGTTAAACAAAATGGGTTCCTGATTTACAATGCCCATAAGCGATCTTAAATCGGCTACTTTTAAGTCTTTAATATTTATTCCATCAATCAGAATCTCTCCATGATCGATATCGTAAAATCTTGGTAACAGGTCGACTAATGTCGATTTTCCACTCCCCGATTGGCCAACAATAGCCACCGTTTTACCTTTTTCTATTTTTAGATTAATATTTTTAAGAACATATACTTGATCGTATTTGAACGAAACATTGATATACTCAATACAATCTTCAAAAGATTTTTTCTCAATAGCATTTTTCTTTTCCTTTATTTTCGATTCGGCTTTTAGGATGGCGTCTATTCTGTCGGACGAAGCAAGTCCTTTTTGAATATTATAATAGGCTGTAGAGAAACGTTTCGAGGGTTCGATGATCAAATAAAAGGTTGACAGGTATGTAATGAGCAGCTGTGGGGCGAGGGAAGAGCGATGCCCTAGTATTAGCGAGGCTCCATAAATCATAATAATGATTATTACCAATGTTCCAAGAAATTCGCCGACCGGACTAGCCAGAGCTCTTCTACGATTGATCTTGACATTCAATCGGGTGAAGTCATCATTTAATTCGCTAAACCTGTGTAAAATTGTCTTTTCAGCATTGAAAGCTTTAATTATTCTTAAACCCGAAATAGATTCTTCGATTAAAGTTAGTAAAGAGCCAAGTTTGGTTTGGCTTTTGTATGATTTTTTTCTGAGTGTTCGACCAATTCGCCCAATAATAAATCCACTGATAGGAAGCATTATAAGAACAAAAAGCGTCAACTGAGTACTAACAGAAAAAAGAAAGATAAGATAAATCAGAATTGTGAGGGGATCGCGAAATATCATTTCGAGCGAACTAATGATAGATGTTTCTATTTCCATTACATCGTTAGTCATACGCGACATTAAGTCGCCTTTACGTTCTGAGGAGTAATAAGAAAGCTGTAAATCGAGCACTTTACGGAATAATTTATTTCTTATATCTCGAACTATCCCTGCACGTAATGAGGTTAGGAAATGATTGGCTAGATATGCGAAAGAATTTCGTAAGAATGAGAAGAGCGTAATTGCGCCACTTACAATAAGCAGCGTATTAAACTTACCAAATTGTCTAATAAGTTCGCTAAATATATAGTTTAAGTTGTCTTTAAATTCTAAGATGTTAAATTGGGGTGGGCGGTCAACCATTGGTTGTGTTCCGAATAATATCCCAAGAAATGGGGCTAACATCAAAAGAGAAAATATGGAGAATACTACCGATAACAGGTTAAATAAAATATTGAGTACTCCTTGACGCCAGTATGGCTTAAGATACGGAAGAAATGCAAAAAATTTATTCATTATTCGTAACAATTACGCAGTAAAGCAAAAAATCGTACAAATGTATATTTTTTAAGTACTACTTCACACCAATGTTGTAAAAAAAATCAAATTTTATATCCTGTATACGTATAAGGTGTTAAAGCCTTAAGTTCATTTTTTACTTCATCGGTTACAGGAAGTGTGTCGATAAACTCGTGCAGACGTTTTTTGGTAACTAATAGATTACCTCTGGTAAGATTTTTCATTAGCTCGTATGCGTTCGGAATTCCCTCACGACGAAGGATTGTTTGAATGGCCTCCGAGATAACCACCCAGTTTTTTTCGAGATCGGCGTATATAGCTTCTGTGTTGACATAAATTTTATCGAGTCCAACCAAAATCGACTTAATGGCTAAAACACTATGGGCAATGGGAACCCCGATATTTCTCAAAACGGTCGAATCGGTTAAATCGCGCTGTAAGCGCGAAACAGGTAATTTGGCCGATAGATGTTCGAACAATGCATTTGCTACACCAAGGTTACCTTCTGCATTTTCAAAATCAATAGGATTTACTTTGTGAGGCATAGCCGATGAACCTACTTCTTCTTTTTTAATCTTCTGGCGAAAGTATTCCATACTTATGTAAATCCAGAAATCTCTTGCCATGTCGATAAGAATAGTATTGATGCGTTTTAGTGTATCGAAAACAGCTGCCAGATTATCGTAATGTTCGATTTGAGTTGTTGTTTGAGAACGCGAGAGCTTAAGTACATTGTTAACAAAATGATTTGCAAAATCGATCCAGTTTATCTGGGGATAGGCTGCTAAGTGAGCATTAAAATTACCAGTAGCTCCTCCAAATTTAGCCGACCATTCGATGGATTCTAATTGGTTAAGTTGCTTTTCTAAACGTTCGAAAAAAACTTTTATCTCTTTTCCAAGACGAGTTGGCGATGCGGGTTGACCGTGGGTACGGGCTAACATGGGTATATCTTCCCATTCTTTAATTAGTTCGCTAAGTTTTTCAAGCAATTTATTCATCAAAGGGAAGTACGAATTAACTATAGCATCTCTCAACATCATCGGAAATGCAGTATTATTTATATCTTGCGAAGTAAGCCCAAAATGGACAAATTCCCTAACATTCGCATATCCCCAGCTGTCGAACTTTTCTTTAATAAAGTATTCAACCGCTTTTACGTCGTGATTGGTAATTTTTTCTGTATCCTTAATTTTTTGTGCATCATCGATAGAAAAATTTTGGTAAATTGTTCTAAGTTTTGCGAAGTTTTCTATCCCGAAATTTTGTAGCTGGGGAAGGGGAATTTGACATAAAGCAATAAAGTATTCAATTTCAACCAATACTCTGTACTTTATTAAGGCAAATTCGGAAAAATAATTATATAAATCTTCAACTTTCTGACGATATCGACCATCTATTGGACTAATAGCAGTAAGCTCAGTTAATGACATCATATGTAGGCGATTATAGTTTATTTATTGATAACAACTTGTGGTTTTTCAACTTCATTTTGCCATTCTTGGGCAACTTGTTCCAATTCGTCATACCATTCTTGCCCAAAACGAGCAATAAGAGGATTTTTTAAGTATCTAAATACAGGTATTCCTTCTTTTGCACCTTTTTCATAAGCAGGCTGGCAAATTTTCCACCTATGAAGAACAACCGCGTGCATGGCACTTAAGCGGGAGACTCTTATTGGATAGAGCCAACATGAGATAGGCTTACGGAAAGTAATTTTTTTTTCGAGGTATGCTTTTTCGATACCACAGCGGGCAATGCCATTTTCAAAGTAACAGTATGCACATTCGCGACCCTCGATAAGAGGTGTAACTAGCTCTCCTTCTTCATCTTTAATAGCAAACCCTTGTTTTTTGATTGCATCAATACCCTCGGGTTGTAAATATGGCCGAATTGCATCAAAATGTATTTCAATCTCTGATGCTTCGTGGGGTTCGAGGGGTGCACCTGCATCGCCATGCACACAGCAGTTACCTTTGCATTGTCCTAAATCGCAGCCAAACCGTGTTTCAATGATTTCGCGGCTAACAATAGTATTTCGAATCTGAAACATCTCCATGAGAAAAATTTCAGCAAAGGTAATTACTTTAGAATATTTTTGAAATTGTTAAAACAAATAGCTAATGCATAAGGAAATAAAAAGTTTTTTCTTCGGAAAGTCAAGCATATCAGTTTAAAACAAAAAAAGCAGTTTTTTGCTCGAAATGTTCAGATAAGGTATCAATTTGTTTCGAGCGCTCGTGCAATTCTGTGGCAAGTTGAGCAACGTATTGGGTAAATTGACTAAGTTGTTGGGTTGAATGGTTAATGTGTTCGATGGTTACTTTCAATTCTTGGTTGGCATGATACATTTCATCAACCAGTTGAGAATGGTGAAGAATTTGAGGAATAATCTTCTCAACTTGAGCAGTAGAATATTCTGATATTTCGAACGAAGAATGCGTAAGGGAAATAATTTCGTCGGCTGCCATCCGGCTTCGTTCTGCAAGTTTTCTTACCTCAGTGGCTACAACAGCAAAACCTTTTCCGTTTTCTCCGGCTCGAGCTGCTTCGACTGCTGCGTTTAATGCAAGCAAGTTGGTTTGAAATGCAATGTCGCTGATGATATTAATTTTTTCTGCTATATTTCTCATCGATTCTGACGATTTTCGCACAGTGGCACCTACTTCCTCCAATTCTTTCGAAATTAAGACCGACATGTCGCGAACATGTTTCGAATGATCTGCATTCTGTGCTGTATTAGCTGTCATTTCTTCGATCGAAGCTGAGATTTCCTCAACAAAAGATGCCTGCTGATTCGCATTTGACGATAACATGTTGGCAGCATGCAGTATCTCTTCGCTCGATTTTGACATATTCGTTACAGCCGACTTTATATCGCCAATAATTTCCGCTAGTTGATCTTTCATGCTATTTAAGGTGCCTATCATTATTCCTATCTCATCCTTCCTACTTGTTTGTAGTTTTACACTTAATCTGCCTAATTGAATTTGTCGGGCAAATTGAATAGTATTTTTTAATGGGATCAATAGGGTTTTACCAAACCAGGATGATACAATTATAGCAATCAGAATTATGATAATTCCCGAAATAATAGCCATTTTGTAGAAGTTATCGAAAAAGCTTGCCATTTGTTCACGTCCCCTGTTTTCGACAGCTGCCATTTTTGTATACATTTTGTCTATCTCGTTAATAATACTGTCGCCAAGGGTGAGAAGTTCTCCTTTGTACTCAACTTTTGGGACGATATTCAACATCGTTAGGGGATCGTTATAGCTTTCGGGACTCGATAATTGGGTCATTATTTCGGAGTACCCAGAAAATAATTTTTTTCGAATATCGTCTGAAATTGATGTATACCAATCTGCAAACTTAATGCTATCGTTACTATTCCACCTTAATCTAAGCATATTTATGTTTTCGTCGAGAACTGGGAATTTATTTTGAATGATGTTTTCCAACTCGAGTTTATCGGGGGTTTTACTGATGCGATCGATAAAAACCCAGCTACGGATAAGCATCTCGCTTCGACGAATCATAACTGAAAGCTCTTGTAAATGAGCTCTTACTGGTTGGTACTGCCGTGTGATACGCTCGTTAAGCTTTTTATTTTTATAAACTATAATAGAAGTATAAAAAATATTTGTCAGTACGCCTGCAAAAATTAACAACAAACCTAAGGAAAACCTTTTAGCAATAGTTATCTGCATATTTTACTTTTTAATGCAACGAACCGAGAAGGCATAGTTTTTATTAAAATAACTTTTTGTGAATGCATCGTTCTTGTTTGTGAAAAAGTAATACCAAGCGTGCATTTGGTCGTATTCTGTGGCACTCCAGAAACCTCCCATCGACTCTAGGAAAAAGAACGATTGACCATTTGTATACCCTGCATAAAGCGCATTAAATCCGCTAGAACCATTCGCTTTTAACTGTTTTCCGGCATTATTTTCATTTCCGACTGCCGCAATTAACTCGTCCCATTCGCTTGCAGTTGGTAATCTCCAACCAGTAGGACATGCATTCCGTGCTGCTTCCCAGGTATATAACCTGCCGTATTTTTTAGCTAACTCGGGTTGTCCATTGTATACGTAGCTACCTGGTATATCGCGGTTAAGGTTTTCTGCCATCCAGATTTTGTTACCTATTGTTATGGTTTTGTATTGGCAAAGAGCTACCATGCCTTGCAAGCAAAGCCCTATAATTAAAATATACCTCATGGTGAGTGAATTTTTAGTTCACTTTACTGTAAAGGAACATAACCTACCAGCTGAATATTACGTTGTCCTTGTTCCGAGAGAACATATTGTACAAATGGTTTTACTAGTTTTTCAGACTCGTCGCGATAATAGTAAAAAAGAGGACGTGAAACCGGATATTTGTGACTTTTGCAATTGTTTAGATTGGGGCTATAATAATTTTTACCTTTATCGTTCGATAAAGCAATGGTTTTTATTTTTCCTTCAACATAGGCCAAGCCTACATAACCAATTGCTCCAGGTGTTTCCGAAACTACATTTACAATCGATTCCGAATTCGGCATCAAAAGGACTGAAGGCGCATAATCCTTATCACGTAAAACATGTTCTTTAAAAAAACCGTAAGTTCCCGAGCTCGATTCGCGCGAAACGGTTATAATCTTTCGATCATCGCCTCCTAAATCTTTCCAATTTTCTATTGCACCTGTAAAAATTGCCTCGACCTGCTCTATTGTTAGCTTGTCTATTTTATTCGAAGGGTGAACAATCACTGCTAACGCATCGAAACCAATAATTATCTCGGTAAGTTTAATGCCTTTTTGCTGAAATTTTAACTTCTCTTCTGCATTCATAATTCGCGACATCATGCCAAGATCGGCATCGCCCGATAAGAGCGCATTAACGGCTGTAACTGATCCACCTCCTGTTACTATCACTTTGTAATCTTTGTTTTGTTTCATAAATTCCTCAGCTTCTTTCTGTGAAAGCGGGAGCATGGTATCGCTTCCTTTGATACGAACTACCTGTGTTTGTGCACTAACAAAAATATTTGCTAATAAATAAAGTGTAAGGGTGAATAAAGTTTTCATAAATTTCTACTTTTTGTTCGAGTTCAAAGGAATGATTATCGATTAAGTATATCATTAATTCAAGGTTAATTTTAAGTTAATAGTCGGTTTAATTTTGTTTTTGGCAATTGTTAATTTTATTTTATTTAGCAATACATAATATTAGTTTCGAATAAGTTCAGTTAAAAATCACAAAGCAAATAAAAGTTTAATTGTAGGTTAGATGTAAGCTTGTATAATTCGGCTATTTCGTTGAGATAGAGGGTTAATAGGTAAATTTCAAAATTGTATAAAAAAAGGAGGAGCCTCAACTGGCAACCTCCTTCATGATTTAGGTTAATAATTGGTTAATAAATAATTGGTTACCGAAAGGTAATGGTTTTCACGTTTTCATCGTGTTGTACCTCGGGCCAATTAATTCCTTTTTTAATACGTGTAATCTGCATTTCGCTTACACAAAACATTTTGGCAATAACTTTTTGTTTAACCCCTAAATGTAACATGTTTTTGATATGCTTAACATCTTCAAGGGTTAATTTAGCATAAGGCGCAAAACGTCCCGGTCGATTACGATTAGCTTCGTTTAAACGTTGAATCACGTGAGCATAGTTCTCTTCGCGGGTAATCCATTTTAAATTTGTAGCCCTATTGTTTCCAACATCTCCATCAATATGAGTTATGTAGTTATGAAGTTCGGAGGGCTTGGGTACAAATGCTTCGGCTACTAATTTGTGGACTAAACATGATTTGTATCTTCCATTAATTTTTATGTTTGCTGTTCTAAAACCTTTTACCTGTGCTAATTTCATTATTTTACCCTCGCCTTTTTCACGACGGTAAGACTTTAGCCTACCGTAATTACTAATTAGATACATTCCCTCTGTACCTGGAATTTCTTTCCAGATTTCATCAGTGAATGTTTCTGCTGTCTTGCCATTGACTTTTTTTCCCATAGTTGTTATAATTGAATCTGTTAATTTATGATTGAACGTTTAAGTGCAAATATATATTTTAATTAGTTTCTTCATTTACTTTAATATGATTCCAATTTTCACCCCTTTTTATACGGGTAACTTGCATTTCACTTATCTTAAACAATTTTGCTATAACATTCTGGGTTATACCTCTTTGAAGCATGGATTTGATAATTTTTACATCTTCTTCCTTTAATTTCGCTCGGGTGATTAACTTTTTTTTATCGGTATTTCTACTTTTATTTCTCATTAATTCAGAGCTTCGGGCATTTACTTCCTCAAGGGTTGCCCATGCCAAATTTGAAACATGATTGTTGCGTTTATTACCATCGAGATGAATAACAAATGTATGAAGAGGTGAGGGTTGCTTGAGCCATGTTTCTGCTACCATTCGATGAACATATTTGCTCCCCGATAATGCATTGATAGTTACAGCATAATACCCTTGCAACAAATGGAGCTTTAAAATTTGCCCCTTTGTTTTATCAAGCATAAATGACTTTACTCGTCCGTAATTACTTATGAAATACATTCCATTAGAATTTGGAATTTCCTTCCATTCTTCATCTACGAGCTTTCTTAGTCTTCGTCCCTGAGACTTAACAATCATGAAATTTCCCCACTATAGTTCTAAAATTCTTATATAAGTATTTACATTATTTGAAAAAAGGTAATAAGAGGTATGTTTGGGGTTTTAAATCGTCGGGTTTATTTTTTACATCAATTCAAACGCAAAGTTAATGTTATTTTTTTTTGCAAATATAAAATTTATTTTGAAATATCAAATTTCAATCTGTTAAAATTCAATAGGTACAAAATCTTTTTTAGTCACCCCACATACCGGACATACCCAATCGTCGGGTATTTCTTCAAAAGGTGTACCTGGTGGAATACCACTGTCGGGGTCGCCTTCCTCAGGATCGTAGACATAACCACAAACTATACATCTGTATTTTTGCATACCTTTTTTCCAAGTTTAACAATCTAGCTATGTATTTGTTTTATATCAGTTTCAAATTGAACCCCATTTTATGCAAACAATCGTTAATATTTGTTAAATTAGATTTCGATAAAAGGGTATATGCCATAAATTCTCTTCGAAGGGGATATTTTTCTCTAAACAGTTCAAAATTGTGTGGTTCTTTTGTTAATTGAGAGTGATCTCTTTGAATAGGGTAGGTATGCAAAATGGCTTTTCCAACCACTTTTTCGAAATTATTATTTTCAAATTCCAGAGATATAGTATTGTTTTCCGGAACGGGAAGTTGAAGTTTAACCTCCTTTATTCCTAAATTATAAAAATGGTTTAATGCCATAATCGACATGATAGTAGCATTGGCTTTGCCATCGGTCGAATACCCTGCAATATGAGGAGTTGCTATAAAGGCTTTGCTTAAGAGCTCTTGGTTTATCTCAGGTTCGTTTTCCCACACATCAATTACAGCAGCAGCAATATGACCCGAATCAATCATTGCATTAAGAGCTTGTGTTTCTACCACTTCGCCTCGCGAGGTATTGATAAAGAAAGTTTTGGGACGCATGGTTTGAAATATTTCTTTATCGAAGAGGTGATATGTTTTATCTATTCCATCTCTATTCAGAGGAGTATGAACAGTTACAATATCTGATTCTTTTAAAAGAAGATTGAGACTAATCAATCCACACAAACCCTGCCGTGCCAGTGGCGGATCGTTAATTAAAACTCGCATCCCAAGATTTTCAGCAAGTTGAACTACTTTCTTGCCCACATTTCCATATCCAACAACACCTATGGTCATGTCGGAAAATCGAAAACCAAATTTTTGTTGCAGCATTATAAGAGATGCAGCTACATACTGCATAACAGATCCAGAGTTACAACCAGGAGCATTGGTCCAGGTTATTCCATTTTTTTGGCAATATTCCGTATCAATATGATCGTAACCAATGGTAGCTGTCGCAATAAATTTAACCTTGGTTCCTTCAAGTAATTCTCTATTGCATCGGGTTCGGGTGCGAATGATCAGAGCATCGGCATCTGAAATACTTTCTCGGGTAATTTCCTTAGGATCTAAATATTCGACCTTACAATATGGCTCTAATAAACCTTTCAAAAAGGGTATATGCTTATCTGCAATAACTTTCATTCTCCAACTTCTTATTGTATTTTGTGCTGGTTTATTAGTGCGAATTCATTTCTATCATAACTATCTGGAATCCTTTAATCACTTCTCGACATGCGTATCCAACACCAGTTAACACTGACAACATGCCCAAAAGGAAGGAAATAATAGCCAGATTTGAAATGTTGAACATGGGGTTCAAAATATTAAAGCCTATAAATAAGCAGCTAACTATAAAAAAACCAACAGCCAAGCTATAAAAAACAACTGCATTACGAACAAGTTTGATCCGGTAGGCTAACTTAGGTAATTGTAAGTCGATGTTTGATAACCTACTTTCCTCAATTTCGCTTAGTTTTTGATCGCGTTTTTTACTTAGAAGTCGTCTTTTTTCATCGTCGAGTATTCGAATTCGATTTATAACCTGCGAGTATTTATTGTTCATACCAAGTAAAAGTAGCCCACAAGCAGAAATCATAATTCCGGGGGCCAACATACTTTGAATTATTTCAACTACAGTCATAGGATTTTACTTTTGGGCTAATTCTAAGCAAATATCATGCAAATCAGTTAAGTTAATAGACTTTTTTTTCGAAATTTACCATGGGGACAAATCGAACAGGTAAAACCGCCTTTTCTATTAGCTTGCCATTTTCTTTCTTTATTATATAAAGTTCTTGTCCATAAGCAGCACTGCCGATTGGAATAATCATTTTTCCTCCTTCTTTTAGCTGTTCTTTAAGTGGCTGAGGAATTTTAGTTGGCGAACAAGTTACGATTATAGCGTCAAATGGTGCTTTTTCTGGCCAACCCTTATATCCATCATCACATTTAACCCAAACATTCTTATAACCTAAATTTTTTAAAACTTTTTCCGAACTTTCGGCAAGTTCTGGGATAATTTCAATGGTAAAAACCGAATCGCAAATCTCAGCCAAAATGGCTGCTTGATAACCCGATCCTGTTCCGATTTCGAGCACTTTATCGGTAGGTTTTAACTGGAGTGCTTCGGTCATAAAAGCTACTACGTATGGTTGGGAAATGGTTTGTTCATACCCTATGGGTAACGGATGATCCCCGTATGCTGCATGTTTATATTCATCTGGAACAAATTTATGCCGTTCTACTTTTAGCATAGCTGAAATAACATTTTTATCTTTTATTCCTCGTTCAATAATCTGCTCGGCTACCATTTGTTCTCGTTGTCGCAGATATTCTTTATCTTGACTCATACTGCAGTTTATACTTGTTAACGAAATAATTGCAATTAATATCCGAATTGCTCGCATATACTGCTCATTTTTAATGTATTTTCTCAAATTTACTTCAAAAAATAGGTAAATTGGAAATATGAACAATATTTTTTTATATTTGAAAAAAAAACTACTATGGAGGGGCAGTTCTGGGATATAAGATTGGAGACCATTTCGAGAGAAGAACTAGAAAAGCTTCAGCTATATCGACTTAAAAATACGATCCAGCGTGCAAATGCTTCATTGTTTTATCGATCGTTATTCAAGCAATTTCAGGTAAAACCCGATGCTATTACAAAACTTCAGGATATTCAGAATTTACCCTTTACTACAAGAAACGATCTTTCGTCACATTATCCCTTCGGAATCCTTTCGGTCGAGCGTAGTGAAGTTGTTTGTTTTCATAGCAATAGTGGAGCTTTTGCACCAAAAAAAGGAATTTTCTATACGAAAGATGATCTTTCAGCTTGGTCGGCTTTAGTAGCTCGAAGTTTTACCACTGCCGGGATGGTTAGTACCGATATTCTTCAGGTAATGGTAGATTTTGGTCTGCAAAACACAGGACATGGTTGTGAGATTGGAGGTGAAGAGATGGGAGTACTGGTTATTCCGGCCGGCAACATTAGCCTTCATCGCCAAATTCAGTTAATGAAAGAATTGGGGAGTACTGTTTTATATCTTCCTGCTGGTATTTTACCATCACTAGTCGATACGTTTTACGATTTAAACCTAACTCCTACGCTTGATACCGATGTTCGACTTATAATTGCAGGAGAAGATCTTTTAACTCCTCAGCAAAAAAATAAATATGATAACCTTTTAAAGATACCCATTATTCGCTCATATGGAATATTGGAAATCAATTCGCCAGGTATGGCTATTGAATGTGAGCAGCAAGATGGAATGCACATCTGGGAAGATTATTTCCTGGTAGAAATTATAGATCCAGTCACACTTAAACCTCTACCAGCGGGACAATGGGGAGAACTTGTAATAACCACTCTAAACCAAGAGGCTATGCCATTAGTTCGTTATCGAACTGGCGATGTTACAAGAATTATTGATAAACCCTGTGGTTGTGGCCGTACCCATCAACGTCTCGATGTGGTTTCACAACGTCTCGACGATCTCTTCTTTATACAGGGTAGAGCGCTTTATCCTATTCAAATTGCCGAGACGCTTAAAAGAGTTCCTGAGGTAGGGGATAATTATGTGATTTATATCGATACAGAAAATAACAACGATCAGCTAATCATCGAAGTAGAAGTTGTAGATAATCTTTATCTCGATAATTATGGGAAACTCGAATGCTTAACCAAAAATATTTCCACCCGTATTTTTGAAGAAACTAAAGTCACACCTCGGATTAAGCTGGTTCAAAACAATCATTTTATCCAGCAAAACATTAAGCATCTTAAGCAGGTCGTTGATCGGAGAAATAAATCGTAATGTATATGTCGATAAAGCAACTATCAATTTTTCTCGAGAACAAATCGGGACGTTTGAACGAGGTTTTGGATATCCTTGGTCAAAAAAGGATTAATATAGCAGCCCTTAGCGTTGCCGACACTTCAGAATATGGAATTCTTCGGCTTATTGTTTCAGATCCTGTTGAAGCTGTAAACCTGCTTAAGGATAAAAATTTCAGCGTTAATTTGACCGATGTAATTGGTCTTGAAACTCCTGCCGAAGCCGGATCTCTTGCTCGTATTCTTAAACCTTTTGCCGATGCTCAGATTAGCATAGAGTATATGTATGCTTTCTCTATGAAAGATAAGGGTATTGTCGTTATGCGAACCAGCAATCGTACATTGGCTTTTAAAGTTATTGAAGAGAACAACTTAAAGGTCATTACCCTTGATGACATTTTTAAATTTTAAACCTTTTCCTATGCGTAGATTTTTAATAGTTTGTTCCACCATATTTTTCCCTTCTTTATGGGTTGCAGGCCAAATATCAAAGCATATTATGCCCGTTAACCCCGATTTGGTAAAATATTATCAGGAAAAAAAGAAAACTGTTCTTAAAACCCCTATAAAAAACAACAAACAGTTAACGGGTTATATTCCTCCGTATGTTCAATTACCCGAGTATTACGAAACTCCTGAACAATCGAGGCTTTATTCGGTTGGACTACCCGATCGTTTCGACTTACGTGAAAAAGGTAAAGTTTCATCGGTAAAAAATCAGGGGCAGGGCAATTTCGGAGGAAATTGCTGGGCTTTTTCAAGTACAGGATCTGTCGAATCGTGGTGGTTAAGTCAACTGAATGCTATTGGAGCTGCTGACCTTTCCGAACATCACATGGCAACTTGTCATGGTTACGAATGGGCTTTTGGAGAAGGTGGAAATGAATACTTTCCCATGGCTTATTATACCCGACTTAAGGGTCCAGTAAAAGAAAGCCAGGTTCCATATAATACCGACGATACTTCAACTCATCATTGCAACGACTCTTTTAAACCTGTCTCTTATATTATCGAAACACGTTGGATATATAACAACCCAGCACTTACCAAGAAAATGATCATGCGATATGGTGCAGTGTCGACCAATATTCATTGGGATGATGCTTATTTCCGTTCATCCACAAATACCTTTTATTCCGATGATAGGAACGGCCCTAACCATGCAATAGATCTTGTTGGATGGGACGATAACATTTTAACTCAACACGGAAAAGGAGCATGGATAGCTAAAAATAGCTGGGGTACTGGATGGGGCGAAAATGGATATTTCTATATTGCATATGGCGATCGACATATCTTGAAACCTGCTTCGTTTTATCCAACTTTATTACCCAACAATATATTCGATACCTTGATGTGTAAGGACAATGTTGGAGTAGTTAGCTTTTTTGGTTACTCGAAAGATTATGCCTATGCATTACTAAAGTTTACAGCTTTATCCGAAAAGTACATTAAGAAAATAGGTACGTTTATACCTCGCACGGGCTCTATTGTCGAACTTAGTATTTTTAACCAGAAGAATGATACATTAGGGGATTTACTTGTTCATTTCGAAAGTGAACCAGCCATGTCACCAGGATTTTATGCCTACAGTGTTCCTGTTAAGGTTAATGGTACATTTTACGTGTTGGCTCGTTACTATACGCCAGGTTTACAGCGACCCATCCCCATTGAAATGAAAGCCGAAATTCTGGGAGAGGTTTATGCCGACCCGATCATACAACCAACCGGAAGCCAATGGGTGAGTGAAGATGCCACAGACTGGCAACCTATAGGAAAAGATACAAAAGATTGGGAGGCTAATATCGTATTGCACGTTTATGCTTCATCGACAACTTCGCCTGTTGCATACTTCGAAACAAACAAAAAAGAAGTATGCCCTGGAAGTACTATTACTTTTACCAACAAATCGCTCGGCAACATTACTAATTACGAATGGAAATTTGGGAGCGGTGTTATCCCATCGACGGCTTCGGGAGTTGGACCTCATACGGTGGCTATCCCCAATTCGATGAATGAACAAATGCTTACTGCTCAGTTAAAAATATCTGGCCCCGACGGGGTTGACAGTTTTGAGTATAATTACAGGGTTGTGAAAAATTTGAGTGTATTGATAGGAAGCCCCGACTATATAAAAATGCGCGATACTGCTAAGCTTACTGCAATTGCTTCAGCCGATTCGTATTTGTGGTATCCCAATCAATACTTGTCAGATAGTACGAGCAAAGTTGTACATTTTAAACCACAACATGTTGGTTTACATAAATTTACAGTTACTGCATCGAGCGGTAGTTGTAAGGGAAGTTACACAGTAAATGTTAATGTTAAACAACCCCCTATAAACGACGATGCCTGTAATGCCATTTTATTACCCTTGGGTACAAGTGGACCCTATACAAATGTAGGTGCAACTGTCGAACCCAACGAACCTATGCCCGCCGATACCAGTTGTTACGACGAAAAAACCTGGTGTAACGAAGGGGGCCTTCAAAATAGTGTTTGGTTTAAAGTGATAGGACCGGCAACAGGTAAACTTAGTATTGATACTAAAGGGATGGATACCCAAATAGCTGTATACGACGCCGATACCTGTGTCAATATCAAAAAATCGGACCTTGTTGCTGCTAATGATGATTATTATCTGACAGAACCATACGAGGCTGCAATATATGAGCTAAATGTTATACCTGGTAAAACATACTGGATTCAGATTGATGGAAGTGGTGGAGGCGATGAAGGCGAATTTTATATTACTGTTGGTGACGGGCCGTTGGGCGAAACAAAAAAAGAAATTACCTCTACATCATTTGTTACCGAGAATGAGGCAGCAGCAATTATTTATCCCAATCCTAATAACGGATGCTTTACTCTTTGGTATTCTTCGCCTGTGTCCGAAAATTTGTATATTAAATTGGTAGCAACCGATGGAAAACTATACTATTCTAAAGTTTTAGCTAAACCTGCTGGAGATTATTCGTTGAATATAGCAGTAGATAATCTTCCGATGGGTATTTATTGTTTGCAAATCAAAGGTTCAACAAAATACAACATCATAAGACTTGTAGTAAAATGATTAACATCAATTTACCGTAAAAAATATAATGCAGATACTGTTCAAAAAAATTTGTTATTTACTAGAAAATTTTTTAATTTTTCCCAGATTTTAAACACCCTTTTTAGTTATCAACTAAAAAATAGGAAAGAAATGGAAGAAGGAATAGAAAAACTAGCTGAACATGAAGCCCCAGTGAGGGAAGATATTTATTCGAAAGCTATTCGGGCAGGCAAAAGAACGTATTTTCTCGATGTTAAATCGACAAAACAAAACGACTACTATCTAACCATTACAGAAAGTAAAAAAAGAGTTGGGCGTGACGGAAAATTTTATTACGAAAAACACAAAATTTTCCTTTATAAAGAAGATTTCGACAAATTTATCGATGGACTTACAGAAATGATCGATTTTATCAAGACTTCCAATCCATTGATTATTTCTGAAACCTCGGACGAGTTAGCCGAAGATTTTGCTGAAATTGAGTTCGACGAGTTGGAAGAAAAAAAGTAAAATCTGAAAAAAAAGTACATTAAAATACAAGTAAAATACAAGCTGCAACGAAATTAGTTGCAGCTTTTTTCTTTAATTTATAATGATTTTGCCAGATGAAACAATATGCTCACTACTGATTTTAACCAAATAGGTTCCATTAGGAAATTTAGGCAAATAATAAACCAAATGGTTCTTTTTTAGATTGTTTTGGTATACCATTTTCCCATCCATAGAATATACCTGAATTTTTCCTTTAACATCCGAAAAGATGTTATCAATAATCAGCGCATTTGTTTTGTTATTGTATGAAAAAGAAATATCAGGCCTAAAGGATGTTTGAATTCCAACTGGCGATCCATCCCATAGATTTTTGGTATCGACGAGAAGCATTTCGCCTAAATAATCGGCTGTTCGATAATTATCGTTATTATGAGCCGCAGGCATAAAAATTGAACCTATAAAATTTTCTCTTTCATGCTTACTATTACCATCATAGTCGCAGTATGCTAATGCAAACCCCATTCGTTTGCCGGGGAAAAGCTTTACTCTAGAGTTTTCGGGTTTTTGAGGATTAAAATTTTTGTTGTAGATTTTTATTGCAAATTCCCATAGGTAAGTTTTTGGTGCAATTGTGTCTATTACAACGGTAAGGTTATTTTTTAAATTAATACCACCGCATGAAGTCGACATATCGATGGCATCGTAAAAAATACTTACATGGTAGGCGAAAGCATTGTATGAGCATTCGTGATATCCTTTTGAACGGTCCTCGTCGATAAAAATCTCAACACAATCGTCGTTCCACCAGTTCGAGAGTGGGTCTGAGTAATAGTCGGCAAGTGAGTCGTCGGTAACTTTTACTAAAAGGTAAAGATAGTTTGAATCCCAAACAGCTTTGTACTCGCCTTCGAAATCATCTTTTGATATTGATGCTGCATAGGGGATCCAAACTTTATCGATGGGGTGCCAATTGGTAGTTTTCCAGCATGAGTCGTTGGATGAGCCATCAACTATGACCGGAAAAGGGGTATATTCGACATAAACTTTTGTTGTGTCGAAATTGGGTTGTGCATTTAGGTTAATTGATGCAAGGCAAGTGAAGACAGTTAAGGGGATAAAAAAGCGTTTCATATCATATTTTTTATCAAAGAATCAATGTAAAGCTAAGAAATATTTGATAATAATTGGATAAGGTAACAAGTAATTAATTTTAGCAAATCCTAGGAAGTTGAATTCCAGAGGGCATTTCAAGCAAACGTTTACCGCCAGAAAGTGTTTGTAAAATTACTTGTGATGGATGTTCATCAACCACTTCCCCAATAACAGAAGCATTTTCTCCTTCGGGAAAATCTTTCATAATATTTACAATATCATTTGCATATTGCGAAGGAGCAACTATCAAAATTTTACCTTCGTTGGCCAGAAACAAGGGGTCGAATCCAAAAATTTCGCAAATTCCCATAGTGCTAGGGTGAAGAGGGATATTTTCTTCATATATTCTAATCCCTAATTTAGTTTTCTCAGCAAGTTCATTCGCTACAGTAGCAAGTCCACCTCTTGTTATGTCTCTCATAAAACTAACTTGAGGACATATTTCTAAAATCTTTTGGATCATATGATTTAGGGCTGCACAATCTGAAATGACGCTGGTTTCGAAACGTAACGATTCGCGAGCAGCCAAAATGGCAATTGCATGATCGCCCATGTTTCCGTTAATAATTAGTTTATCGCCCGGTTTTACGCGTACTCCATAAGAAATATCTGTAAACTTAGGATCGAGAATACCAATTCCCGAAGTGGTTATATATATTTTATCGCCTTTACCTTTGGGTACAACTTTCGTGTCGCCAGTAACAATTGTTACTCCAGCTTTAAGGGCTTCCTGGCTCATTGTGCTAATTATTGTTTCTAACTCATCATATGGCAAACCTTCCTCAAGTATTACAGCTACGCTTAGAAACTTCGGTACAGCTCCCGCTACCGATAAGTC
Organism: Bacteroidales bacterium; assembly: GCA_026416115.1. Lineage (GTDB taxonomy): Bacteria > Bacteroidota > Bacteroidia > Bacteroidales > DTGW01 > JAKPGM01. Next base: position 49,143 of record JAOAFU010000234.1, on the reverse strand, counting down.
GTTCACGGTTCCACATATAGCAAGTTTACCAATGTTGCCTCCAGGGAAAAATATAGGATCCACAACATAGCTATCGGTAGTGAATGCAATTTTACCATCAAAAAAACCTAAAATAGCTGAATCAGTAAGCTCCGAGAGTACATTATTCTGAAAATATTTAAGAAACAGTTCTGAGATGAGTTTATGGGAGACACGACCTCCACTACCATGATTTAATGTAATCTGCATAAAAATCTAATTATTACAGTATTTACGAATAATTGTGTATGCTCCTGATATCCCCAATTCACCAGCTTTACTCATATCCTTGCAGCCTTCCAAATTTTTCTGCAGATAAATATAAGTAAGTCCTCGGTTAAAAAACGCTTCGGCGAATTTGGGATTTAAATCTATTGCCTTTGTATAAAATTTAATGGCATCTTCGAAGTTAGCTTTTTCAATCTCAACATTAGCAAGGTTGAAATATGTATAGGTAAATTTGGGATTTAAATCAATGCATTTCTGATAATCTGAAACCACTTCGTCGTAATTTTCTTGAGATTTATCGGTTCTATTTTGGACCGATTTACCAATATAATAATATTGTAAATTCTGACTTTTAATCGTTTTTATTATGTTAATAAGCTTAAAGCGTATAGAGCCTCTAAGAAAATAGGCCCAAAAATAGTCGGGATATTCGCGAATAATAAGGTCGCAATCGGCGATAGCTGCACTATAATTTTGTTTCATGGCTTTTAAAACTGCACGCGCTAGGATAAGGTCGCGGCTTTGTGGAGTAAGGTTGAGGGTGTCGTATTGAGAAAGAAGCTTTTCAAGTGTATCGGGCGATAAGGCAAATTGACGGTAACTGATTAACAATACGCTTTTTTCTGTCGAGTGTTTAATAAGTTCAGGAATCATTTCACTCTGTGAAAGTTTAAGTTTGTTAATAGAGTCGGAGGGAAGATAGGTAAATTGAAATTCGGTAAAGGCAGTAAGTCCTTCTTCTAACTTCCTTACACTGCTCACATTTCCTTTTTCAAAATCGGCTTTAAAAGTGATAATTTTGGCTAATTGAGTGGAATCGAGCTTAGTTTCGCGATTGACATTCTTTTCGTTGTTGATTTGTACAGCCTTCTCAAAATCCTGTTTAGCACGCTTAAGCTCACCCAACTGATACCAAGCAATTGAACGATTATAATAAGCCGCTACAAACTCGGGATTAAGTTCTATTGCTTTCGTATAATCGTCGATAGCATTTTTCCATTTACGGAGCATAAAATATACTATTCCTCTGTTGAAATAGGTGAATACATTATTGGGATTGATTTTTATTACCTGATTATAGTCTTCAATAGCTCCTGGTAAATCACCTTTTTTCGATTTTATCTCGGCTCTATTGAAATAGCAAAGAGCATTTTCGGGATCGAGCCGAATAACAGTATTGAGGTCTTTTATGGCTGATACGGTGTCGCCTTTCTCGATATACACCATAAATCGATTATAATAAGCAAATGAGTTTAAAGAATCGATGCTAATGGCATAATTAAAGTCCGAAAGAGCAGAAGTGGTATCTTGTAATTCCATAAAATTTCTACCCCGTCGAACATAAAAATCAGAGACTATTGGGCTGAGTGAAATGGCTTTATCGAAATCTGGAATCGCCTCTTTATTTTTTTGCAAGGCTTGAAGTGCAAGTGCTCTATAAAGATATGCATAGGGATTTTTTTTATCTAAACTTATTGCCATGCTGAAATCATCGTAAGCATCTTGATACTTTTTTTGCATAAGCGAGTTGATACCTCTACCTAAATAGGTATCGGGGTTGTTGGCCTTTAGCTCTATCGATTTGTCAAAATCTTCTCGTGCACCATACAAATCGTATAGTTTGTTTTTAACCTCTCCCCTATAAAGGTAATAATAAGAAAAATAGGGTTTTATTTCAATAGCTTTGTTCAAATCGTCCAATGCTCCTCGATAATCGCCAAGGTTATATTTCGATATAGCTCGCAAGTAGTATGCTTCGTCGAGATCGGGAATAAATTTTATTAAAGTGTTTAAATATTCCATGGCTCCCATATTGTCGCTGTCGATAAGCTTATCGCGACCAGAGTTTAGCCAGTGAGTTATATTGAGCTGCCCCCAACCCAATAAGAAGTGCATTAACACAAATAAAAAAACTGCTGTTTTTTTTAGCTGTGTTAATGATTTTTGTTGCTTTCTACTCTTCGAGTATAAAAATGTCTTCATTATCACGTTTCATGTAATATTGCTCACGAGCAAACTTTTCCAGGTTTTCTCTATCGGTTTGTAATTCCTGCAACCTTTTTTTGTCCTCGCGTATTTTTTCTTGATAATATTTAATCGACTCTTCCATTTGACGCTTTTTTTTAATCATTCTTACTCTATCGACCCAATTATTTTGATCGAATAAAATAAGCCAAAAAAGAAAAAATAGCGTCGCCAAAAAATATTTGTTTTTGAAAAAATGCCACAAATATTTTACAAGGCTTACCATTCGTTTATTTTTAAATTTTCAGCGAAAGTAATAAAATTAAGAAAGGAATATTTCATTTTTTTTGCTATCATATGTTAAACTCCAGCATAATTTGTTAAAACATTTTTTTTATAAAAAATTGTTTATTGTGGTTCAGAAGCTTAAATATTTTTTTTGCAAACAGCAGTATTTGTTATAAAAATTCTTACATTTATCATGTCAAAAGAGTTATTATTTTTCAGTAGCGCTTTTCCTTCATTTTAACTTTTTTGGAAAGAGAACCCAGGAGTAATGTTAATTTTGTTATATGAAAACAATTTCTCGAGCACTAAGTTTATTGATATTTATTTTATTTATTGTTAAAACTCACGCACAAGTTGTTTCAAAACCTGAAGGTGGAATATGGTCGAGCAGTGGAACTTGGATTGGCAATGTTATACCCACTAGCAATGATAGTGTAATTATTCAGGGAGATGTGAGTATCAATGGATCGGTCGAATGTAAGCAACTGGTCATATTATCTGGAGCTTCGCTTTCAAATGCTGTTGGAAGTTGTGGTGAAGTGAAAGTGACTAAAAACTTTCAAAATTATGGTAAAGTCTTTACACAGAGCCCCAATTATTACTGTTATGGAAGTACTTTAAATATTAGATGTTTAGGCAATATTAGTCGTGTTGGCGATTTTAGACCTCAAAAATTAATTATAGCTCAATCGGGTGAGCATCACTTTTACAATCCAGGTCAAGATACTATCAATTGTACTGTTGTATTTTCGGATTCTGCCCAACTTATTTGTCATGATAATCTTATCCTCAAAGGGGCGATGGTAAATGGCATACTGGATATGTTAAACAACGATATAATATTAACAAAGGGAGCAAATATACAGCACGATTTTGCCACTTTTCCCTATATTTCGTTGATTAAAAATGTAAAAAGAATTTATTCTTCTCTGAATTCTTTTATTGGCAATAATGAATCGAGTAAGGTAATAGTAATGTCCAATGATACCATTCATCTATATGGCTCATTTGCAACATCGGGAATTACTTTCAATGGTGTTGTTATAAACCATGATAGTATTTTTAATAGAGAAGGAAGTTGTGGTACAATTGTTTTTAATGATAAATTCAAGAATCTTGGAGTTGTAACTACTAAAGCAAGTAATTATTACTGTTATGGTACCAAGCTAAATATATCTTTGGGCGCTGATTTATTGTCCATTGGTAAACTATCTCCTACAGCTGTTTATTTAACTGGTAATAAAGCGCATCGTTTTTATAATACAAGCGACACCATTTTTTGTCCGATTTTCAATAATGATACAAGCTGGATTGAGTGCCACGGTTCTTTAATCACAAAATCTGAAATACGAAACACCAATATTAATTTACAATCAAACGATTTTGTATTGGTAGGTAATGCATCATGGACTTATAATATTTACGACAAAGCATTCAAATTGAGTAATGTTAAAAAAATATACTCTTCCAAAGGGTCGGTGTGTGGAAATAATGAAAAAAGTATTATTGAGGGAGATTCTATACTGCTTTATGGATATTTCTCGTCCGATGGTATTACATTCAAGGGAAATGTGGTTAATTACGACACTATGGCCAATATTGGAGAAAAATGGAAAGTTTTTTATGGTTCGTTTACCAACAAAGGAACCATTATTAACAACACAGGATGGCACGTGTCTCATACCTTACAGTTTTTCGGTGATGTTAGCAACTTTGGTACATGGCAATCATCCAACATATTTTTATCGGGTAAAGGTAAAAGAACAATTAAGCTTAATAGTGCTGTAGCAGATATCATTTATTTTACAGATTCTATTGTACTTACCGGATTAAATAATACTACACATCTTAAGCCATATAATTATAGTTCAATTTGTTATATTGATAGTGGAGCTACGCTTGTAATATCCGATGGAAACCTGTCGTCACAGATAATTTCTTACGGACACATCCAAAGCTCAACAAGTAATATAATTAGCTATGCTGACTTGAATATGCCCTATGCATCGTTACGTATTAAATCGGGTAGCACTGTAGAAAATATAATTTTCGACTCATACAGCAATCAGTATTTTAACACTAATACAAGAGGAATTAAGCATTGGTGGGCAATTCGGAATACCCCCAGAAATTATGAGGAGAGATTAAATTATGCAACTTTTTACTATACTCAGGCCGAAGCTTCTAAAATTAACGAAAGTAAAGCCCGTTTATATGTTTCACAAGATGGTGGAAATTCGTGGAACTTATGCAATTATTCAATCGACACATTAAATAACTTTGTCAAAGCTTGGAATATACCTTTAGCTGGGTATTATGTAATTACCACTGTTGCCTTAGATTCAATATTCGAAAACACTTTGGCTATTAATGACTTTTATCCACGGACAATAGGTTACAACAGTAATTTCTCTTTGATTGAAGTAACAGGAAGAGGATTTAATAATTCATGTAAGGTGTTTTTTAAAAATAACAATACCATTGTTAACCCCGATACTGTGATTTTATCCGATCCTTCTTTCAATAAAATAAAAATTTTTGTTCGCTTTCCTCAACCCAGTAGCGATAAATTATTATATACTTTAATAATAACACGTGGAAATGATTCAGTGATAGCAGAGAAACCATTAACAGTTGAAAAAAATGCTTCTTCTAATGTTTGGATTGTTCTGGGAGGACGAGATAGAACCCTATCCAATCGTTGGCAAACTTTTGAATTTAGTTACGGTAACAGTGGAAACAAAGACGCTTGGGGAGTTCCCTTGTTTATTGCCATTAAAGAACAGGAAAATATGGAAGTAGATTTTCCCGATGTTCAAATAACCATGCCTTCTGTAGCATACAAGAATGGTAATGAGTATTTCGATTCAACCTCATTATATTTTAAAGTAGATAGCATTTCAGATGAACCAGGACCTTGGAGAATTTATGGATTTTATTTACCCCATATTGCTGCAGGCGCTACTATAAACAAAAAAATCAAAGTTAAAGCACCAGGTGATATTGAGTTCCAAACATGGGTAATAAAACCATACGAACCACCAGTGTTACCCTCAACTTTGGGTGTTGGAGCATTTCGAAAGAAAAACTCAACTGCCCTAAATGCCTGTCTTACTGCTTTTGCCATGAAGTCATTTGCACAAAGTATGGCAGGTTTTGTACCAGGAGTTGGTTGTGTCTCTTCTTTAGCCGATCAATATTTCCAACCAGTAGAATATATGACTGGAACAAATACTGTTGAAGATAATTCATGGGGTAGCTTATTGAGGACTGCTGCAGGATGGGCCACAGCTATTGCCAATTGCGCATCCGATGTTATTCCTGTGGGCACAGCTGTCAAAATTGGTGTGGGTATTGCATCTATGATGAGCGACATAGCTCAGAATTATGATGCCGATCAAAAATGTCGAGAAGTTCATATTCGCAGACGTTTTAAAACACGTACCGTAGCTTCTCTTGATCCGAACGAAAAGGTAGGAAACCTCGGATCTTCCGATAATCATTACATCAATGCTCAACAGATGGCCTACACCATTTATTTCGAAAACAAAGACTCTGCTACAGCCAATGCAATTGAAGTGTTTATTTCCGATACACTCGACTCAAATGTATTCGATTATAAAAAGCTCCGATTCTCGAGTTTTAGCTTTGGTGATACAACTATTTTTTTCAAAACCGATACTAATTTTGTCTATCAACTCATAGATCTATATCCTAAAAAGGATATTAAAGTGGAATTTACTGCATCGGTTGATAACAAGGGAATTGTAAAATGGAAAATCGCTTCGCTCGACAGATTAACAAACGAACTTATTGATGATCCCGATAGAGGTTTTCTCCCACCTAACATAAATTCTCCCGAAGGTGAGGGTAATGTTACCTTTTCAGTTCCATTAAAAGAAAGCCTTTCCAGTGGTACTGTCATTAAAAATAAAGCGGTAATAGTATTTGACCAAAATAAACCAATTTTTACCAACACCTATAGTAATATACTCGATACTGAACCTCCTGTATCATCTATCTCGGCATACTATGACTCAACTAGCTCTTCAATTATTATTCAGGCACAAGGGTATGATCTAGTTTCCGGAATTTTTAATTACTCTCTTAAGGTATCTGAGGGTATTGGAAGCCCTTACCCATTCTTTACCTTGTATAATTCGAATACCACATCGTTTAAAGTTCATCGCTCGGGAACATATAACTTCTATTGTACCGCTACCGATAATGCTGGCAATATTGAACTAAATGCAGATTTGCCTAAAACAAGCATTTATGTGCCTAAAAGTACTTTGGTTGCTAATCTTCATAGTAAAGAATGCATATATCCCAATCCAGTGAGCGATTATTTGATTATTGATTTGCCCATAAATTACAAGTATTCATACTTGATTCAAAATTTGCAAGGTGAAACTATTCTCATGGGTAGTCTTTCATACTCAAAACAGAAGGTTAATGTAAAAAATTTATCAACTGGTATCTACTTCATAAGAATTATTAATATTAATGAAACAAAAACATTTATTTTCTTAAAGGAGTAGAAAAAATAGATCTTTGAACGATTTGAAGTTTTTTAATATGATTTTTTAAAAATAATTAATAACACTTTAATGTAGGGAATATTTTGAACCTGTGAATTTTTGTTAATTGCAAATGCAGGTTTAGATTTTTATATTCTTATTGTGAAAAATTATCGATTGCAATTGATAAGCTATTGAATGAATTATTGAGTAGAGTAATAAATTTCAATTAAAACAATCTCTTTTTTCCAAATGTAATTTGGAATACAAAAAATAAATATTCCTTATTTAGAGCGTAACATTCAGTTTCTTATTTCGTAATATTTCATGTAAAATTATTATGAAGAAAATCGTAAAAAAACATGAAGTAATTGGAAATACTTTTTATTTTCGCTTCGAATTAATAAATGTTTATGCTTTTATGAAGAAATTCTATACGTTAATTGTATTATCCATATTATTGGGCATTACAAGTTGTAAAAAGGAACCAGGAGAAATTCAAGGAGTTGTTATGCAGAAGATATTTGATAATGAGTTTAGGTATTTACAAAGAATACAACCTGCTCCAGAAGCAGATGTTTTTCTGGCTGAGGCTGGGAGTTTTGCAGTTATCGACCGGGTAAGAACTTCATTTAATGGTTTATTTTCTTTCACAGGGGTTGAGGACGGAACCTATGTTGTTTTTGTATATAGCGATGATACTGCGCGTATAGCTAGTCCAGTATCCATTATATCGGAAGAAATTAGTGTTAAAGCAGGTAAAACAATCTGGATTGATACATTATATTCTTTTAAAGGAATAGGAGTGGAAAAGGGAAATGCCACCATAAGTGGAAAAATATGGTTAATAAATTACAAGAAAAATGGATACGAAATTAAAGATATATCTTTAGCACAGGAAGTTGATGTTTACCTGATTTACGGAAATCATAAGAGTTACGATATTCGTACCCGAACAAACTACGACGGAACTTTTACATTTACCAATCTACTTAAAGGCGATTATGTTGTTTATGTGTATTCCGAGGCAGAAGATGCCTTTGGTAACCTGACGGGTGCAACCGAAAAAGTAGCTCACAAAAAATTTATTACTATTAACAGGGATAATCAGGAGGTTTTTGTTACAGATACGATTAAACTTTTTTAATTATTGATAAATACAATGAGTGCTAAATTATTTTTAAGTGGAGCTCTTTTGCTTATACTTCCTTTAGTAAATGTTGATGCCCAAAAGAAAAAAACTGTTTTAGAAAAACATATTAAAACAGTTACCGTATATAATGAAGATTATGAGAAAAACAATGGAAGGCAGGTTAAAGATAGTTTTACCCGATTTGACGAAGAAGGTAATGTAATCGAAGAGATTGAGTATGATGAATATGGTAAGGTAAAAAAACATTTATTATACGAATACGACAAAGATGGAAATAAAATAAAGGAAACTTCGTTAACACCAAAAGGGACAACTGCTTCAGTTATTGAATTTAAATACGAAAATGGGCTAAAGAAAGAAAAGATTGTGTATAACGGAAGTGGTAAAATAATTCAGAAAAAAAAGTATATCTATGAATACCAATAGTATTGAAAAGATTCAGACCCAGATTGAACAACTTGTTTCTGCTTATTCGCCCATTACCTTGGCAGAGATGGATGCTGTTGAGTTAATGAACCGTTTGGATACAAAATACTTTTTTACTGTCTCAAATCTTATCACAGTTTTGAAAGAAGCTTTGCCATACTACCGCATTCTTGAAATTAATGGTAAAAGACAATTTCAGTATTATACACGTTATTTTGATACTCCTGAATTTCAACTTTATCACGATCATCACAACGGAAGATTAAATCGTTACAAAATTCGTCAGCGTCGTTACGATGTTACTGGAAAAGAATATTTTGAGATTAAATACAAAAACAACAAGGGTCAAACGTTAAAAAAGAGAATTGAAAATACTCAAAGCGAAGTATTTAACCCCAATGCAATCAGTTTTCTGGAAAAAAATACACCCTTTAATGCCAAATTTTTTGATGAAGTACTTCAAAACAAATTTATTAGAATAACATTGGTAAATAAGAATTTCACCGAACGAGCCACCCTTGATTATGCACTTGAATTTGCTTCTTCATCGCAAACGATACAATATCCTCAGGTTGGAATACTTGAAATAAAGCAAGACTTTTCTGTACGTTGCTCACCCCTTAAAGAGATTATGCATCAATTGCACACAAACCCTTGTAGCTTATCCAAATATTGTACCGGGGTTGTTTCGTTGTATCCTCGGCAGGTAAAAGCTAATGCTTTTAAGCCAACTATTCTCAAACTACATAATTTATAGGAATATACATTTATGGAAACACTTAAGAATGCTACCCTTTTTGGTTTGAATATTTACGATCCGAAAGGTTTTATGGAATTACTTCTACGTTTTTCGTTTAATCTACTTATTGTGTTTATTATCGTTAGGTTATTGTACTATCCTATTACCAAACGTAAGGACTATCTGTTTACCTATATTTTGATAGCAGTTATAACTTTTCTGATATGTTTTATGTTGGGTAATGTTAAATTGCAGCTTGGGTTTGCTTTAGGGCTTTTTGCTGTTTTTGGCATAATTCGTTACCGAACTAATCCAATGCCTATTAAGGAGATGACCTATCTTTTTGTAATAATTGGGATTTCTGTTATTAATGCATTAGCCAACAAAAAAACCAGTTATGCCGAATTGTTTTTTACTAATTTTATCGTGGTAGCTTTGATTTTTGGACTCGAAAAAATTTGGTTACTTCGACACGAATCGTGCAAGGTTATTACTTATGAGAAAATCGATCTTATTAAACCAGAGAAAAGACAGGAGTTAATTGCAGACTTGGAGAAAAGAACAGGTTTAAAAATAAATCGCGTAGAGATTGGTAAAATTAACTTTATGCGCGATACCGTTCAAATAAGTATTTATTACTATAGCGACGAAAACACTGTAGATAACTATTACGCCGATAATGACGACGATGAGGATTAAGGCAGCAACTCTGGTTGGTTTGTTCTTTGTAAAAATTACTTTTGCTCAGACCGATCTCGAATCGTGGCATGCTATTGATCTGAATTATAATCTCAGTTCAAAAACCAACTTTTTTTGGGATAACGAATTAAGGTACGATAATAACTCATCGGAATTAAAAAAATTTCAATCCGAAAGCGGGATCGACTATAAATTAATTAAAAGGGTTACCCTTTCGGGTGGTTATAGGTATAGCAGATTTTACTCTAAAGGCTTTTACCGCAACGAACATAGAGGTATAGCCATACTTAAATATGCACCCCGTATTCAAAGGTTTACTTTCGAAATGCAAACCCGCCTGGAATACATAGCAGAAACAAATAATGGATATGTAAGTAATGATGCTATCCAATGGCGAAATAAAATCACTTTAAACTATAGATGGCCAACCCAACCCATTATCTTTTTTCTTTCGTTCGAACACTTTACTTTAATGTATCCTGAGTTTTTTTCAGACAAATATCGTACGCAATTCGGTGCTAAATATCAATTTAATAAAAAAATGGGACTTTCTGCCTTTTATGGGCTTCAGGATGCTTTTTTCAAAAAAAATGATTATACCTACATTTTGGGTTGGAAATTAACGTACTCTATAGGAAAACCCAAGAAAAAACGTTCTACCGACGAAATCGAATGACAACAATGGTTGATCTGAAAATTTCTTTTCTCGAACTTACCCTTCCTAATCCTTTTATTTTGGAAATTAATCCATTTACTTCTCCCAACGATTTCCAGCTTGCAAAATTATATGGTGGTGTCTTACTTTCATCTATTCCTTTCGAGATTTTAAATAATTCAAATCAGGAGGAAAATTTGTTGGAAAATTATTTTGTGAAAATTTCCGAATGGAAAAATTCAATCGAAACACCTCTAATTGCCTCAATCGATGGAACTATTGGTATGCCAATAGATGAATTATGTGCTCAATTAGAAAAAGAAGGGGTTGATGCTCTTAATCTTCGCTTGTTTTTTTTCCCCGATGATAAAGATTTTCGCTCGAACGACTATGAAAAAATTTTTCTTGAAGCTGTCGCAAAAATTTCCTATAGCATTAAAATACCCGTTTTAATTACTCTTCCAATTTACTTTACTAACCTATTTAATATGGTGGAACAACTGTTTTACCGCGGTGTTCAAGGTTTTTGTCCTACGGTTTACCAACCTGTTTTTGATGTAGATATTGATCAACACGAATATTTCCTAAAAAGCTATTCTGATAGCGAATTTTGTCATGGAATAAACCTAAAATGGATTGCTTACCTTTCTGCATATTTTCCGCGTGCCGATTTTGCAACTCAACTTCGAATCAATATTCATCCCGATGAACCCATAAAACATCTGCTTGCAGGAGCAAATGCTCTGATTTTAAAACCTAACGATCCAGCTCAATTCCAAATCGAGCAGCTTCTCAATTGTTTGTCCAATTGGATGGAAAAATTTGGTTTTGAAAAAATTGAGCATTTTCATGGCCAATTAAATTTTCAATCTCCGGTTAAACCGTCTATCTTCGAACGAAAAAGCATTATCGAGTCGCTCAGAAATAATAATAAATCGTTATAGTTCTTTTTAAATAATAATACATCCTCTATAATTAACTAATACACCCAAAAAATTAAAAAACATTGCTTATTTTTACTCATCATTAAATTTAACTGAATATTCACCCAAAAAACTGACTATGAAACTGTTGAAAAAAATTATATTAGCTAGCGGACTTGTATTCATGTTAGCTTGTAATCAAGACGAAACAAAAATGAGAGCAGATTTCAAAAAGTTTATTTTCGAATACGATAGCGTTATTGTACCCTTAAGCAAGGAAATGAACTTGGCACAATGGTCGGCATCAATTTCTGGCAAAACTGAGGATTATGAGCGTTATGCTTTGCTAAAAAAGAAGTATGCTATGTTCCATACCAACCGAGATGCTTTTAAACTGCTCGAAAAAATTAAAGCCTCTGGTGTTATTACCGATTCTATCGAACAACGACAGTTACAAGTGCTCTATCTTACATATCTTTCATTCCAAGCCGATACAAACCTTCAAAAAGAGATTATAGAGCTGGAAAATAAAATTGAACAAAAATATAGCACCTTTCGAGCTGTTATTAACGATAGTTCGTATACCGACAATGAAATAGAACACATACTAAAAAATTCAACCGACAATACTTTGCTTCAAGCTGCATGGGAAGCCCACAAGCGGATTGGACCTGTAGTATCGGCTGATATCATCAGCCTTGTAAAAAAACGTAATACCTTGGCTCGTCAGCTTGGTTTTGCAAATTTTCATGAGATGAGTCTTAAGCTCAACGACCAGGATCCAAACGAAATTGAGAAACTTTTCGACGAATTGGATAAACTAACCTTCGAAAGTTTTGCTAAGGTAAAATCTGAAATAGATCAGTTTTTAGCTAAACGATATAAAATAAATCCCGATCAGCTTATGCCTTGGCATTATCAAAATCGATTTTTCCAGGAAGCTCCAGAGATTTATCCCGTCGACTTAGATAAGTACTATAAAAATCAGAACCTCGAGAAGGTTACATCGCAATTTTATCAAAGCATTGGTTTACCTATTGACGATCTTTTAGCTAAAAGCGACCTCTACGAAAAACCTGGAAAGAACCAACATGCATTCTGCACAGATATAGATAATGAAGGAGATGTTAGAGTTCTTTGCAATATTAAGCCTAACGAACAATGGATGAATACCATGCTTCATGAATTTGGTCATGCAGTTTATGATAAATATATCGATCGACAGTTACCCTTTGTTTTACGCCAACCTGCTCATATTTTTACCACCGAGGCTATTGCAATGCTTTTTGGCCGACTGTCGAAAAATCCTTACTGGATGACCGAAGCAATAGGTTTAAGCAAACAAGAGGCAAAAGTCATTTCAGAAAGTTGTTATAATACCTTACGCCTCGAACAGCTCGTTTTTAGCCGTTGGTCGCAGGTGATGTACCGGTTCGAAAAAAGCATGTACGAAAACCCCGATCAAGATCTAAATGCTTTGTGGTGGAAACTTGTTGAAAAATATCAAATGCTTAAAAAACCATTTAACAGAAATGAACCCGACTGGGCAAGTAAAATTCATATTGCTACTGTACCTTGTTACTATCACAATTATTTACTTGGCGAACTCCTTGCATCCCAATTACATTACTATATTTGTTACCACGTAGTAAACGATACAACCGATATTAGGAGGGTAAGTTATTATAATCACCCAGAAGTAGGCAAGTTTTTACAAGAAAAAGTGTTTAAACCCGGCATGCGTTATCAGTGGAATGAAATGATCGAAAAAGCAACTGGAGAAAAACTTAGCGTAAAATATTATGCACGCCAGTTTGTAAAATGATGCTTCTTTTGTGTTTTTAACCTAATAGTTGATATGAAAGAAATTTTGGGTATCGATGTGGGAGGGTCGGGTATAAAAGGCGCAATCGTGAACTGTCGCGAAGGCAAGTTATCGACTGAACGAATTCGAATTCCTACTCCTACACCTCCATCGCCTGAAAATATTGCTATTACTATAGCTGAACTGGTGAGTAAATTTGATTATAAGGGTCCGGTGGGAGTTGGTTTTCCAGCAGTCGTTAAAAATGGTACTGTATATACTGCTGCCAATATCGATTCGTCATTTATTGGGTTAAATTATGAATTGTTTCTTAAAAAAAAAGTAGACCGTCCTATTAGGTTAATCAACGATGCCGATGCTGCTGGTTTAGCCGAGATCAAATTTGGAGCAGGGAAAGACAATAAGGGACTTATAATTCTCGTAACGATTGGTACGGGTATTGGTAGCGTCATTGTAAATAAAGGAAAACTTATATACAATACCGAACTTGGTCATATTTATTTACCGGGCGACAGGGAAGCAGAAAAATATGCATCAGATGCAACACGAAAAAGTTCTAATCTCGAGTGGTCAGAATGGGCTAAACGGATAAATGAATACCTAATGTATCTCGAAAATTTATTTTGGCCCGACCTTTTTATTGTAGGAGGTGGAATTAGTAAGCATGAAGACAAATTTTTATCTCAGCTAACTCTTAAAACCAAAACTGTAACAGCGCAATTGTTAAATAATGCCGGTATAATTGGAGCTGCTTTATCTGCAAAGAAGTTGATTTAAGATAGTCCTTAATGCATATTGCAGGTAGTTATTCGAGAATTATCTTATTATTGCTTGCAACATGCTATTTTTTTTATACCTTTCTGATGCTTAAATTTGCATCAAATTAATGTGTGCGTAATGACAGAGTCGGCTGTAAAATCTATTATGAGATTGTTTGCAATTGTAGGCAATTTGCGTTCCTCGGCCGAAAATGCAACCACCGACTTTCAACACACTCGACAAATTGCTAATGCATTTTTAAATCAGCTTACCAACCCCGAAAAAGCTGCTCACTACTTACAAATTTTCGAATTTCATTTCAAAAATCTGCAACGTAAAGGGGGTAAAAGTGGCGAGAAACTTTTATCTGTATTCTCAGTAAAAATTTTATTGATTGGCGATCAGCTCAATGACAGTTTAAACGTTAGACAAAAAAACTTTTTAATCCTTCAACTTTTCGATATCCTTCGAAATCCAGATAATACTTTAGCTCCTTATGCTCTCGACTTTTTGAACACATTTGCCCGAATTCTTAACATCGATCCCGAAGATTACGACAAGATGTTCCTATTTGTATTTGGAACGTTATCGCACAAAGCAAGAAATTATTCTTTTCTAATAATTTCTGGAGAAGAAGAAAATCGATTTTTCAGACATCATGTTTATCGCGAAAACATAAAGGGCTATATTGTAGTATACCATCAGAGTAGATTAAATCAATTTTTTTTCAGAGTTGAAAACACCTCGGAGGAATATACTTTAAATGCAAAACCTATAGTATCTGAGCGTATATATGAGCTTCAAAAAGGCTTTGCTATTCGTAAACCTGGAATGCAACCCATTCATTATACCGATATTGCAAAAAACTTTTTAAGCAGAATCAATACTTCCGACATTCAGTTAGCAGCCATTGGAATTGAGTATAAATACAAGAATAGCTCAAATGGTATAAGAAAATTTAATTTTGTTGCTTATTCGGGTGAACTGATTGCAATTATGGGAGGTAGTGGGGTAGGTAAATCAACCCTACTCAACATCCTCAATGGACAACAACGTCCCGATAGAGGTTCTGTTTACATTAATCATATCGATATATACAAATATCCAGACAAGGTTAAAGGGGTAATAGGTTTTATTCCTCAAGACGACTTTCTGATAGAGGAACTTACTGTTTTTGAAAATCTACTTTTCAATGCAAGATTTTGTTTTGCAAATCTAAACGAGGAGGAACTTTCAAAAAAAGTAATTCAATTATTAAAAAAGCTATCACTATATGAAATTAAAGATTTAAAGGTAGGCAATCCTCTCAACCAATTTATCAGTGGGGGACAACGTAAGCGACTCAATATTGCCCTCGAATTAATGCGCGAACCTTCCATTTTACTCGTTGATGAACCTACGTCGGGTCTTTCGTCTAGCGACTCGGAAAAAGTGATGGAACTCCTTAAACAGCAGACTCACGAAGGTAAAATTGTTATTGTCAATATTCATCAGCCCTCATCCGATATTTTTAAAATGTTCGATCGATTGTTGGTGCTTGATCAGGGGGGGCGACCTGTATACTACGGCAACACAATCGATTCGCTTGCCTATTTTAAAAACATTACACAACATATTAATGCCGAAGAAAATGAATGTATTTGGTGTGGAAATATTAACCCCGAACAAATACTCGAAATTGTTGAGACCGTTAAAATAGATGCAAATGGGTACGAAACCACGGAGAGAGTAATTTCGCCCGACGAATGGTATAGTATGTACTTGCAAAATATTGATAAGCATATTAATGTTCAATTGTACAGTAAACCCTTGCCAAAATCAATATTTAAAGTTCCCAATAAATGGCGACAGTTTTATTATTTCCTTGTTAGAAATATCAAGTGTAAAATTGTCGATACTCAATATTTGATAATCAATATTTTAGAAGCCCCAATTCTAGCGCTTGTCCTTTCATTTTTCTCAAAATATTACTCGAAAAACCAATCGTACCTTTTTGGCGAAAACGATAATATTCCAGCTTTTATTTTTATGAGCGTTGTGGTTGCTCTTTTTGTAGGGATGATGGTAAGTGCCGAAGAAATTATACGCGATGCCAAGCAACTTAAACGAGAATCTTTTCTTAACCTTAGTCGTGGAAGCTACATTCATTCAAAAATAGTTTATCTGTTTACTATCTCTGCTTTTCAAATGTTGGCGTATGTTCTGATAAGTCACTGGATTCTCTCGGTCAAAGGGTTAACCGGGGCATATTGGACGGTCTTATTTTCAACTGCATGTTTTGCAAATCTGCTTGGACTCACACTTTCGGCCAGCCTCAAATCAGTAGTGGCCATATACATTTTGATTCCTGTATTACTTATACCACAGCTTTTGCTAAGTGGAACAGTTATAAAATTTGATAAACTACATCCATGGCTTAGTCATCATCAATATGTACCGGTTATTGGCGATATGATGGCCTCACGTTGGGCCTATGAGGCAATTGCTGTAAGTCAGTTTAAAAATAATAGGTATGAACAATTTTATTATGATCTTGAAAAAGAAGAAAGTACAGCTACCTATTGCAACAATTATTGGATTCCCGAACTGTTGACTAAGGTAGATTTTTGTCAGAAAACAAACAGTGTAGATACGCTTGCTCGTACGCTAAAAATGATTGAAAAGGAATCATATCAACTAGCCCAAACGATTCGAATAACTCCTTTTAAATATCCCGAATGTTTTGAGGTAGAAAATTTCAATGAAGAATGTGTTGCTAAAATTAGCGGCTATTTACGACATGCAAGAAGTGTGAGTACCAAAATACTGAACATGGCTATTGCAAAACGAGATAATCTTACCGAAAAACTTACTGTTCAGTTAGGATCTCACGAAAAACTGGTTGAATTTAAAAAGAAATATTACAACGAAAGTTTAGCCGAACAACTTTTAAATAAAACCGAAACTTATCAAATTATCGAACATCATGGTGCTTTTTACCGAAAGTACGAACCTGTGTTTTACGATGCTACTTCTCCGTTCGGAAGAGCTCATTTTTATGCTCCAACTAAAAAAATTGGAAGTATGTCTATCGAAACACTATTTTTTAATATTGTCGCAATATGGCTTATGACTCTATTGTTGTATGTCGTTCTTCTCAAGGATTGGCTAAAAAAAGCACTCAAATTCTTTGAACGTGTTATTTTTCAAAGGGTAATTTTTTTTCGATAACCAATACAAATATTTTTTTCTCAAATAATTAAGCCAAATAATTATTAACTCGATTTACAAGTAATATGCAACCGTGAACGACACCCGAAAGGTTTATTATTGAAATTATGTAGAGCTATACACATGAAATTTTCGCAAATATTCTTTTTTATAGTCACATCCGACGCGGTTTACTTCCTCATGGGTTATTTGTATGAAAGGGACTATTTTCGGACAATTCTTTATAATAATTATATAATATTACTTGCGAATGAACAGGAGGTAAGTCATTTTTTATATACATGTTGTTTTGGACATCATTAATGATTCTTGCCTTAACGTTATCCGATAATTGGACCTCAAGAGTTTTTCTAATTTCCTTTTTTATATCTTCGTCGAAGATAGGACATGCTACTTCGACACGATGATCGAGGTTACGCGTCATCCAATCGGCCGAAGAAATATAGAAAAGCTCATTATTATTGTTACAGAAAACAAATACACGTGAATGTTCTAAAAATCTATCTACCACGCTTATAGCTTCAATATTTTCGCTTAGTCCAGGAACTCCAGGCGTTATACAACATATACCCCGAACAAATAATTTAATTTTAACTCCAGCACGGTTAGCCTGGTAAAGTTTACTTACCATGATCGAATCCACCAGATTATTAATTTTTAGTATAATGTATGCATCTTTTCCTCTACGGGCATTCTTAATCTCGTTATCGATCAGTTGAAGAAGTCGTTTACGCATGTAAAGAGGTGAAACCAAGAGATGTTTGTAATCGAAATTCCAATAAGGATTGTCAAAAAAATAAAACAATTTTTCTACTTCAGATGTAAGTCTTTTATCACAAGTAAATAAGGTAATATCGGTATAGACTGAAGCATTTCCTTCGTGAAAATTACCAGTGCTAATAGCTGCATATTGTCCGTCCTCTCGGGTTACAAGCACAAGTTTGGCATGAACTTTTAAACCTTTTATACCAAATAGAACAGTAGCTCCGACCTCTTCAAGTTTTTTCGACCAATAAATGTTCGATTCCTCATCGAATCTTGCCTGAAGCTCTATTACTACGGTAACCTTTTTTCCGTTACGTGCAGCATTGATCAATGCATTCATTACTTTAGAGTTTTTTGCTACACGGTAAATGGTAATGCAAATCGACTTTACTTTTGGATCCATAGAGGCCTCGCGGAGAAAGTCGACAAAGTGATCAAATTTTTGATAGGGATAATAGAGTATAAGGTCGCGCTGTGCAATTACTTTAAACATGCTGGCATGTCTGTCGATTCGAGGATGCTCTGATGGTGGAAATGGTGGATATTCTAAATGAGGACCACCTAAGTTCGGAAACGACATAAAGTCCTTAAAATTATGGTAACGCGATCCTGCCAACACCGTATCGGAAGGATCAAAGTTTAACCTTTTAGTAATATATTCCAACAAATCGGCTGGTATATCTTTATCATATACAAATCGAACAGGTTGACCATGGCTCCGCTCACTAACACCTTTCGATATTTTCTCTAATAAGCTCTTAGATAGATCGTTATCGATGTCAAGCTCAGCATCGCGCGTAAGTTTTATGGTATATGCTTCGAAATGATTGTAATCGAAAATGGCAAAAATATCTTTTAAGCAATAGCGTATGATGTCGTCGAGCAAAATAACGTACTTTTTTCCGTCGTGTGATGGAAGTTGAACAAAACGATTTAGCAATGGTGAAGGAATCTCCATCAAGGCATAATCGATATTATGGGGGTTAGTCTTTGTATTTTCTAACTTAATGGCAAAATATATCGATTTATCCTTCATGTAAGGAAATTTGTTTACGTTACTCAACAAAATTGGAGAAAGAAAGGGAAGTACTACCGAATCGAAATAGGCATCTACATATTTTCCTTGCTCGGGTGTAAGTTGTTTTTCATTTACAAAAAATATATTCTCCTTCTCAAACTCTTGAAGTATTTGTTCATAGGCTAAGGTAAATTTTTTCTGCAGCTCAATAACCTTCTCCTGAATTTTAGCTAAAATGCGTTCGGGCTTCTCTCCCTGTAAATTTTTGGGATCATAACCATAATCAATCATGCGTTTAAGCGTAGCTACTCGAACTTTAAAAAATTCATCCTGATTATTTGAATATATACCTAAAAACCGCAGGCGCTCTACTAACGGTACTCTTTCGTCTAGTGCTTCCTGCAAAACTCTTTCGTTAAATGACAGCCAGCTAATTTCGCGGTTAATGGTTTTGTGCTTCATAATTTTTTATCTTAATCTTTTCGCGGAAAATATACTTTGCTCAATACAGGTTGTTGATTTACAATACTCCAAGTTTTAATATCAAAAGTTAGTGTTACTAATCCAGAGGTAGGTAAATTCTCAAGATAATCGGGTAAAAACAGGTTGCAAAACTCTGTTAACATAGGATTGTGACCAACCACAACAATGCTCTCGTAATTCGATGGTAATTCTTCAACTACCTCAATGATAGATGATGAATAACTTTCATAAATTCGTTCATCTATAACTACCTTTCCGTAAGGTACACCGCACGAGCGGGCAATCAAAATAGCTGTGTGTAAAGCTCTAATGGCTGGCGATGTTATTATCAATGATGGTTGACCATATGTCTCGAACAAATATGTTCCAGTAGAAATAGCGTTTTTAATCCCTCGTTCTATCAAAGGGCGATCTAAATCATCGATGCCAGGATAGTCCCACGATGATTTTCCATGGCGTAGAATATGTAAAATTTTCATTCCTGCATTCTTTATTACTAAGTAAAAGTAATAGAATTTTTCCTATTCAAAAATCTAAATTTATCATGCTTACAAGAATAATGCCCAATTATTTCATCCCTTGTCGACGCTTTTTTTAAATTCATAATTACTCATGGGTGTATATTTATTTTTATACCTAAATTGTAAAAACTTTTTGAGGGTTGTGCCTAAATGCTTATTATTGTAAATTATTTATGAAATTTTATTACTAACGATTTTGGCTGTAAACATGTATTTGGCAAGAAGAAAATTAGTATATTCATTTCTCGGCAAATAATTTTATGCATACTTAATACAAACAAGTAAGCGAATGAAGCAACGACTGATTTGTGGACTGATTTGCTTAATGTGCTTTGTGGCTTGCCGTGAGGGCTTTCGAAGTCAACAGCCTCAAGGTATTATTGAATACGAGGTCACATACCTGTCCAACAAATCGAGTATGCCAACCAACCTTTTGCCAAAAAAAATTACTTTAAAATTTAGCGGTAATAAAAATATTACTACCATTGAAGGATTTATGGGCATGTTTGCCTTAAGCAATATTGCCGATTTGCGCAAAAACCGAAACATTACTTTGCTGAAAGTAATGGATAAAAAGCTATATTATGCTGGCGAAAGAAATGAAGCGCCATTCTTTTTTGAATACATGCAAAATATTCGAATTCAACATACAAACGATACATTGCAAATAGCTGGTTTTAAATGTAAGAAAGCTATTGTAACTTTTATGGATACTACTTTAAAACCTTTCGATGTTTATTATACCAACGATTTGCCTGTTGAAGAACCCAATCGCTTAACTCCTTTTAAAGATATTGATGGGCTTTTAGTTGCCTTTAATATACAACTTCCTAATATCGAAATGAAAGTTGTTGCATCTCAATACAAAAAAGTCGAGATTAAAGGAATTGCTTTGGAGGTTCCCGAAGATTATAAAAAAGTTTCTAAACGTCAAATGATCTCTATAATTAATAAGCTACTTGAGTAAAATATACATTATTCTAAATGGTTACTGCTATGAATCGGAGAGATCTACCATTTTCAGCATGTAAATAATAAAATTCATAAATTGAGATATACCAGCCTGTTTTAGTAAATTACATCTGATGAAGTAACAAAAACATTACCTCCTAGATGATGCAATGTTTTTCCTTCTTTTTTTTCTGCTAATAGTCTTCGATCGAAAGCTGAAGCTAAAACTTGGGCATGCAATACCTCAGCCATTAATAGCATTACACTGTCGTCGTCGATTTTTTTGTATAGCTTGCATTCGAGATAAGCAATACAACCTTCTGGAAGCTTTACATCTATCAATTTCGCTGGAAAAGTGGGAATATCGAAATATGAAATTTTATCGTGAGTTTTTCCTGTTGTGCTTCCAAGCTTCTTAACCATCTCGAGTTGGCTTAAGTGAGGAATGGCAATAGCGTATTCTTGTGTTTCTAAAATATTTTTGCATGTACAATTTTCTTTATCCAGTACTATAACTACTCGGGTAGCGGGTTCGTATTCAACGGGTGTCATCCAGGCTATTGGCGCTAAATTGTACTTACCACTTTGACTTCTTGAACAGATAATTCCTACTGCACCTGAGTTTAGCAATCGGTATGCCTTATCGAGCTTAAGTGTCAAATATTTTTTTTCCATAGAAATATCCTTTTTGATGTAACTTTACCAATTACTTATTCGTCTTTCATTTGCTAATATATGCATTACAAAAATGTATTACAATATTTGATATTAAAAATCTGCTATAATGTATCTATGCTTTTTGCTGTCCATAATTATAAAATGTAAGGATAACGATAAGAAATAAATTAATTTGAATTAATATTTTGATTTTATAAACAAACAATTAATGTTTCGAATTATGAAATACCTTAAACTAACAATTACGAATTTGTTATTTGGATTGTTTTTATTATTTTCAAGCCAATTGGAGGCTCAACGTCTTTGGACTCTCGAAGAGTGCATAGCTTATGCCTATCAGAACAACCTTTCGATTAAGCGCCAAGTTTTACAAACCGAGATTGCAAAAAACAATTATCAACAGTCCTATTTCGATCTTTTACCCGATTTGGGTGCAGGAGCTTCGCATAATGTTGGCAAAGGTAGGGTAGCAGACTATACAAGTTTCTCATATTCAAACGAGGTTAATGCCGGAAGCATGGGATTAAGAAGTAATGTTACCCTATTTAGTGGCTTTCAAAAAATTAATGCTGTAAAAGCACAACGTTATGCTTTTCTTTCGGCTAGAGAACAGTTAGAACGAACCAAAAACAGTGTTGCTCTGGCTATAGCTTCGGCCTACCTGCAGATATTATTCGACCGCGAATATTACGAAATTACTAAGAGCCAAGCCGAGGTCACAAAACAACAACTCGAACGAACCAAAAAACTATTTGAAGTTGGCAATGTAGCTCGGGGTTCTTTACTCGAAATGGAAGCATCGTATGCAGCCGAACTGGTATCGCTCACTAATGCAAAAAATAAACTCGACCTTTCGTATCTTTCGTTAGCCCAGATGCTCGATCTCGATACAATAAAAAATTTTGCTATAGCTATACCCGATGTCAGTGTCCCCGAAAATTTTAACGAAAATCCCGATTCTATTTTCGCATCTGCTTTGCAAAATATGCCCGAAATTAAAAGTGCACGTTATGCTCTCGAAAAAGCCAAAAGCCAGTTAGCAATGGCTCGTGGAAGTCGTTTGCCTCAACTTTCGCTAACTGCCGATTATTATACCCAGTATAACATTAATGCAGAACGTCCTATCGACCCTCAAAACCCAACTATAACCGAGAAATATCCTATAGGTGACCAGTTGAACGATAAACTCTACAAACAACTATCGCTTAATCTTTCTATCCCAATATTTACACGCTACCAAATCCAAACAAACGTATCTAATGCAAAAATAGGAAAACTCGATGCCGAGTACCAACTTCGACAAACAATGCTCGATCTACGGAAAGAGATTGAACAAGCCTATGCCGATGCTTTAGCCTCGTTCGAGAGTTACAAATCGCGCAAAGAAGCTCTTATATCACAAGAAGAAAATTTTAAATACGTTCAACAAAAATATGAAGTTGGCCTCATTAGTGCTATCGATTATAACATTGCAAAAAACAATTATTTAAAAGCCCAGTCGGACTTGTTACAAGCTAAATATCAGTTTGTTTTCAATACTAAGGTGCTCGACTTTTACAAGGGGAATGCTCTCAAAATGTAGTTTGTTATTAGCTTCCCAAAAGTCCATATGATATACATGCTACGAGAGAGTTGGTATGTGCTTGATTTGACTGTATTTTAAAAATATTAGAACGTAGAGACGTAAGAAATTACGTCTCTACATAGTCATACAACTAGGAGGTTTATTTCGACAAAAAAGAAATTAAAGCATTAAGACTTTCCTTTAACTTAATCAAATCTTCAACTTTTAATTCACTGTTCAATAATCGATTAATTAACGCTTCAGGAATTTTAGCAGCTTCTTCTTTTAATTTCTGGCCCAATTCGGTTAATGTGACGAAAACCTTTCGCTCATCTTCGTCCGATCGCGTCCTCACAATCAGCCCCTGCTGTTCCATACGTTTAAGTATAGGCGTTATAGTATTAGTATTGAGGATTAGCTTTTTCGCAATTTCACTTACAGCAATACTATCGTTCTCCCACAAAATCATCATTACCAGATATTGTGGATAGGTAATATTAAGCTTTTCCAGAAAAGGCTGATATTCTCTAATTATTAAACGCGACGCTGCATAAATAGGAAAACATAGTTGATTTTCTAATTTAAGATAATGAAATTCCATACTTTATCTTTTTGAATCGAAAATATGGAGAAATATTGAAAAATCAATTATTTTTTAATGCTATTAAAAATTCTTCATCCAATGGTGAAATTGAAGGTCCAAAATAATGAGTGAGTATACCTTGTTCGTTGATAATATATTTACTGAAGTTCCAATCGGGGGCATGATCGTTCCAACCGTTTAATCTTTTATCGGTGAGCCATCTGAAAATTTCTTGTTGTTCGAAATTTTTTATTACTACCCCTTTTTTGGCTATTGGAAAGGTCACACCATAATTAAGCTTACAAAATTCGGCTATTTCGTTATCATTACTCTTCTCTTGTCCGGCAAAGTCGTTGGCAGGAAATCCTATAATCTCTACTGATTCATCAAAACGATCATATAATGTTTGCAACTCGGCATATTGTGCTGTATAACCACAATTGGAAGCGGTATTCACAATAATTACTTTTTTACCTTTTAGCAAGCTGAAATCTAATTCTTTTCCAGAATTTAGCTTCGCTTTCAAAGCGTAAAATGATGAAATGGGCTCTTTGAGTTCTTTATTTATTAAAACTGTTCCGTTTTTCCCCTTTTTTCCCATTTTTTTGATTAAAGGATACAGTAGTCGTAAAGCTTTTTGCTTAAAATTTTCCCTAGCTAAGTTTTCAATTGTTCTCATTTTACAACTGTTTTTACTTAATTTAATTACTAATTTATATCATGTACGATTATATCGCACACGATGCAAATATAATACTTTTTTATTAAAGATGTATTTTATCTATATTGATATCTATATGAAGAAATAAAAACAAGTGATTAATTTTTTTAATAGAACATTGCAGATGATTAACTATATGTTTAACTATATAATGGATAGGTAGAAAATCGTACCAAAAAAATATATTCCTGTTGTTAGATAATTCACTTAAGCAGGGGTTAATAACATTGGATAATATGAGTAGGATTTACTTTCCAGCAGATAGATGTCGCTAATGGGAGCTTAATCTTAGGCCAAAGGGGTTTCAATTACAAAGATACTAATCAACCATGTTTAATGGCTGCAGCTTGGTTATTTGTTTTATCGAAAAAAGTCATTTTATAAACCTGTTGAGTGATAGCAATCAAATTATGAAACAAGGTATGTTGTCTCAATACTAATTTCAAAACGTCGTTGATTTTTGTTGAGTGCCAGAGTGAACATATTTTTCAGTATATAGTCTTGGGTAAAGAATATCGTAGCTAATGAAATACAACATAAATGGAAGCTATTTTCACGATTGGGATTATATGGATTTCATATAAAATAAAATATGCTATATTGAAATAAAAATTCATTAAAAATGAATATATTCGCATATCCTATTTATTATAGGAAGTTTTCTTAGAATTAAATGCTGGCAATGAAAAAAATACAGCCATGAGAATGAAGCTAATAACAGCTATTGCAATAAGTATATTGTTTATACTGGAACGGAGTTATAGCCAATCGGATTGGGAATTGGCACAACAAAGAAAAAATGCCGATGTAGCATACAACAAAGGAGTTGGTTTTTTTCAGTCGGGTCAGTATAAACAAGCCGTTGAGGCATTCAACGAATGTATAAAATTAAATAATCAGCATGCATTAGCCTACTTACAACGAGCCAAAGCTCAGTTCGAAACAAATAATCGAAAGGCAGCTGCGGCAGATCTTGAAAAAGCTGTTCAACTTAACGAAAAGCTTGGAGAAGCATGGTTCTATTTAGCATATATCCAGTTGATTACAGATACGGCATCTGTAAAGCCTGAATATTTCAATAAAGCATTGGAGAACGGTTTTAACATTCCCGAGGTATATTATTATCGCGGTATTTATAGGGTTTACAAAAAGGAATTTGCTGGAGCAGCTTCCGATTTTTCGATGGCTATTGACAAAAAGCCTCGTTATGCGCTTAGCTATTTTGATCGAGGTCGTGTAAAACTTCTCTTAAAAGACTACAGTGGTGCTATCTATGATTTTCAACAGGCCGTTCAATTCGATTCTACTTTAATTGCTGCATACAACAATATTGCTCTGGCTAAGATTTATAACGGTGATCCTGCTGGTGCAATTAAAGAGTTAGACCTATTAATAAGCAAACAGCCTAAAAATTTCATCGCATTCAATAATAGGGGTATAGCAAAATATAACTTAGGAAATTATGATGGAGCAATCGAAGATTTTATAAAAGTAACAGAATTGAAATCCGACTATTTTCAAGCATACGTAAATTTAGGAAATGCATATGCTAAGAAAAATGATCACAAACATGCAATAGATAGCTACAATAAAGCTCTGCAGATTAATAGCAAGTCGGCAGAGGCATATCTAAATCGTGGATTCTGTAAAGAATTAACTGGCGATATTGATGGAGCCTGTTCCGATTGGAAAACAGCTCTTTCATTAGGGTTCCAAGATGCAGCCCATTTCGTTAATGAATGTAAATAAGACATATCATGAAAACAACTTTTTTTATTAAAGTAGCATTTTTGTTGATGTTGTTTCCAACCATAATTTTAGCACAGGAAAAGGTAAGAATTAAAAAAATTCAATTTATTACAACCGAACAAGGCAGTGAGGCAGCATGGAAAGCTATAAAAAAAGGAAATAAATTGTACAATAAAGGTCCTGCGTTTTATCGTGAAGCTCGAGTTGAATATTTGAAAGCCTATGCATACAATGATAAAAATGCTGCTTTAAATTATCGGATAGGTATATGTTATTTATATGCCGACGAAAAAAATGAAGCATTACAGTACCTTAAGAAAGCTTTCGAGCTCAATAATAATGTTTCTCGTGATATTCATTTGCAGTTAGGTCGTGCATATCATATGAGCCTCGATTTCGATAATGCTGTGAAAGAATATCGTTTATTTAAGTCAAGTCTAACACCACGAATGCTTAAGAAAATTCCATATAATCTCGATCAGCTTATCGAACAATGTGAAACAGGTAAAATGCTTGTTGCTGAGCCCAAACGAGTGGTAGTTCAAAATTTAGGTAAAAGTCTGAATTCTGAATACGACGATTTTTATCCTGTTTTTACGGCAAAAGAAGATATTTTGTATTTCACTTCCCGAAGACCCTCACGTACAAACACTAAGCGCAACCCTCTCGATCAAAAATTTAGCGAAGATATTTATGTTTCGAAGAAAACCTCGAGAGACTGGACACCTCCCCAGCTACTCGATAAGCGTCTTACATCCAAACACAACGAAGCAGTTGTAGCAGCTTCCCCTTCAGGCGATACGCTTTATATATACAGCAGCAAAGGCAACGGAAATATTTATTTTACTTGCAAAAAAGAGAATCGTTGGAGTGGGCTGCATGCCTTCAGAAGAATTAATACTCGTGGTTCGCGTGAAACATCGATTTGTTTCTCGCCCGACGGTAAGTACCTCTATTTTGTTAGCGATGCCGAACGAAAAGGTTCAATTGGTGGAAAAGATATCTACTACTGCGAAAAAGATGAAGATGGCGATTGGTCGAAACCCAAAAACATGGGTCCCCTTATTAATACACCTTATAATGAAGAGGGAGTGAGTATTTCGCCCGATGGGAAAACACTCTACTTCTCCTCAAAAGGTCACCCAGGAATGGGAGGATACGATATTTTTTATTCGACAAAAACCGAATCGGGATGGTCGAAACCTGTAAACATGGGGTATCCCATAAATACCCCCGACGACGATTTGTTTTATGTAGCCTTATCTAATGGAAAAATTGCCTATTTATCGTCGAATAGAGAGCAATCCGTTGGTGGTAAAGATATTTATAAGGTAGTGTATTTAGGAGCAGCTAAGGAATTTATTAATTTAGGAGAACCTAGTCCACTTGCTTATGAATTATACGATAAACCCACCATGAATCGTGTCGCTATATCCATGCTTACCGTCGATTCCTCATTGGTGTTAATGGGTAGAGTACTCGATTCGGAAACACAAAAAGGACTTATGGCTAAAATTCAGTTTATAGATTCCGAAAAATCGAAAGTTGTCGCTACTTTACTCAGCGACTCGCTGGGAAATTATAAAACCCAATTGCCCGAACGTAAAGCTCTTGGTGTGGAGATAAATACCCGTGGTTATTTGCTTTATCTGGGGGTTGTTGATTTAACAAAAGAAAAATCCGATATTATTCAAAAAGATTTTCTTCTCCAGCCGCTTAGTGTTGGGGCCAAAGTTGTACTCAAGAATATTTTCTTCGAAACTGGGAAAGCCATTCTTAAAGAGGAATCGTTTCAGCAGTTAAATAATGTTATTACATTTCTTAAAGAGAATCCCACTTTACGCCTCGAAATTTCTGGGCACACCGATAATGTAGGAGGATTAGCCTATAATATTCGCCTATCCGAAGCACGTGCAAAAGCTGTCGTAACCTATCTAGTAGAAAATGGTATCGAAAAAGGACGACTTACTTATAAGGGATATGGTCCTCATCAACCAGTTGCTTCCAATAAAACAGCCGACGGTAGAGCCCAAAACAGAAGGGTAGAATTTAAAATTACAGGGATGTAAGATATATTTATTCGATATTTTGGTTAAGCATTCTTCCAAAGTTGTAGGAAGAGTGCTTTTTTTGTAGGATATTATCATATTCTATCTGTTTGAAAAACAATATTTTAAATAAAAATAATAAAATAGCATATAAATTGTAACAGATTAATGGAGCATGAAAATTATTTTATATCTTTGCCGTTCATTTTAACAAAAACTATAAGAAAATGGTTCATTATAAAGAGTTAGGTCTGGTAAATTCAAGAGAACTTTTCCAGAAAGCAGTTAAGGGAGGATATGCAATACCTGCCTTTAACTTTAATAACCTCGAGCAATTACAAGCTATAATCTCAGCTTGTGTCGAAACTCGCTCACCTGTTATTTTGCAGGTATCGTCGGGTGCTCGCAAATACGCTAATCAAACACTTTTGCGGTATTTGGCACAAGGGGCTGTTGAATATGCTAAGGAATTGGGTTATGCCATTCCCATTGTTTTACACCTCGACCACGGCGATTCTCTCGAACTTTGCAAGAGCTGTATCGAAATGGGCTTTTCGTCGGTTATGATTGATGGTTCACATCATCCATACGAAAAGAATGTTGAAATCACTCGTTCGGTTGTAGAATATGCTCATAAATATGATGTAACTGTTGAAGGTGAGTTAGGGGTACTAGCTGGTATAGAAGATGATGTTGTTGCTGAGCAATCGCACTACACTCGTCCCGAAGAAGTTGAAGATTTTGTTAAGAAAACGGGTGTTGACTCATTAGCAATTTCCATTGGTACTTCCCATGGTGCTAATAAGTTTAAACCCGAACAATGTACTCGTACTCCAGACGGAATATTAGTACCACCTCCTCTACGGTTCGATATTCTCGAAGAAATTGAGCGTCGTATTCCTGGTTTTCCAATTGTTTTGCATGGTGCATCTTCGGTACCTGTCGACCTGGTTCGCTCAATTAACTCCTATGGTGGAAAGTTAAAAGATGCTGTAGGTATTCCTGAAGATCAATTACGCCGTGCCGCTGCTTCGGCAGTTTGTAAAATTAATATCGACTCCGATGGCCGTTTGGCTATGACAGCAGCTATCCGTAAGGTATTGGCCGAAAATCCTGCCGAATTCGACCCACGTAAATATTTGGGTCCTGCACGCGATGCTCTTAAAGAACTTTACAAGCATAAAATTATTAATGTGCTTGGAAGTGCTAATAAAGCTTGATTCGATTTTCATTAAATACTTTTTTAAGCCAGTCAAAAACGACTGGCTTTTTTTATTTTCATTTTTCAAATATTCCTCGACCAGATTCCCGATATTTTTTTAAGTTTCCTAGTTGAATCACGCTAAGATTTTTTGTATTACTGAAAGTTATTAAAAATAAATCTCTTATATATTAATTAAACTAATATTGGTAAAAGCTTGATTGTGATTTTATTCATTCGAAAATTATTCAAAATATCTTTTGGTCATCAACTTTGTAGGTATGCTAAAGGGGTATTTGATAAATATTTTGGGCAAAGGTGAAACAAATAGTTTTTTCATAAAAAATGACACATTTGAACTTTTTTATCCTAATTTTAGAACTATCTAAAATTGAATTACTATGTTACGAAAATTCATTATTTGCATATTGCTGCTCAAATTTTCATCGATTCTGCTGGCACAGGATGCACAGATAACAACAGTAGAACCATCTAAACTGCTCCACATTCGTTTTTATGATGCAGGAAATATCGATGCCATTGAGTTTAAAGTCATGATTGTAAACGATGTACTCAATAATTCGGTCAAAAAAGCCGTACGCCTCGAAATGATTTTTCAAAACGAACTTTTAATGCAGCCAAAAATTAACGAATTTGATGCAAGTGAAATTGAACCCTTAAGAAAAACATGCGATCATATTTTGGAGCAGATTAATTTTGAACCTCTCGATCACTATGTCGATATTTTATATGTTTGCAAAGGAGGTTTTACCTTAGGAGCTTTTTATACGCCTATTAAAAAGAAATGGACAATTTACCTTAAATTAATCTATGAGGATAGCAAATCAACCTTGCATATCGATACCGATGAACTTGTTTATTTAAAAAAATTGCTCGGAGAGATTAAAATAAAACTTGATGAGTTAGCAAACAAAAAATAAATGTCCGAAAAAAGTTAATTATAAGTTACCATTGGTTTATTAAGTTCAACTAAATTATTGTGTTTCGAGAGAAAAAAAGAGGAAGAAAGCTTTTACATAGACTTCTCTCAAATATTTTGAAATTTATTATTCTTAAGAAATATCTAAAAAAAATATGAAGGCTCAACATGTTATTGTGGCAATTCAGTTGTTCGTCGTAGGAAACTTGTTCTCTCAAAAAATTGCTACACAGATCGATTTCGAAATCAAGGGTATAGAAAATTCCTTTGTTGTTTTTGGCGTCGAATATCTCGATAAGCAAATAATAATAGACACAATACGATTAAATGAACAGGGTACAGGGGCTTATGTTAGCAAAGCTCGATTAAAACCTGGCGTTTATGTAGTAACTTTTCCCAATAAAAAGTATTTTGAACTACTCATAGATGATGAGCAGTTTTTATCTATAACCACCGACACATCGGCAATTTTGAAGAAATTGTCCATTGTTGGTGCAACCCAGCCTTCATTGTTTATAAAACATCAAATGTTACGAATGGAATTTGAAAAGCTGAAACAATCGAACGATAGTCTTAAAATAGCACAATTACAAATAGAAATGGAAGCTTTTATCGATTCGGTAAATAAGTTTCTACCAACATCGCTCCTATCTGCTTATTTTAAGTTACTAGGTTTAAATCGTCGAACTAATCATATGCCTAAGGAGGTATCCTCCAAGACTTTCATTAACCTCCAACAGGCAGCCGAAAAACATTTTATTGCAAATTTTCCCTTTAGCGATAACCGGTTAATTCAATCGAGATTATTGTTTGAGCAGCTTAACTATTATTTTAACGTTTTTATCTCTCAACACCCCGATACATTAATATCGAGGATTAGCCTTTTTTTGGATAAGGCTCGTTCAAATGAGGAAATGTATAAATATCTTTTGAGTTTCTTCAACCAAAATTATCGACATTGCAGAACTCCTGCTTACGAAAAGGTATATGTATATTTGGCCGAAAAATATTATCTCAATGGTAATGCACCCTGGGCAGATAAAAGGTTTATAAATCAACTCGAAAAGAAAATAAGCTTGATTAAATCTTCAACTATTGGCTCAAGAGCGAGCGATTTGCTTTTGTTTTCGCCTAATGAGAAAGCGTTTAGATTGGATGAAATTTCGGCACAAAAAATCATATTATTTTTCTGGGATCCTGAATGTGATATTTGTCAGAGCAAATATCAGGAGTTAGTAAGACTTGTTAAGTCGTTAAAAAGTAGGGATCTTGTTGTGGTAGCTATTTATGTGCACTCGAATAAAGCGCCTTGGATCGAATACATTAAAAAATTCGACAGCCCTTTTATTCACGGTTATGACCCATTAAAGAAAAGCAATATACGTAGTCGATACTTTTTTGAGAATGTACCTTACTTTTATCTTCTCGACAAAAATAAGGTTATTGTGAGTAAAGGCACAAGTCTCGACCGAATTTGGAAAGATAGTAATTAGTAGTTAGGGAGAGGAGAACTTATTTTCAGCATTTTTTTCAATTCGACGTTGTGCCCATAACGAGCTTTAATCCAGTAAATACCATCGGGCAATGTTTTGATGTCAAGTTGTGTAAAGGTATCCTCAATGTTGCGATTTAAAATTAATTTACCTTGCAGATTATAGATGTTAAGAGAAAGCATACCAGCAATTTTTTTATTGACAATCACGTAATTTTGTGCAGGGTTTGGGAAAAATGATATTTTTGATTTATTCGTTGGTAAAATAGATTCGGAAGGAGGCGCAATTTCTCTTACGGGTTTACCCGACCAAGGACAAAATCGACCAATAGTCCTTATCCAGTATGAAGTATCGGAATCAAGATCGCTGTATGGACAGCCATCACATATTTCTATAGCCATTTCTACAAGTACCCATTGATCTGGAATAAAGTGCCATTTAAACCAATGATTTGCATTATGATTATGCCCACCATGTCCAGGGGCGATAGGTCCCGAAATAAATTTACGTTGTTCATATGGACGAGATAAATCGGTAAGAACCGAATCAATTACTTCCTGCACACTGGTTGCTGCAATAAAGGAGGTATCTTGCCAATTTCCATGCCCGCATTGGGTTTTGAATTCGAAATACCTTGTTGTCTGTGAATAATTTTTTATGAGAACACCTGCAATTAGGAAGGCAATAATGTATAGCTTTTTCATTTGTATTTTGCTTATTGTAAATTTCAAAAAAAAGGGGGAATAATCCCCCTTTTTCTTTCATATTTGATATCAAAAATTAATCTCTCCTTCCGAGGAAGAGCATTAAATAGTATAGCAACATTGCCAATGATGAAAGTGCTGCAACAACATAAGTTCGAGCAGCCCATTTGAGAGCATCGGCTGCCATGGTTTGTTGTTGATTCGAAGTTATTCCACTGCTATATAGCCATGCTAAGGCACGTTTGCTGGCATTAATTTCTACTGGTAAGGTAATGAATGCAAACAAGGTAAAAATAAAGTAACAACCAATAATAATAGGTAAGGCTAATGGAAATAAACCGTTTATGAATAACGAGCCAAAAAATAAGATTAGAAAAATGGCATTCATTAACTGTGCGCTAATGTTTTGGATAGGAACAAGGGCTGAACGTAATCCTAACCATGCATATGCTTGGGCATGTTGAACAGCATGACCACATTCGTGGGCAGCAACAGCTGCAGCTGAAATGTTACGCCCATAGTACACATCGGGACTCAAATTGACCGTTTTGTTTACCGGGTTATAATGGTCGGTGAGGGTTCCCTCTACCGAAACTACTTTTACATCGTAAATACCATGATCACGAAGCATTTTTTCAGCAATTTCCTTGCCGCTTAAACCCTGCGAGAGAGGTACTTCGGAATATTCCTGAAATTTTTTCTTAAGCTTCCAGCCTATATACCAGCTAAAGCCAAAGGTTAGAATTAATATTATCCAATACATAAGTTTAAATTTTAAGAGTTTTTCGTATGATTTATCCTACAAATTTCTTACCAAAATTACCAACTGGCAACTAGTATTTCCTTAAGTTCTTCAATTGCAAGATCAACAGGATTGTTTTTTATTTGTGTTACTGCTGCTATTTTGTCTATGTCGTTATGTTGGATTCCTATCTGTTGTAACTTAGGTATTTTTAATGCTTTTTGAAGGTTTTCCAGTTGATAAATTATATTATGCACATTTTCTTCAATTACTTGCGAAGGGGGGGACGATAAAATTAATTCAGCTAGCCTGTGTATTTTAGTTTTGCTCAGATTATCAGATTGAACCAACATTTTATTTAAATTTTTCTGAAGGGTATTAACTAAAAGGCAACCACAAATAACTCCGTGCGGAATTTGATACATACCACCAATGCTTGATGCAAATCCGTGAACTGCTCCTAATCCGGCATGAGCCAATGTTAATCCCGAGAGATATGCTGCCATGGCCATGTGAGCGCGTGATTCGAGATGTTCTGGTTCAGCATATGCTTTGTTTAAAGAACGAACTGCCAATTCAATACCTTTCTCTGCCAGAATGTCGGTAAGTAGGTTCGATTGAGGCGATAGGTACGATTCAATTAGCTGCGTTAGAGCATCTAGTCCGCTGGCTGCTGTTACCTGTGGTGGACAGGAAAGATGGAGTAGGGGATCTATTATAGCAACATTGGGGACGAAATTACTATGTCTTAATGAACGTTTATATCCATTTTTACCATATTTAGTAATAACCGCATTTTTTGTTGCTTCGCTCCCTGTACCTGCAGTGGTTGGAATGGCTATAAAAGGAATTTTTGTGCCCGGATGAGGCCTAAAAGTTGGTAAACCTTCTAGATAGTTTTCAATTTCGTCGTCGACGGTACACATAGCCGACAAGGCTTTACCAAGATCAATAATACTCCCTCCTCCTATGCTTATCACGCAGTCAAATTTATTGGGGCGAACTTTTTGAAGGATTTTGTTAACAGTTTCTACAGTTGGTTCTCCACTACTGCTAAAGTGTGTGACAGAAAATGAGCTTAAAAGTTGTTGAAATTCATTCTTCAATTTAGGTTGATCAAATGAATGGTTTCCTGTAATCAATAGTACTCTTTCGCCCCATTGTTCGATGACTTTAGGTAATACGTTCAAAGAGTTGGGGCCAAAAAATAATTTGGGAGTAGGAGCGAAATCAAAAATATTCATTTTTAGCTGCAAACTTTAGGGTATAGCAACTGATACTTAACACCTTTTCTTGGATTTGCCATCATTTTTTCGACGGTTTCACGCCATATTTTGTAGTGAGAGGTTTCTTTATGAGCTGCTGCTGATTCTTCATTCACATAAGCCTCGTATAGGAGAAACTTAGTAGGGTCTTCTTTGTCTTGTAAAACATCGAAGCGAAGGTTACCAGGTTCTTGAATTGATGCTGCATGGTTTACATAGGTTGCAGCAATGAATTCATCAATATATTCGGGTTTTACCTCAACATATACACATGTGGTTATCATGGTTATAAATTTTTGGGTTCGGGTTCTATAAGTTGTATAATCCTTTCAATTTGTTTTTGCTTGTTCACCTCTCTAAGACTAAGAGCAGTTTGGGTAAAATACTGATGACCAGAGATAAATTTTAACTGAAGTTTATTCCAGTCGTTCAAACTCCCAATCTTATTTTGTTCCTTTAGTTCTCTGTAAAGAGTATTCGATACAGGGATGAAGTCAGAACGTCCCAAATAATCAAGATCGGCATCGCACATAATTTTTTCGAGCAGATTTTTCGGTTTGGGTGGTAACTTGGTAGCCATTATTAGTTCGCAAATAATTTCGATCTGCTCGTTAGTGTAGTTAAATTTTGGCAAATATTCGCGTGCAAGGACGGTACCAAAGTACTCATGATTGTCGTAAGAGATGATATGTCCTGAATCGTGAAACAGAGCTGCAGTTTTCAAAAGTAATATTTCTTCGTCGCTTACCCCTTCACCCCATCCAATTAGCTCAACTTCGGTAATAACATCTACCGTGTGTTTTACATTATGATAATACAAATAAGGAGGTAATTCTTTCTCAAGCCGATCAAGAATTATTTCCTGAAGGTCATTAAATTGTAATAATCCGAAGCGTGTCCTGAAAAGTTCATTGGGAATTCTTCCTTGTTCATTCACCGACAATTCGGGTTTTATGCCTTTTACCAGATATATATCTATGTCGCCATGGTATTTAATAGGCATTTTTCCCATGTATTCGCAGGTAAAAAATTCTTTAACCAGTTCGTATGTATTGGCCGAAATTATAATATTCCCAGGCACTCCCGATGATTCGAGCCTTGTTGCTATATTGACAGTATCACCTTTAATTTCAAATGTATTCTTTTTATTTCCCCCCATATTTACAGTAACAGGTCCGGTATGGATACCCATTTTAATTTCCCATATTTTTCCATTCTCGGATTGATGCTGAATTTCGTCGACAATTTGAATCATTTCCAAAGCTGACAAAACAACCTCAACAGGGTTGGTAATATTTTTTTGGGGAATACCACCAGCGCACATTAGCGTATCGCCAATGGTTTTGATTTTCTCAATTTTATATTTTTGAACAATGTTATCGAAATGAAACATAATAGAATCGAGCTGATCGATAACTTTCTGAGAGTTGATTTGATCGCTAATACGCGAAAAACCATGGATGTTGGCAAAAAGTACTGTTGCCATCTGAAATCGCATGGTTTTCTGATCCTCAATTTCACTAGCAAGGTTTGTAGGTTGTTGAAATTTACTGAGAATCTTTTTGAGATTATCGTTTTCGTCCTGCAATTTCAGATACAAGTTGTTCAGGCGTGTAATTTCTTCTTTAAGCTCTTTATTTTGTTTTACCAGTTTTGCTATTCGTTTTACCAGTTCTTCATTGCTTTCGGACATAATCGTTTTGCTTAAAAATTGATATAGATATTATTAATTGCCTAAGAAAATATAATCAATTATGCATAGCAAGCTTGTAGGTTAATTACGAATAAAATGTAAAAAAGTTTACTTAAAAACACGTTTAACTCTTTGTTCCTGTAGCATAAGATCCGCTAGGGCTATTGCTGTAGCAGCTTCGACCACAACGGGTACTCTAAGTGCAATGCAGGTATCGTGTCGTCCTTCTACGTTTAGATCGGTCATTGTTCCTGTTTTCATATTCATGGTGTGTTGAGTAGCATGGATGCTACTAGTTGGTTTTACAGCTACACGGAAAATCAGGTCGTTTCCGTTCGATATTCCACCATTAATTCCTCCTGCAAAATTGGTTGCTGTTTTTCCGTTTATATCAATAAATTTATCGTTATGTTCCGATCCTCGCATTCGAGCTGCAGCAAAACCCGATCCAAATTCAATTCCTTTTATTGCAGGGATTGAAAAAATATAGTGAGCAATGATAGCCTTAATATTTCCAAAAAAAGGTTCTCCAAGTCCTACTGGCATATTTGTAGCAATAGTTTCTACAATTCCTCCAATAGAGTCTTGTTCGGCAATAGCTTTCTCAACGGCTTCGTCTATGTTTGTTGAACCGCCAGCCTCTATTAGTGACGATTTTACTTCGATGGGATGAATCATTTTTTTTGCAATTACACCAGCAGCAACTATTCCCAACGTGAGTCGACCGGAAAAGTGTCCACCTCCCCTATAATCTTCAAAACCTCCAAATTTTTTGTGTGCTACAAAATCGGCATGACCTGGACGGGGGGTCTCAAGCAAAAAACTATAGTCGCGCGAGCGTGTGTTAGTATTCTCGAAAAGTATCATGATGGGTGCCCCCGTAGTATGGTCGTTAAAAGTACCACTCATAATTCGGGGAATATCTGCTTCCTGGCGTGGGGTAGTTCCTTTTGCTCCACTTTTACGTCGCGATAGGTCTTTTTCTAAATCGGATTCAGTTAAAGGAATTCCCGCAGGTACACCATCTACAACGATTCCTACACATTTTCCATGCGACTCGCCAAATATACTTAGGCGAAAAAGTGTGCCTATACTATTCATGCTTATGAATTTTTGAGTAACTCAATAATAGTGTTTAGCTTATGATAGCTTATCTGTCCAGGTGCAGTCGAGAATTCATCATTTGCAGAAGCAAAGGTAAATTCTGCACCTAAAAAGGGGGCAGCAATCCTCGATATTTTTCCTAATTCTCCCATTCCTAATGCTACAATTCTTTTTCCATTATGATATAGAGCTAATAATCGAGCATTATCTGAAGGTTCTCGAACCATACACGCAACTTTTGCTACATTTGCTCCCATGTCAAAGCATTGGTTTACAATAATTTTTAATTGTTCCAAGGTAGGGGTATAGTCAAAATTATGATACGAAATAATTACATCGCATTCTCGCATTATAGCCTCTGAGATTATTTTTTGTTTTAAACTATAATCGGTTTCTATTTCAACATCAACATATTTTGCACCCGACCGGATTGCTGTCAGCAAAATTTCAAGTCTTTCATTTTCATTCATGCTGGGAGAGGGTCGGCATGTAGCTATAAGCTTTTGTCCCGATGAAAATATCTTCTCAATTTGCGTTTTATCGAATTGACATAAATCTAAGCGTATCTCAGATAACTCAAACTTTTTTATCAAGTCAAGACATTTTTCAAAATTATTTTCACTGATGCTCACGCAAATCATGGATAAATGTTTTAAGTTGTTGATAGCTAACAGGTTTTACTATTGCATTTCCAATTGATGAGAGTAAAATAAGATGTATATCTTCACCTTCTCGCTTTTTATCTTTTCGCATAGCATCGAGAAGCGTTTCGGTATCGAACGAAAAATTAACGGGTAATTGAAAGTTAATAATCAATTGGCGAATTCGTTGGTAGTCATTTTTAGTTATCATTCCTAATTTGTAGGAAATATATGAAGCATAGTTCATACCAATTGCTACGGCCTGCCCATGGGGCAGTGTAGAAATTTTTTCTATAGCATGGGCAAAGGTGTGACCAAAGTTTAAAATACGACGTTCGCCTTTCTCTCTTTCATCATGCTCAACAACCGATGCTTTAATTTTAACCGATTGAGCAACACAGTAGATTATTGTCGATTCGTCGTATGATAATGCTTTTGATACATTTTTTTCAAGAAACTCAAACAATTCAGTACTTCTGATACAGCCATGTTTAATAACTTCGGCATATCCACCAATATATTCTTCACGAGGTAGGGTAGAAAGCATTGAAGTATCGCAGATTACAAATTCGGGCTGGTTGAATACGCCCACCATATTTTTATAACCCTCGTAATTAACCCCATTTTTACCACCAACACTTGCATCGACTTGGCTAAGAAGGGTAGTGCTCACAAAACCAAAACGAATACCACGCATGTAAATTGAGGCAGCAAAACCGGCAATATCGCACACTATTCCACCTCCAATACCTACCAGAAATGAGGTACGATCGGCTTCAAGTTTGATAAGTTGCCCCATGATATAGTCGATGGTGTTGAGGTTTTTAATACCTTCGCCTGTGCCAATTTCGATTATTGGATAATTTGGTAGTTTATGTTTATAGAACTTAATAATATTACTATCAGATAGAATAACAATTTTTGTACTTGAGGGAAGGTATTTTGTTAAATGATCAAGCCTCTCTCCAATAAGAATTCGAGATGTTTTATTGGTGGTATGTAAAGTAATTTCTTCCATAAAGGCATTAGTTTTCGTTCATTATTCGGGTCTGATGGTTAATTGATTCTTCGTGAATAGCTCTGAAAATATTTTCAATAAAATGTTCGCTCAGACCTTTTTCTCGAGCTTCTTTCATGCGCTGGGTAATTATTTGATGCCAACGTTTGGTTTGCAAAACAGCAATGTTGTTTTCTTTTTTTATCTTACCAATTTCTTCAGCTATATGCATTCGTTTTTCGAGAAGATCGACAATTTTATCGTCGATTTTGTCGATCTGCGATCGAAGTTCTTCGATAGTAACCAACGAACCATTCTCGATATATTCTTTACGGATAACAAGTTTTTTAAGTAATTCGCCAAGCTGATCGGGTCGTAATTGTTGTTTTGCATCGCTCATAGCATGGTCGGGATCGATATGGGCCTCGATGATAATACCATCGTAATTCAAGTCCATGGCTTTTTGTGTAATTTCAAAAAGGGTATCGCGCTTGCCGCAGATATGGCTTGGATCGACAATCAATGGAATATTGGGAATTCGACGACGAAGTTCGATAGGGATTTGCCAATTAGGGTCGTTTCGGTAAGCTATTTTCTCGTAAGTTGAGAAGCCTCTGTGCCCTGCAGCCAGACGGGTAACCCCTGCCATATAAAGCCGCTCGATAGCTCCAATCCAAAGTTCAAGGTCGGGATTAACAGGGTTTTTAACCAAAACAGGCACATCAACTCCACGCAATGCATCAGCTATTTCTTGCACAGCAAATGGATTGGCAGAAGTTCGTGCCCCAATCCAAAGAATATCAATTCCCGCTTTGAGCGCCTCGTATACATGCTTTACGTTTGCTACCTCCGTGGCTGTTAACATACCAGTTGCTTCTTTTACACTTTGCATCCACGGAAGAGCTAAAGAACCATATCCTTCAAAACTACCTGGCCTAGTTCGGGGTTTCCATATACCGGCCCGGAAAATTTTAATTCCTAGAGCAGCGAGTTGTTGAGCTGTTTGGACCATTTGAGCTTCCGACTCTGCACTACAAGGACCTGCTATTACCAAAGGTCGCTCGTTCGAAATACCTTCAAATGTAAAAGGTTGTAAATTCATTGTTTCCATGACTAATTTGTCTTTATTCCATCACTGTTTTTCCTTTGGCATACTCGCCCATTATCTCAAGTCCCGACGTAAAAGGCCTTATTGCATCGAGCGATTGCCGGTACATTACATAATCGTCGAAGGTTACATCGACGAAAAACTGATATTCCCAGTCCTTTCCTGGAATGGGCATCGATTGGATTTTTGTTAAATTGATTCCGTAATACGATAATATGGATAACACTTTTGAAAGGCTTCCTGTTTCGTGTTTAAGAGCAAAACTAAGCGAAGCTTTTTCCAAATTTTTGGACATCTTATGATATCCAATCCGGTCCGATAAAATTAAAAAGCGTGTGTAATTTGTTTTGTTTGTTTCTATGCCTTCTGCTATAATTTCAAGCCCATACTTTTGTGCTGCAAGCTTTGAACAAATAGCCCCCCTATTTTTTAGCTTTTTTTCAGCAATCTCTTTAGCACTTAATGCAGTGTCGATACTATCGACCAATTTTATATGAGGGTAGTTATCAAAAAACAACTGACATTGTAACAGGGCGATTGGCTGTGAGTATACTTCTTCAATATCTTCAATACGTGTACCAGGTAATGCGGCAAGGTTTTGCTTTATGCGCAAATAAATTTCCCCAATAATTTTCATGTTCGATTCGAGCAAAAGCATGTAATTGGGGAGTATGCTTCCGGCAATTGAATTTTCAATTGCCATTATACCTAAATCGGCATGGTTGTTTCTGAGCGATTTAAAAAGATCTTTAAAAGTGTTTGCAGTTACAATTTCTATTTCTTCATTCTCGAAATAATGTTTGGCGGCAATTTCGTGAAATGCGCCATAGCCTCCTTGGATGGCAATTTTTTTAACATTTTTTTTTGTGCTCATATTCTCGTTAAATTAAAAAAAAATCCCGGTGTTTAACCGGGACTTTTTGATATTGTAATATCATACCTATTTTAGCCCCGGTAATTCCGAAGTAAACCAAAAAAAGAAATAAAAATAACCATTGCTAAAATAAGTATGCATCTCAATTCTTTTTTACAAATATAACAAATTTTGATGAAAAAAGTTTTTAAATTTTTTGCGGTTCGGACGGGACTCGAACCCGCGACCCCATGCGTGACAGGCATGTATTCTAACCAACTGAACTACCGAACCTCGTTGGCTGTAATATTTTCAGCGCTGCAAATGTAGTATATTTTTTTTTTCTGCAAAAGTTTTTAGGGTAAAAAAAATGAAAAATGAACTGCACCATACCTTCTATGCTGCCAGAAATTTGAATGACTTTGAAAATCAGTGTTTTTAGAATGCTCAATTATCAGCATTCCGTTGGGTTTAACCAAATTATTTTCGAATATTAAGTCAGGTATTTTTAAAATACCTTCCAACTCGTAGGGTGGATCGGCAAAAATGATATCGTACTGTTTTTTACACAATAGTAGATAATTAAAAACGTCGGATTTATATGGCTTAATAAAGCTTAACCCCAACTCTTTAATATTATTACAAATGTATTGATAATTATGATGGTTCCATTCAACTAAGTCAATACTGTTACAACCCCTCGACGCAAATTCAAAACTTATACTACCTGTACCAGCAAATAGGTCTAATACCGATATTTGTTCAAAATGGAAGTAATTGTTAAGTATATTGAAAAGACTTTCTTTAGCAAAATCGGTTGTAGGACGAGCTTCTGTTACTTTCCCTTTCAGTAATCTTCCCTTGTGTTTTCCTCCTATTATACGCATAATTTTAAAGCGATAAGAGTTTTAAGCTGATGTTGGGGCAATTCCAAAATACCCTTAGCATAAGAAAAATTTTCGGATATGGTATCTTCAGAGATTATATATGGAAAAATGTTTTTAAGCTCACTAACAATTGTAGCATAGCTATTTTGATCAATATTTCCACTTACATACATTTGAGAGTTATGGGGAGGAATTGAGAACAAATTGGAAACATTAACAAGGAAATAGAGCACATCGGTGTGTTTTTGATAATAAAAAGAATTAAAAAGTAAGATTTTTTCCTGTTTTAATACCAACAAATCGAAAAAATTATGTCCAAGGAATATGTGAACAGCAGGTAAATGGCTTTGGATGTTTTTGTTAAGTGCCATGCATATAAAAGGTATAGCATGATGTTTAATCTCGACATTATGGAATTTAGGTTTTAGATAATTTTCTATGTTGATAGGACAAGTATAAATTAGGAATGCATCGGCTTTTGGAATATAATGATATAGAATTTTTTCGCTATCTTCAATTTTATGATGAAACTTTAGAAAATCTTCAAGGTGTTCGGCATCAAACAAGGTTTGAGGTACGAGCATTGCCCTATGAGATGAATAGGAAAATATGATATTTTGAAATTTTATTTCATTCAATAAATTATCCTCGAGCATCGATGATAATAAGTCTTCAACTTTCTCTCCTAACTCAGCAATCCATTGTTTTACTCCCAGAAAATGATTCTGCTCTTTATCGTATAAAGCAAATTGCATAAATTGACTATTACCCTCAAGGTATAACTCATAAGTTTTGTCTTTAGGTATCTGAACATTAGAATCGAAGGCGTTAATCATTTTCATGGTAAAGATTTGTTAAAAAAACATTTTGCTGTAACAATTGATATTTAAAATAATATGATTGGGTAAAGGTAATAAAAATTTGGGGAAAGAGAGAATAAGAAAAAAAGAAAGAGGCTGTACTCGAAGTACAGCCTCCAAAAAATATTGCAAAACATTTATTCTTTATCCCACCAAACTCGTGTTGAAATTGTAGTATTCTCGTAAGGTTCGAAATTTTTTGTATTATACAACCTTTCAGAGGTAGGATATGGCCATCTGCGTGGCATTTTCTTGTCTAAAGTTAAGGCATTGGATGGTGGAGTTAGCTGAGGAAATCCTGTACGACGATAATCTGTAAACGTTTCAGGATTCATAAATAATGCAATATACTTCTGCATAATGATTTTATCCAACGAGATGGTTCCAGCTGTTTCTGAGGTTAAGCTTGCTGGAGCAGTGAGTCCATATTTTGCGAAAGCTGCACTCACAGCATCGTTGTATGCATTAGCTGCTCGAGCTTTGTCGGTTGCAAGTGCCGCTTCTGCTTCAACAAATTTTGCTTCGGCGTAAGATATGAAAGTTACAGAAGAATTTGGCGAAATAAAGCTTGAACCAGGATATGCAAAACCGTCGGCTTGGCCAGGATTAGCTCCATAACCATACGATGGATCTTGCCATGCTCCTGCAGTATCGACATATAAATTGAAACGAGGATCGCTACGAAGCGTTTCAACGAAAAATGCTCCCATAACTATATCATATGGTCGATCAACTAAAAAGTATTGATATGCAGGATTCCATTCGTTCTGATTGGTGCCAAAAGGTACAGACATATCATCCGAATTATCGGCAAAACCATTTGCAATTGCATCTAATGCAGTTTGATAAGCATCTGATTTAACTTTTGCTAAATGTAGTGCTAATCTGGCTTTTAATGTATATGCAGCTTTTGTCCATTTATCAAGATCGCCACCATAGATAATGTCATCGCTTGAAGGAGAGTACAGACTTTGTGCTTGTCCTAAGTTTACAATGGCATCATCGAGCATTTTGAATAACGAATCGTATATAGCTTCTTGGGTGTCATATTTTGGTGTTAAGTTGCCATCTTCCCAAGCTTCTGAAAAAGGAATATCTCCAAAAAGATCGGTCATAGTTGCAACAGAAAATGCCATTAACACTTGTGCTACGCCCAAATAATGATGAGAACCATCTGCTTTTGCAGAGACGATCATTCGCTTGAGATCCATCATAGGACCGGCATACATCCCCCAAACCCATACGTTATTGACATCGCTTTGTGTAAAATTATATACGTCAAAGGCTATTGGTTGATTTCCAACACCGGAGAACTGCTGCATCCAAATTGCAACTGGACGCGACAAATCGCCTCCATACTGATATGCCAACCCGGCCTCAATGGTTGGTAGAACTAAATTATAATTTACTTTTTCTGGATTGTTAGGATCATTATTTAAATCCGTGTCAATCCATTTTTCGCAGGAGCTAAAGAATAGAATACTTATTGCTCCTAGAAAAACTTTTACATTTATATTTTTCATATTTAAAATATTTTTCATGTTAGACAGAAAAAAAAATCAGAAAGTAAATTTAACCCCAAACACGTATGTCCGAGTATTAGGCATATTGAAATAATCAATACCTTGTGCATTGAATGCACCCATCAGGTTTGTTTCAGGGTCAATTCCTTTATAAGGAGTGCTAAGCCATAGATTTTTTCC
Source organism: Bacteroidales bacterium (assembly GCA_026416115.1). Taxonomy (GTDB): domain Bacteria; phylum Bacteroidota; class Bacteroidia; order Bacteroidales; family DTGW01; genus JAKPGM01. The sequence continues at coordinate 4,463 of JAOAFU010000234.1, read as the reverse complement.
AGAAGCAGTAATAGAAATTCCTTTTACAAACCCTTTCTTAAACATGCTTTGAGGAAGGTTATACGATAATGATACTTCACGTAGTCTTACCCAATCTGTTTTTTCGGTAAATTGTTCAGATGGTCCGGCAAAACCTCCACCCAAACCATTGTACCAACTTTCAGCTTTTACTGCTTTAATATTGTTGTCTCCCTCTGTAACAATATTTCCTTTACTATCATATACAAAATCACCATTTTCGAGCTTTGCAAGTTTGCCGGGAAATATGGTTTCAGTACCTCTGTCTTCAGTTTCTTTTGCCATACCGAAAGAAACAAGAGCTCCACGAGTACCATTCCACATTACACCTCCTTTTCTAATATCAAGCAATGCATATAAGGAGAAACCTTTATATGATATAGTAGTATTAATCCCTGCAGTCCAATCGGGTAAGGTTGTACCAAAAGCTTCTTCTTTATCTGACATCATGGGGTATCCATAATTTTTATTTGGCTGACCATTGACTGTGGGACGGCTATCTATCACCACATTACCATTTGCATCTTTAACAAATATCGTCCCAAATAGCGAACCATATGGGTATCCTTTAACAGCACGTACCTGTGCACCTTCAAAACCCCCAAGAAAAACATTTTTAACACCTTCTGCTAAGGAAAGAACTTCATTATCTATTTTGCTGTAGTTTACGCCAAGATTCCAACGTAAATCCAAGGTTTTGATAATGTCTACATCAGCAGTTATTTCGATACCCTTGTTTTGCATCGATGCAGCATTCATGGCAACTTCAACATAACCCGACGATGCTGCAACAGGTACTGATAATATCAAATCAGTACTTTTATTAATAAAATAGGTAGCTGATAGTCCTATTCTGCTATTAATTAATCGAAAATCAACACCTGTTTCAAAACTTTGGGTGAATTCGGGTTTGAGATTGGGATTACCAGCTGTATTTCCCCAAACATATCCTGTTAAACCTAAGAATGGGAATGAGATACCCGATGTCCATCCATCGCCATAATTTGCTAACGAGTAGGTTGATTTTGTGTAATAGGCAGGTGCATCGTTAGCAGTTTTTGCGATTGATGCCCTTAACTTAGCAAATGATAGAAATGGATTGTTTTTTAAGCCTTCTAATTCGGTAAAAATCAAACTTAAACTGGCTGATGGGAAGAAAAAGGCATTATTCCCTTTTGGAAGAGTAGTCGACCATTCTTCTCGTCCGGTTACTGTAAGGTTCAAAAATGCCATAAAAGAAATATCTGCATTCGCATAAAAAGCTGCTGTCCTATATTTTTGAATGCTTTGTCTTACATTGTAAGAGCTAACGTTGCTCATATGATAAAAATCGGTTTGAGCTATACCATTACCTTCAACGTAAAATTGTTCGTATTTTTCTTGATATAAGTTATTACCTAAAACTAGATTGTAGCTAATATCGTCGGAGATTTTTGAGGAAATAGTAAAGATTAAATCGCTATTGATGATGTGAGTATTATGATTGTCTTTCTGGATTTGACCAGCTCCGTTAGCCCCTGAATATTTTGCAAAATATCCGAATCTCTTGTCGCTTGTATAGTCGGTTCCTAATTTATAAGTAACATTAAGCCAATCGAGTGGTTTGTACCTGAAACCAACATACCCTATTAATCGATCAACATCATCTTTGAATTTATTTTTGTTAACTGTCCAATATGGGTTGTCGTAAATAGCCGATCCGTCGGGTAATTGACCTCGATAACTACGGGGTGTACCATCAGGGAACATGTAGGCTTCAGGAGTGTTAACTGGATCGGAATAACCGTTGCTATTGTCGAAAGAAATGGGTGTTCGTAATAAACCAAGCATTACACCCGAAAGGTTTGAACCTTGTTGAATCCTATTGCCTCCCGATTTAATGTAGTTGGCACTTCCATCGACAGAAAATTTATCGGTTATTTTAGTTTCACCGGTAATTTTCAAAGATGTTTTATCAAAAGTATTATTAGGTACAATCCCTTTTGTGTTTACATTAGTTAAATTTGCATAGAAGGATGAATTTTCGTTTCCTCCGTTAAAACTAATCGAATTATTGTAGGTTATCCCCGTTTGAAAGAAGGTGTTTAAATTATCGTAGGGTTTAAATTTAATTTTAGCATTGGGATTACTTGCACCTACTAAAAAACCGTTTTTATCATAAGGATTATTACTACTTCCATCCCAGTACATGGTATCTGCCTTTGGCCCCCACGAATAACGATTTCTAGTTTGTGGTCCTCTATATACTCCACCTTGCCCCTGTACAAACTTATTTTGTAACTCTGGAAGCTTGTTAACTTCGTCAAATGCTACCGACGAACTAACAACAATATTTCCCTCTCTACTTTGAGCATTTCCTTTTTTAGTTGTTATAAGAATTACCCCGTTTGCTGCTCTAATTCCGTACAAGGCACTTGCTGCACCGCCTTTAAGTACCGTAACACTCTCAATATCTTCGGGGTTTAGGTCGATAGCTCGGTTTGAATAGGCAACACCATCGAGTAAATTATTTGAACCATTATCTGGATTACCTGAAGCATTCATGGAGTTGTCAATAGGTATTCCATCTACAACAAATAATGGCTGATTATTTCCAAGTATGGAGTTAGCTCCTCGTATGGTAATATAAGTAGAGCTACCAGCAACACCTGATGCACTTGTAACCTGAATACCGGCAACACGACCATTAAGCGAATTAATCATGTTCAAATTGGGTACCCGGGTAAGATCTTCGCTCTTTACATCTTGAACAGCATAACCAATGGTTTTTCTCTCTTTAGAAATACCCAATGCCGTTACTACCACCTCTTCCATTCCAATTACATCGGGTTGCATAACAATATCAACCGTGGTTCGGCCAGCAACTTCGACCTCTTGGGTCTTCATGCCCACAAAACTAACTACTAGCGTGTTGGCTCCAGCTGGCAATTTAATTACATAATTCCCATCAGGGTCAGTTACGGTAGCAGTACTAGTTCCTTTTACCACTACCGATGCGCCAGGTAATGCACTCCCATCTTCGGCGGAAGTAACTTTACCTTTAACCTGCACTTCCTGCGATAGCAGGGTAAATGCAAACGCATTTAGAAATGCCATTAAAAGTGTAAGTTTTTTCATAGATTCTTTTTTTATGGTTATAAATTGGTTAAAAAATTTAAGCAGCTGTAACAAAAATATACAAATTCTTTTTATAAGGCCATTCTTTTAATTTTGTCTGATGGCATACTTTTATATATTTTTTAAACTCTAACGCATAAGTTTTCATTTACTAATTATAGATAACTGTATATCTGAGTTTTAATTAAAATTAAAAAAATGCAAAAACATTCATTCATAATTGTAATTATGTTATAAAACATAAAAAATGTTAAAATCTCAATCTTGGTTATAGTAAAAAGAAAATATAAATCTATTCATACACGATTAAATGTTTTTACTTCATTCAGTCAAAAAAAATATAAACTAATGGCCGATTGAAATAGAATTGCTATATTCGTGGCTTAAAATTTTTGCTTTAGTAATATATTAGTATAAGTATAATAAAATAGTTTACCAATGGCAGTACTGGAGAAAATACGAAGCAGGATGGGTCTTTTGGCCTCTCTTATTATTGGTTTTGCATTATTAGCCTTTGTACTTAGCGACTTTTTAACTGGGGGCCGCTCTATATTAGGCAATAACCAATTTCAGATAGCAGAAATTAATGGCAAAAAAGTTCAGTTTCAGGAGTTCGACCAGTTAGTTAATCAATTGTCTGAAGTATACAAATTTAATTCTGGCCAGGCCAACCTGAACGAAGAGATTATCAACAATGTTCGGGAACAATCGTGGCAACAGCTGGTTGATGAGTACGTGTTAGGAGATGAATACAAAGCTCTCGGTCTTAATGTATCGGCCAAAGAAGTTCTCGATATGGTTCAGGGAAGCGATCCTCATCCATACATTCGTCAACTGTTTACCGATCCTCAGACACAAGTCTTCAATAGAGCTGCAGTATTACAGTTTATCAAGTCGCTCGAAAAAGAGACCGATCCTGCAAGGAAAAACTATTGGTTGTACATCGAAAACCAGATTATCCGCGAACGATACATAACTAAATACCTAAACCTGATTAAAAAAGGATTATATGTCACCTCAAGGCAGGTACAAAAAGAAATTGACGATAATTCCCGAAAAGTATCCTTTAGCTATATGGCAGTAAGTTACTCAAGTGTTGCCGATAGCCTTATCCCTGTTAAAATGTCGGAGATTAAAAAGTACCTGAAAGAACATGCAAAGGAATTTGAACAAGAAGCATCTCGCGACATTGAATATGTTTCGTTTGATATTATTCCTTCTGCCGAAGATTTTGCTGATGTTAAAACCTGGATGGAGAAAAATAAGGATGAATTTTTCAGCACTCAGGATATTAAACAGTTTGTTAATATGAATTCTGATGTTTCGTT
>JAOAFU010000138.1 GCA_026416115.1 Bacteroidales bacterium | reverse complement strand
TACCTGGCTAAACGCCAGCAGGCTGCCCAATTGTACAATGAACAGCTTGCAAAAATTACAAGTTTAAAACTACCCCACTTAAACTCTTCTCACACCTTTAACCAGTATACCATTACCCTCTTAAAAGGTAATCGAACCGAACTACAGGAACATCTCAAAAATGCAGGTATTCCATCGACTATTTATTATCCTCTGCCCTTGCATTTACAACCTGCCTTTTCCTATCTTAACTACAAACGAGGTTCGCTGCCAATCTCGGAACAACTTGCTGAAAAAGTATTATCGCTTCCCATGCATAGCGAACTCGATGAGGAACAAATAACCTTTATAACTCATCATATTATCAACTTTTTTAGTCGATAGGATTTTTCAAATATTAGACTGACTCTTATACTTATGCTGGTATTATGTAGGATCGTTCTTACAATATCTTCTATAAGCCTCTTCTAGTTCCTGCTTAAGAGTTTGCCTTAAATGAGAAGGCGAAATTATTTCGATATTTTTCCCGTACGATAGCACAACATTAATAAATTCTCTATTGGGTATGAGCTTTAACCGAACACGAAGTTGTTCTCCCTCAAAATTAGCTATTTGAGATGAATGAAGAGGCTTGTGAAAAATATATTTAGCACTTTCGGGGTACACCAGAAGTTCTATTTCTTCAGGTTGTTCGTCTTCGTACCGAGTAACGCCGATGATGTCGTAGAAATAGCTTTCCCAATCAAATTCGAAAGGTTTATAATCAAAGTCAGTTTGTTTAACTTCAATAATACGGTCGAGAGCGAGATTCCAGGTATGCTTATTTACCTTTTCATTTAATCCATAAACAAACCAGCGGTTATTATACTCTTTAAGATAATAAGGATGAAAAACGAAGGTATCGGGTTTGGGGTCGTGAAAGCTTTGATATGTAACCAGCAAAACTTTACGGTTAATTATTGCCTGATAAAAAAACTCGATATAATTTAAACCTGTAAAATCTTTATTAGAATGTAATTCTATTACTGGTCGTGAAGGTACTATTTTGAGCTTATGATTCAATATAGGTAAAATCTCGTATACCCATTCGAATTGTGGCAATCCCACGAAACGGGTAAGCACTTCGATAGCAGCCTTTACCTTAAGAAGCTCATCGGG
>JAOAFU010000123.1 GCA_026416115.1 Bacteroidales bacterium | reverse complement strand
TTCACTTTTCTTTACTTTTTATGTTGTACTGTATGCACTTACCCACTTCCAAAAAGTGGACTGCAAAAATACAACTATTTTTTTATTCACAAATTTCTTTTCAATATTTTTTGATGATATAAACACAAAGTATAAAAATACAAATTAAATCATTGACTATTAAATCGAAACATAATAATTAACCTTTATAGATACCATAGGTTTCTGAGTTATAACAACAGAAAATGCTAAATTTTAGTATAGTTATATCTTTGGATTTAAATCGATATTTTCTTTCTTTTACATCAATTATTTATGGCGGTGCACCTAAGCCTACGAGATGTATCATACAAAATTGAAGAATTGGGGGATTATTTTTTATTCTTTTGAATATATTCGCTTGGGGTCATACCAAATTCTTCCTGAAAACGACGAGCGAAATATGAGCTATTGTTAAAGCCAACCTCGTACATAACCTGCGAAACATTTCCCTGGCCCTGCAAGAGTAACATTGCGGCTTTTTTTAGTCTAATTTTTCGAATGAGATCGTTGGTCGATAGACCTGTAAGAGCTTTAATTTTTCGATATAAATGGGTAGTACTTATGCCGATATGATGGCTTAGGTCCTCGACCGAAAGGCTGGGATCGGCAATTTTTTCTTCGATCAGTTGTATAACTTTCTGAATTAACTGCTGATCGAGGGGTGAAAGCGTAGGTAATTCGGATTCGATGCTAAATTGTTGCTGAAAATGTCGACGTAACTGATTTCGTTGTTCAATTAATTTTTCGATTCGGACCAATAAATGACGTTGATCAAAGGGTTTTGTAAGGTACTCATCGGCTCCGAGGTGGTAACCCTTGATTTTATCGTCGATATTCGAGAGGGCTGTTAAAAGGATAACCGGAATGTGGCTCAACCTCGGATCGGTTTTTATTTTCTCGCATAATTCGAAACCACTCATCCTCGGCATCATGATATCGGATATAATAATATCGGGTTCTTGATCTAAAGCTAACTTTAAACCATCGGCACCATTGAGAGCATAACTAATATGATAGTGTTGTTCTATAAGTTTACCAATGAATTTAATAATCTCTACATCATCTTCAATAATGAGTACTCTGGGGCTTTCGGGATTAGATGGTGGTTCGAATTCGAGTCGATCTTGATCCTGAAGAATAAATGCAAATTTTTCGCCATTTTCGATAATTGGTTTCTTTTGTCCTTCATCAATGGCAAGAATAGGAATATTTTTAAGAGTAAAAAATGCTGGGTGTACAGTTAAAGTGGCAATAAAAGTCGACCCTTTGTCGACGATACTTTCTACCTTAATATCGCCCCCATGTAAGGTACATAGCTCTTTACAGAGTGTAAGGCCTATGCCTGTTCCTTTTGTAGCATTATTGGTTGGAAAGGGTAATTGGTAAAAACGCTTAAATATATCCTCCTGCTTTTCGGGAGGTATTCCTCTACCAGTATCAGACACTTTTATTGAAAGATAATAAATTTCATTTTCGAGCAGCGTTTTTTGAAGCTCAATGTTGAAAAATTCGACCTCGAAGTGTACCTTTCCTCCCGATGGTGTAAATTTAAACGCATTGGAAAGCAAATTAAAAGCTACTGTTTCGAGTACATTTTCATCGATACACAAAACAACTGACTTAAGAGGGATGCTAACAGTATAAAGAATATTGTGTGACTGGGCGGTACTTTTAAACAGTTCGACTATTTCTTTAATTGCAGGGATAACATCTTTGCGTATTATTTTAAGCTCGTAGCTTCCCGATTCAACTTTTCTGAACTCGAGTAACTGATTAATCAGATGCAAAAGTCGCTTACTGCCCGAACGCATGAGTAAAAGCTGTTCTCTGATATTTTTATCCAGATCGGAATGGGAAAGAATTTTTTCGAGTGGACCTAGAATAAGCGTAAGTGGGGTTCGAAATTCGTGTGATATGTTGGTGAAAAATTGCAACTTCATCTCGTTGTATTCCTCGCTTTTCTTACGTTCCATACGTTGCAACTGGATTTCGTGGCGATATCGAGCACGTGCAAGTACTTGGCGACGGAAAAAATACAACAACGCTAATAACACTAACCCGTAAACCATAAAAGCCCAGAAGGTTTCGTAAAAAGCAGGTAAAATGGTGATATGCAGTTCGGCAGTCGAGTTACTCCAAACTCCATCCTCATTAGTTGCCTTTACCTTAAAAATATACTTACCAGGTCGCAAATGCGAATAGGTTGCGTACCTACGGGTGGCATCGGTATAAAGCCAAGTATGATCGAAGTTTTCGAGTCGATAGGCATATCTAATTTTATTTTGCGAACGAAAAACCAAAGCTGCAAACTCGATAGTAAAAGGATATTCGTGACGGCGCAGTACGATAGAGTGTGTGTACAATATCGATTGTTTCAACAAAGCTTTCTTTTCGAAAGAAACCCTTACAGGTTGATTAAAAAGCTGAAAATTAGTAATATATATTTGAGGAAAATTTCGCTGAATTTGTATGCTATCGGGATAAAATAAATTTAACCCGTTTATACCACCGAAAAACATGCGCGAGTTGCGACCTTTCCCGTAGGCATTCCAGTAAAACTGGTTGCTCTGTAATCCATCATCGATGGTAAAATTCTGGAAAGAGTTATCGGTAGGATTAAACTTAGACAGGCCATTGTTTGTACTGATCCATAGGTTTCCTCTATTATCGGAAAGAATGCCATATACTATATTTCCGGCGAGACCTTCATTATCGGTGTAAGGGGTAAATTTTACTTCGCTTATTCGGTTATTTTCCCATTTGACTATCATTTTGTTTATGCCACCGGTGTAAGTGCCCAAATAGATATTGTCTAATAGATCGCGTTCGATTGTTAATATGCGATTATCGTTGAGACTATTGGGACGATTTATTTGCTTTCGGAAATGATATATGGTATCGATGATTAATTTTTCGAAATCTTTGAAAACAATACAATTCAGGCCATCGAAGGTAGCAACCCACATATTTCCTCTTTTATCCCAATGGATTCGGTTAACTGAATTGGCTGTAAGTCTGCGCGAAACCAAGCTGTCGTCGTCGATACGTATGATGGTAGATGTTGGAGACTTGTATACGTATAGACCTCCGTTACAGGCTATCCATAGCCGCCCATAATTATCGACAGTGATCTGATTAACATAATCGGGAAGATTAAGGTTAAGTCGAGTAATTTTAAAATTCTTGGTGTTCATTTTGCATACTCCACCACCCCAAGTTCCAATCCATAAAGTATTATCGCTTTCGTAAAGAGCGCTGATAATATTATGGCTCAGGCTATTGTTGTTATTGGGTTGATGATAAAAATGCATAAAATTACGACCATCGTAGCGATTAAGCCCACCACCGTAGGTTCCTATCCATAAAATACCTTGAGAGTCTTCAAAAACGGAGCGAATGGTGTTTGATGATAAAGAATTGGGATTGCCAGGCTCATTTTTGATCCAACGAAATTTTTTAGGACGAATATCAACTAGATTAATCCCATTGTTCACGGTTCCAATCCACAGATACCCCGACTTGTCAACATACAAATTATCAATATAATTATCGCTTAAACTGTTTTTGTCGACCGGATTTTGTTTCCATGAGAAAAAACGTTTTTCGGTATAGCTGTATTGATTAAGTCCACCCGATTTGGTACCAATCCATATATTACCTTTTTCGTCGATGTCGAGAGCAGTTATTGAATTGTCGCTTAGCGAACTTTGATCGTTTTTATTGGCATAATAATGCTTTATCGAGAGACTTTTTAGATTAAGAACATTTAGACCTTCTTCCGTACCTATCCATAATTCTCCGTGCAAAGTGTTTTCGACTACAGCAGTAATGATGTTATTAGTTAGCTTTTGAGTTCCAGTTTCGGCATTCAGATAATTTAATATTCTTTTCGTTACAGGATCGTATTGATAGATTCCTTTGTTTGTACCAATCCAAAGACTTCCATCATTGGCTTGAAAAATAGTACGGATATCTTTAGCCGCTTCGGATCTATTTCCAGGAGGTTTAAGCGTAAAATGGATAAACTTTTTTAAAGCCAGATTATAACAACTCAAACCGTTATTGGTACCTATCCAAAGGTTGCCCTGTTTATCGAAGTGCATTGAGCTATGATGAAAAATAAAGTTAGAAGGAAGGCTATTGTAATTACCAGGTTCGTGTACAAAAACTTGAAATCTCTCTAAACGGGGATCGTAACAATTAAGTCCCCCGCCTTGGGTTCCAATCCATAAATTACCTTCCTTATCCTCTACAATGGTACTGATAAAATTATCGGATATGCTGTTTGTATCGATGTTCGAATGGCGATAAGTAACAAAGCTATAGCCATCGTATCGGTTTAGTCCGTCAATCGTACCAATCCAAACAAATCCTCTACTATCCTTAAAAATACAGGTTACCGAATTATTCGACAAACCATGTTCGAGAGTTAGCTGGTGAAAAAGGAAATAATTATCCTGTCCAAATACAGGAAATAAACAGGCAACCAATAACAACCATAAAATCTTCGACCGCATTCGAAGGATCATCAGTAAATGTAATAATTACGTTTTAAAGATAGAAATAATTTACAAATTCAAAATTTGGCCGTAAACTCTATCTCACTTTCAATTGCTTTAACAACTTCAACAAAATCATTTTAAATGAAATGAGCGATAGTTAAAGATTGTTTTTGCTAAAATTTATAAGGAACGCGAAAGATAAAAGTAATGCGACACAACAAAAAGTCGACAAATTAGGATTCGCCCGAATTATAGGTACTAATTGCAAAAAATGTATGCCTTGCTCCCTACTATATATTACTTACTTTGTAGGCAAAGGTTTAAAGTAATAATCTAAATTAAAGCAATATTTTATGAGCTCAGAAGTTGAAAAAATTAAGCTTTCTGAAAAAATTGGTTACAGTCTGGGAGACCTTGCTGCAAACCTCATTTTTCAGACTCTCATGACTTTTCTGGCGTTTTTCTATACCGATGTTTCAAAAATTCCACCCGCATCAGCCTCAGTTATTATTTTCATTGGAGGTATGGTAGGTGCTTTTTTCAATCCGATCATGGGTATTATTGCCGACCGAACCCACACCCGATGGGGAAAATTCCGTCCCTGGATACTATGGACTTCTGTACCCTTTGGCGTTATGGCAATATTAGCCTTTACCACCCCCAATTTTAGCACTACCGGTAAAATAATTTTTGCTTTTATAACCTATATCTTATTGGTTATTGTGTACTCGGCAAACAATTTACCCTACTCAGCATTAAGTGGTGTAATAACAGGAAACATGTCGGAACGAAACAGCATCTCCTCGTACCGGTTTTTTGCTGTAATGGTTGCGCAGTTCATTATTCAGGTTTTACTACTTCCACTCGTACTAATAGCTGGACACGGCGACAAAGCTGCTGGGTTCGAAAAAATTATGGCAATATTTGCTGCAACAGGGGTTGTCTGTTTTATCATAACATTTTTAACTACTAAAGAGCGTATTATTCCTAAACCCGAACAAAGCTCGAGCATTAAGCAAGACCTTACCGACCTGGTACATAACAAGCCCTGGGTGATTATGTTAATTGTTACAGTGTTTATTTTTATCACATTGGCACTTAAAGGAGGCACCTATGTTTACTATTTTAACTACTATCTCGATAGAGACTCGCTTGCACAATTTCTGAACGCAATAGGATTCAATAGTTTCATAGCTAGTCTTAATGTATTCCTAAGCGGCATGGGATTAGTAGGTTTTCACTGGCCCGAAGATGCCTCTACGTCGGCTTTTAGCCTATTTAATGCAGGAGGTATTATATTTATGATAGTGGGAATAGCTTTATCAAAGGGGCTTGCCGATCGTTATGGCAAACGCGATATTTTTGGCTTTGGCCTAATAACTGCAACCCTGGCTCAGCTCATGTTTTATATTTATCCTCCTACCTCGGTAGCTCTGGTATTTATCACGCAAATTCTACATGGATTCTTCTATGGATTAACTATCCCATTGCTTTGGGCAATGATAGCCGATGTAGCCGACTATTCCGAATGGAAAAACAACCGACGTGCAACCGCTATTATATTCTCGGCTATGATATTTGGGCTTAAAGCCGGACTTAGCATTGGTGGTTCACTTGTAGCTGCAATTCTTGCCGCATTCGGATATCAGGAAGGCTTAACTGCACAATCCGAAGCCACGATTCAGGGTATCCGTTTGGCTATGAGCGTTTTTCCAGCATTAACCTTTGGCGTAGCCATCGTTAGTTTGTTCTTCTACGAGATAAACAAAAAGATGGAAGTACAGATTGAACAGGAACTTAAGACAAGGCACAGTAGATAAAGAAACTTAAACAAAGATCTTTTAACACATGTCATTATGAAGAAATTTGCGATTTGGATACATTTTGGAATGTTAGTCTCTTTGCTTTTTGGATGCCAAAGCAATAATAAACAGGAAAGTTTGAAAGAGGCTCTAAAAGATAAGTTTTATATTGGGGTTGCTCTTAACGATGTCCAGATAAAGGGAAAAGATACGCTGGCCATGGCTATAGTTAAAAATCACTTTAATTCTATTGTGGCCGAAAACTGCATGAAGATGGAGAAAATTCACCCCGTTAAGGATTCGTTTAGCTTTGAGCTTCCCGATGCTTTTGTAAATTTCGGTATCGAAAATAACATGAAAGTTATTGGCCACTGCCTTATTTGGCATTCCCAAGTACCAAGCTGGATTTTTATCGACGAAAAAGGTAAAGAGGTAACGAAAGAAGAACTCATAGCCCGAATGAAAAACCACATTACCACAATAGTGAGCCGTTATAAAGGTCGCGTACATGGTTGGGATGTCGTTAACGAAGCTATCGATGACAATGGACAGTATCGTCAGTCGAAATGGTACACAATTATCGGGCCCGAATATATCGAACTTGCCTTCAAGTTTGCACACGAAGCCGATCCGAACGCCGAATTATACTATAACGACTACAACGAATGGCATCCGGTTAAACGAGATGCTATTTACAACCTTGTTAAAGGACTGAAAGAAAAAGGAATAAAAGTAGATGGAATAGGGATGCAGGGACATTTAAGCCTCGACTCGCCAACCATTTCCGAATACGAACAAGCCATTGAAAAATATGCCAGTTTAGGAGTTAAGGTAATGATTACCGAACTCGACCTGACTCTCCTTCCCTGGCCTTCGGAAAAGCTAACTGCAGATGTTACGTTTAAAGCCGAACAAATGGAAAAATATAACCCTTATCCACACGGTCTTCCCGACTCAGTAAACAATTTATTTACTCGTCGATACTCCGATTTGTTCAATCTTTTTATCAAACATGCCGACAAAATCGACCGGGTTACCCTATGGGGTGTATACGATACACAAAGCTGGCGTAATTATTGGCCAATAATGGGTCGTACCGATTATCCCTTACTTTTTGATCGCCAATATCAGCCCAAACCAGTGGTTGACGAAATCATTAAATTGGCAAAAGAAAAAACTAAATAAATAATCATATGAAAAAGGCAAGATACTTAGTAGACCATATCTACACAGCCGACCCTTCGGCTCACGTATTCAATGGAAAAATATACATCTACCCCTCTCACGACATTGATGCCGGTATTCCCGAAAACGACAACGGCGATCATTTCGACATGCGCGACTATCACGTATTTTCGATGGAGGATATCGACGGTCCGGTGACCGACCATGGAGTAGCACTCGATATTCGAAACATACCCTGGGCGGGGCGTCAACTCTGGGCACCCGACTGTGCTCATAAGAACGGAAGATATTATCTATATTTTCCTTTAAAAGATAAAACTGATATTTTCAGGATTGGTGTTGCTGTGAGTGACAAACCCGAAGGCCCTTTCATACCGGAAAAAAATCCTATAATGGGTAGCTACAGTATCGACCCAGCAGTGCTTGAGGATGATGATGGCAACTATTACATGTATTTTGGTGGTATTTGGGGTGGACAACTACAACGCTACCGCAACAATAAAGCCATTGAATGTGGACACGAACCTGCCCCCAACGAACCAGCATTATGTGCAAAAGTTGCTCGATTAAGTGATAATATGCTCGAATTTGCAGAAGAACCTCGCGATGTGGTTATTCTCGACGAAAACGGAGAACCCTTAAAGGCAGGAGATCACGATCGCCGTTTCTTCGAAGCCTCTTGGATGCATAAATATAATGGAAAGTACTATTTTTCTTACTCCACGGGTAATACCCATAAATTGTGCTATGCCATAGGAGATAATCCTTATGGACCTTTTACCTATAAAGGTGTAATCCTTACTCCAGTTGTAGGTTGGACAACGCACCACTCCATTTGCGAATTTAAGGGCAAATGGTACTTGTTTCATCACGACAGCGTGCCCTCGGGTGGTAAAACATGGCTCAGAAGCATTAAAGTCGTTGAACTTGAATATAATCCCGATGGTACCATTGTGACCATCGAAGGAGGAGGCAACGGCTAAAAATTTTTCCCCTCTACTTTTAAACCCCTCATTTCCTCAATGGAGAGGGGTTTTGTTTTTTAAGCACGTTGTTGCAACGAATTATGAAATGTTTAAATCCTACATGTACAATCGATACAATAAGTTATCCCCACCTAACATTTATGTTTGTACGAATGACAAGGAAACAGAAAAAGGGTAAAAGAGTGTAAATGAATTGTACTATAAAAAATTAAAAGCTAATTTTTAAAATATTTCTCTATATTTGCAGCTCAAATTTTTAAATAAAAAGTCGGAACAAAAGCGTTAATTTATGCCCGTAAGAATTAGATTATCACGTCAGGGGAGGAAAAAAATTCCCTACTACCACATTGTGGTAGCGGATAGCAGGGCGCCACGAGATGGCAAATACATTGAAAGGATAGGCCGTTACTATCCTAAAACAAATCCTGCTACTATTGAACTCGATTTTGATAGAGCATTGTATTGGCTACAAACTGGCGCTCAACCATCCGACACTTGCCGCTCGTTATTATCCGAGAAAGGCGTATTGTATAAAAACCATCTGCTCAAAGGGGTTAAGAAGAATGCCCTCACATTAGAGCAAGCTGAAGCAAAATTTGCAGCCTGGCTGGCCGAAAAAGAAGCTAAGTTGCAAAAGATGAAAGATTCGCAGCAAATTAAAAAAGAGCAATTGCGTAAGGAACAGCTAGAGCGCGAGCAAAAGGCCCGTGAAGCTAAAGCTGCCCAGATAGCTCAGAAAGCTGCTGAAGCTACATCATCTCAGGAAGAAGATCAAGAAGCTCAAGCCACCGAAAACAACTAATCCTTCCCAACATGCTTACCGATAATCTTACTCCTGTTGGTAAGCTTACTCGTGTTCATGGAGTTGAGGGTAAAGCTATTGTTGTTTTTGAAAACTGGGCTTTAGAAAACTTAAAAAAAACGGAATGGGTTTTCCTTAAAATTAATGGATTACCTGTTCCTTTTTTTATTTCAAACCTTGAAATATTAACTTCTACTTCGGCTATAATTTCGCTCGAGGGTATTGAAAGCGTAGAACAAATGCGCCCACACCTGAATCGGGAGGTTCTCATTGAGTGGCAAGGCAGAAAAAAATCGCCCAA
>JAOAFU010000042.1 GCA_026416115.1 Bacteroidales bacterium | reverse complement strand
TGGGCACCAAAGGTGCTCGACGTTCTGCAGGGTATCTGTTTTCTTCACGAATAGCTAATGTTTTCATACTTAGTTGTTTAATATTTTCAAACTTGGAAATTCATTATGCTATAGTACAAAAAAAGCTGCAAAAGCAGCTTCCGTGACTCCGGAGGGACTCAAACCCCCAACCTTCTGATCCGTAGTCAGATGCTCTATTCAATTAAGCTACGGAGCCAATACCATTTTCGGACTGCAAAGATAGTGCTTCTAATTTTCCAAACAAAGAATTTGCAAAGAAATTTTTTATTCCGACTGCAGTAAAACTTTAGCATTATTTATGGCAGCGTCGGTAATCTCCTTACCACTCAGCATTCTCGCAATCTCGATTATTCGCTCTTCAGCAGCCAAGAGTTTAATCTGAGTATGCGTACCCTTTGCTGTATCGGCTTTATATACGAGGTATTGATTTTTACCCTTAGCAGCAACTTGTGGTAAATGCGTAATGCTTATGACCTGCATATATCCAGCCATTGTTTTCATAATCTGAGCCATTTTATCGGCAATTTCCCCCGAAACTCCAGTATCTATCTCGTCAAAAATAATAGTGGGCATGGCCAACGAACGTGCAATAACCGATTTTAGAGCCAACATCACACGCGAAATTTCGCCACCCGATGCAACTTTTGCAATATCCTGAGGTGGCACCTGCTTATTTGCCGAGAATAGATAGGTTACTGCATCGAGACCTGTCGTCTGAAAATCGGTAAGTTTTTCGAATGAAACTGAAAAAACTGCATGGGGCATCCCTAACTGACGCAATATTTGCATTACCTCTTCCTCAAAGGCCGGTACAATTTTTTTTCGACTTTCGCTTAGCAATTCCGCTATCTCAGATAATTTTTGAGTGGTTTCCTGAAGCTGTGCATTCACTCTTTCGATAGCATCGCCGTACGACTGAATATTCTGCAATTTCTCTGTCAAGCGTTGATAAAGAGCTATAAGCTCATCGGCATTTGCAACCCTATGTTTTTGGCAAAGCGTATATAGAAAATCGACTCGTTGACGAACAGTTTCGAGTTTTTCAGGGTCTAATTCAACAGATTCATTTAACCTTTCAAGTTCTTCGGCTACATCGCGTGCTTCGATATATATTGCATCAACACGTTCGAGCAATGAGCCCACTTTCGGAAAAAGACCTTTTATCCGATTAAGATAGTGAGTAACCTCTTTCAGTTGAAGCAATGCACCCCGTTCTTCCGAATTAAGCACTGAAGTAGCATAATTCAAATACTGTTTAATCTCTTCGGCATTGCTGAGCACCTTAATTTCTTCTTCCAACTCATCCTGCTCGCCAGGTTTTAGTCTGGCCTGCTCTAATTCGTTAAACTGATGTTGCAAATAATCCAGCTCCTGTTGTCCCTTCTCTGCCATTTGCGAAAGTTCGAACAACTCTTTTTTAAGTTCATGATACCTTCGAAATAATTCGCGGTATTGCTGAAGCAATGGCTGATTTCCAGCTATAATATCGAGTACCCGAAGTTGAAAACCCCATTCGGTAAGGTACGAATTTTGGTGCTGCGAATGAATATCAACAAGCTTTTCTCCCAATTCCTTAAGCACACTCAAATTAACCGGCGTATCGTTGACAAATGCACGCGAACGTCCAGTTTCCAGAATTTCGCGACGTATTATCGACTGCTGAGCATAGTCAATCTCATTTTGCTCGAAAAACGACTCGAGATGATACGGACTAATATCGAATACTGCTTCAACCACACACTTGCGACTCTTATCGAGTAATACATCGGTATCGGCACGCTGCCCTACCAACAACGAAAGAGCGCCTAACAAAATTGATTTTCCTGCACCTGTTTCGCCTGTAATTGTCGAAAATCCCTCGCTAAAATCGATATGCAGTGTATCTATTAGAGCATAATTTTGTATGGTAAGCGATTTAAGCATTTCCTCTTATTTTGTTTTGCAACTTAAAAATAAATTATTTACGTA
Source organism: Bacteroidales bacterium (assembly GCA_026416115.1). Classification (GTDB taxonomy): domain Bacteria; phylum Bacteroidota; class Bacteroidia; order Bacteroidales; family DTGW01; genus JAKPGM01. Next base: position 2,707 of record JAOAFU010000042.1, on the reverse strand, counting down.
AATCAACTACTTCAACATCTTTATTTGCTTTTGTATCAAAAGTAAACTCTCGATCATCGATACGCACAGCATTATCAAACTTATCTACATAAAAAATATAGTGTATTCCGGCCTTCATGATCATTTTAGCTGCTACAAGAGCATATTCATCTTCTTTTATTAACAGCTTAATAATACTGTAACTTTTATTAATATCAACAGGGTATAAATCTACTTCATGGCAATTGTTGCGATTATAGGTAGTTTGCCCCAGATATCTAAATTTAAAGTTCTTCTGGTACAATGTAAATATTTTAGAAGGATTCCTTATAAACAGCTCGTCATCTTTTTCAGAGGGTTTTGTTATTGTTACCTCTTTAGCTTTTGGTATATAGGTGTAAACGTTTTTCCCATCATAGTAGGTAATGGTTTTATCCAGAGCCAGTTTATACTTATCGCCTTTTAACCAAAGTTCTCCTTTTACTTTTTGAGTAGTATTATCCTGATGATTTTCAGTTATCAGCGTAAAATTGATCTTTAGTCCCGCCTCATTCCGGGCATTTTTCGATAGCAATTCAAGAACTTTTTTTGCCTCAGGATCTTGAACATTTTGTTGAGAAAAAATATTCAAAAAGGTTAATATCAAAAGGGTAGCCTTCATTTGTTTAAAGTTTTGAGCAAATTTATAAATAATGGCGAGTTAATTTTCTTTAAAAACTGTGTCTTCAACTTGAGTCAACGCAAATACATGAACATTGCATCAAACATGAAAACATTCCATCACAAATTTCATTTTTATATATAATAACACGCGCTCGATACTTTTGATGCACAGCTCGTACCTAAAAATAAAAACAAAACACTCCTTGCATTGCTTTTAAACCCTTGTAAACACCATTATTCTCAGCCTTCGAGGTTAAAAATTGGCTTTGGGTTTGTTAAGTTGTTGCAGGAGCTGTTCGAGCGCATGCTCGTCGACTATCAACACTTGACGCGGCTTGCTACCATCGGCCGGTCCAACTATTCCAGCCTTCTCGAGTTGGTCCATTATTCGACCTGCCCGATTGTATCCAATCGAAAATTTTCGTTGAATAAGAGAAGTCGATCCCTGCTGATGAAGAACTATAAGTCGAGCAGCTTCCTCGAAAAGACTGTCGCGTGTGTTTAGATCAATATCGGCAAGAGCATCGCCGCTCTCCGATGGTGCCTCGGGCAGGATAAACGCCGATGGATATCCTTGCTGTTGACTAATAAAATCTACTATACGTTCAATTTCGGGAGTATCGATAAAAGCACACTGCACTCGTATAAGATCACCCCCCGTTGAAACGAGCATATCGCCTCTACCCACAAGCTGATTAGCCCCAGGAGCGTCAAGAATAGTACGCGAATCGATCATTGATGTAACTCTAAAAGCAATACGAGCTGGGAAGTTTGCTTTTATTACTCCTGTAATGATATTTGTAGTTGGGCGTTGTGTGGCAATAATCAGATGAATCCCAACTGCTCGTGCCAGCTGTGCCAAACGAGCTATGGGAGTTTCGACCTCTCTTCCCGCAGTCATTATTAAGTCGGCAAATTCGTCGATTATTAGTATTATGTATGGAAGAAACCGATGGCCATGTTCGGGATTGAGCCTGCGTTCCTTAAACTTGGCATTATACTCTTTGATGTTTCGGACATGGGCTTTTTTTAAAAGCTCATAACGGGTATCCATCTCAACGGTAAGTGAGTTCAGGGTATAAATTACTTTCTGAGTATCGGTAATAATGGGTTCTTCAGTGTTGGGGAGTTTGGCCAAAAAATGCCGCTCGAGTCTACCATAAGGAGTAAGCTCTACTTTTTTGGGATCGATGAGCACAAATTTAATTTCACTGGGATGTTTTTTGTATAGCAAAGAGGTAATGATAGCATTTAGCCCTACCGACTTCCCTTGACCCGTAGCACCAGCAACGAGTAAATGGGGCATCTTAGCTAAATCTACAACATAAGTTTCATTAGAAATAGTTTTCCCTAAAACTATGGCTAAATCGGCATTCGATTCTAAAAACCTCTTATTTGAAATTACCGACCGCATCGAGACAATCTCTGGATTTCGGTTGGGAACCTCTATCCCTATCGTACCTTTACCAGGAATAGGAGCTATAATTCTAATACCTAGTGCTGCAAGACTCAATGCAATGTCATCTTCAAGACTCTTTATTTTCGATATACGAATACCCGGAGCTGGGATAATCTCATAGAGTGTTACCGTGGGACCAATTGTAGCTTTGATATGAGAAATCTCTATTTTGTAATTCTTTAGGGTTTCGACAATTTTATTCTTATTGCTTATAAGCTCCTCCTGTGTAACCTCGGGATTGCCCGACTTGTGATCTTCAAGCAGGTCGATTGTTGGATACTGATATCGAGGCAAATCAATTTTAGGATCGTAAGGACCCAATTCTGCAAGCAACCGTGCAACTTCATCAGGAGCAGATTCATCATCTGCTCCTTCTTCTACCTCCATTTCTACCTCTTCAATTTCTTCTTCCAACGATTTATCTTCTTTTTTGCGATCGGCAGTTAAATCCTTTATTTCAATCTCTCCCTCGCTATCGGTATGATGAAATACTATTTCGAGGCCTTCTTCAGATACCTGCTTTGTAAAATCTTCCGAAGGTGTTATACTGTTTTTTGAAAGGTCGTCAGAATCCAGTTTTTCGGCAGAAACTGTTGTAGGTTCGCC
>JAOAFU010000037.1 GCA_026416115.1 Bacteroidales bacterium | reverse complement strand
TTCGGTACTTTCTACAATTTTACGGATTTGATCGCGAAAAAATATTTTTAAATCGACTAGTACCTGATCGTTTCGAGAGCGTCCACTATGAATTTTTTTACCTACATCACCCAGTTTTTGAGTGAGCATCCACTCAATTTGTGAATGAATATCCTCTATCCCTTCTTCGACTTTAAAATTATCGTCGACCTGATTATATATTTCGATAAGCGCCCTTGTCAATAGCTTAAGTTCATCAGATGTAAGTAGCCCTATCGATGCAAGCATACGAGCATGGGCGAGGTTGCCGATAATATCGGCACGAGCAAGTAAACCATCGAAATACCGATCATTGCCTGCCGTAAACTCATCAACCCATTCTTTTGTTTGCTTTCCTTTATCCCACAACTTCATTCCCATGGATGTAAATAATTTATTTAATTTTTTCCATTTCGCTGAACGAGTGAACAATACCCTTAATTACAGCACTACTCAGGCCGTTGTGTTCCATCTCATTTAGTCCTTTAATTGTTACACCCATGGGGGTAGTTACCTTATCAATTTCCTGTTCGGGGTGCATCCCATTTTCGAGCAACAGAGCCGCTGCTCCCTTCGCAACTTGAGAAACAATAAGTTGCGCTTCGCTGGCATGAAAACCAATCTGTATCCCTCCTTGTGCAGCTGCTCGCATATAACGTAGCATGAAAGCCGTTCCACACGAAGCAAGGACAGTAGCTGCAGACATCATTTTTTCTTCAATTACCAATGTCATGCCCAGTTTATCGAAGATACCTTTCACCTCGTCGAATTGATCGGTAGAAGGATGATTACAGCACATACATGTCATCGACTCGCATATTGATATAGCCGTATTTGGCATGATCCGCACAATAACAAAATCTTTCCCTATTACAGACTCAATCTCCTCAAAATTTAATCCCGATACAACAGAGATAAATATTTGTTTCTTTGCATTTAAAACATCCTTAATACTTTTTAAGATTCCCATTGCCTGGCGTGGCTGAACGGCCAAAATAATATAGTCGGCATTTAGAACAGCTGCAACATTATCGTGAGTAGCATTGACACCCATCTCAAGCAAATCGTCTAACTGTTGAGAAGGTGCACGGGTAATAGTAACATCTTTTTTTTCAAACAAACCGGCTTTAAGTATGCCCTTGGCTATCGACATGCCAATGTTTCCTCCACCAATAATTGCAAGTTTTTTCATTATGTAATTGTTAAAATATTCGACTAATTTTACAATTATCAAAAATTAGGCATTTTTCAGCACAGCAAAGTTAACTTTTTTTGCAAAAGCACATTTCGCATACGAACAATTATTCTTTTTTGTGAATATTTTGTTA
>JAOAFU010000019.1 GCA_026416115.1 Bacteroidales bacterium | reverse complement strand
CACGTCTTCTTTTGTGGAATAAAATGAGTGGGATAGGTTGGTATACTTATCATACTCTTAAGCATCTGACTCATATGCATCCCGAGCATAAGTTTGTTTTTTTGTTTGATCGCTCGTTTGATGATCAGTTTATTTTTGGTTCCAATGTTAAACCAGTGGTTGCATATCCGCCAGCACGACATCCTTTTCTATATTATATCTGGTTTAATTTTTCGATTGTGCCGTATATTAAATACAACAAAGCAGATGTGTTTTTATCGCCCGATGGATTTTTATCCTTAAACTTAAAAGAAATACCTAGCATTCCTGTTATTCATGATATCAACTTTGAGCATTTTCCAAAAGATTTTCCTTTTTGGAGTCGGCATTACTATTGTCATTATTTTAGAAAGTATGCACATTTGGCAAGTCGAATTATTACGGTTTCCGAATTCTCGAGACAGGATATTGCGGCAACATATAAGGTTTCGCCTGATAAAATTGATGTGGTGTATAATGGAGCTAGCGACGAATTTAAACCACTTAGTGAAGAGATAAAAGCTGAGGTACGAAAATATTATACTCAAGGCAAGGAATATTTTGTTTATGTAGGTGATTTGTTACCACGCAAAAATATTACCCGTATGATAATGGCCTACGAAGCTTTTCGTAAAAGTTGCGATACGGATATCAAATTACTGATTGTTGGCAAAAATATGCTTTTTTCTACCGACATTATGGAGGCATATAGTCGTTCGGAATTTCGCGACGACATTTTTTTTGCTGGTCGTTTACCTCAACACGAGCTAGTAAAGGTAATGGGTTCGGCTAAAGCGCTGTTATATGTGTCGTTGTTTGAAGGTTTTGGGCTGCCTATAGTAGAGGCTATGAAAGCACATGTTCCAGTAATCACTTCGAACGTATCGTCGATGCCCGAGATAGCCAGCGATGCTGCACTGCTAGTCGATCCTTTCTCGGTCGATTCGATAAAAAATGCGATGGAACAAATTGATAAAGATAGCGCTTTAAGGCAAACACTTATTCTTAGAGGGATAGAACGCAGTGCTCAGTTTACCTGGATGAACACCGCAAAAGGGGTGTGGGCAAGTATAGAAAAGGCTTTGAGTATGAAACCCAAAGCCTGAAATTATTTTAACTATTCGAACTCTTTTTTTAACTGCTCGACCCACTTTTTAATACGAGGTGTGTTAAGTTCGCTCTGGTTTTCAAGGTCTATAGCTAATCCGCAGAATTTACCATTTCGATAGGCACGCGAGGACTCAAAGTTGTAGCCTTCGGCACTTGTGTACCCAACTACTCTCGCTCCCCTCGACTCGACAATCTCGGCCATGATGCCTACGCCATCCACAAAATTTTCGGGATAATTAACCTGATCTCCATTACCGAAAATGGCAATGTTTTTGCCACTTAAATCGAGTGTTTCGAGTTCTGGAACAAACTCATCCCAATAGTTTGGAAGTTCGCCATCGAACCAGGTAGGAACTCCTAAAATAAGGTTGGTGTATTTCATAAAAGTAGGACCATCAATGGTTTCCGCATTGAGTTCATCAATTTTTACAGCACTGCCAAAGTGTTTGATGATTTCTTTGGCCACATTCTTTGTATTTCGGGTATTAAAACTATAAATTACAGCTATATCTTTCATGTTTTGAAGATTTTTTTTTCAATTGATGCCATAGAAAATCAACTTTATTAATATTCTAATAATTCCAAAGCCGCTTTGTAAATTTTTTCAGTATTTGGCAATATAGCATTTTCGAGTATACGGTTAAAACCTACTGGGGTAAATGTTGAACCCACTCGCATAATCGGAGCGTCGAGATATTCGAATGCTTTATTGGAGATAATTGCAGCTACTTCGCCACCTACACCTCCGAAAACTTTATCTTCGTGGACAATAAGCACTTTGCCAGTTTTTTTAACAGTAGCTAAAATAGCTTCTTCGTCCATTGGGGATAGCGAACGCAAATCTACTACTTCGATGCTGGCTCCTTTTTCCTTTGCAATTTTTTCGGCAGCTTCGAGGCACATGTGGGTGGTATTTCCATAGGTAATAATACTCATATCGGTACCTTCTCGACGTATACGTGCTTTTCCGAATGGAACTTCAAAATCGTCGGGAATTGGAGTAGCTGCTTTAGGTGCATTATAAAGGGCTTTAGGCTCGAGGAACATAGTAAGACCACGTGAGCGTATAGCTGTTCGTAGCAGGCCAGCTGCATCGTCGGCAAAGGACGGGTATACAATACGTATTCCAGGTAGTGTAATGAGGGCTCCTTCGATGGTTTGTGAGTGGTATAGCCCCCCACCAATGTAACCACCTGAAGCCAGACGAACAACTATATTGGGCGAAAATTTACCGTTCGAGCGCCAGTAGTCGTGAGAGGTATCGACCAATTGTTCCATGGCAGGCCAGAAATAGTCTGCAAATTCAGCACCTTCAACTACAACCCTTATTTTATCATTGAAGCGCGAAAACCCATTGGCAGTACCCAATATGAAATCTTCGGCAATTGGGGCATTAAACACGCGCTCGGCACCAAATTCCTGTTGCATTCCTTTGGTAACATTGAAAATACCTCCTTTGTCCTTGTTAGCTACATCTTGTCCCCATAAGAAAGTATCAGGGTTGTGCCGAAACTCGGCCTTTAGTGTTTCATTGATCCCTTCAATTAATTTTTTGGGTTGTCCCTGATAGTTGTGTGTACCATCGGGATATTTTGTGCTAACATAAGGTTCGGGAATAACAAAATTAAATATCGATTCGGGGGTTGGATCGGGAGCAGCCATAGCCTTATTGTGGGCTTGCTTTACTTCTTCTTTAACCTGTTCTTCGATTGCTATTAACTCTTCTTCGGTAAATCTTTTATAGCGTAAAAGCAACCTGCGAAATTTTGCTAGTGGATCGTATTCGCGAACATAATTCAATTCATAATCGTCGCGATAAAGCTCGTGACGATCGGAGTTGGAATGTGAATGAATACGTACGCAGTTGGCATTTACAATTACAGGATGTCCTTCTTCGAGCACAATTTTTTTTGCTGCTATCATGGTGTTCATCGAGTCGAACACGTCTTTCCCATTGCAGTGAAGGATAGTTAAATTTTTGAAACCACGGAAGTTGTTGGCAACTTTTCGATTAGCAGTTTGGTCTTTTTTAGGCACAGAAATACCGTATCCATTATCCTGTATTACAAATATTACAGGGAGTTTTTCGTTAGTTGCACCATTAATTGCTTCGTATACATATCCTTCCGATACCGACGATTCGCCTTGCGAGCATATAACAACGCCCTTATGATTATATTTTTTCATAGCCCGGCCTGTTCCTGTAGCGTGCAATGCATGGTTGCCGGTAGCCGAAGATACGTTATGAATATTCCATTCGGGTTTGGCAAAATGATTGCTCATGTGTCGGCCGCCGCTTGCAACATCGGTAGCTTTGGATATACCATTATAAATGATTTCTTCGGCAGAAAGGCCAGCCGATATACAGGTAAGCATATCGCGATAGTAGGGGTATAAATGGTCGGTGTTACGTTCAAAGACTTGACCAATGGCCAGTTGAATTCCGTCGTGACCAGCATAAGGAGCATGGTAACTCCAACCAATGGCCTGCTTAAGATATTTGGGTGCTCTATCGTCAAGGGCTCGACCCAGTACCATCAGGTAAAACCATTTTTGTAAGGTTGCCTTATCGGTGGTAAGTATGCTGTGAACTCTAGGTACTTTCACCGTTTCGGTATTATTATCTTTTGGTTTGTCAATACTATCAAGTACTTCTTCAACCAACTGATTAATTTCATTCGATTTTAACTTGTTCATAATTGTCAGATTTTATTTAAATACCACGATTTACATCCCACTGTTCAAGATAGTCGGCAATTCGCCGGAGGAAAGCTCCGCCCAAAGCTCCGTCTATAACCCTATGATCGTATGTAAGTGCTAAATACATCTTATGTCGTATAGCAATTACATCGCCCGTTGGTGTTTCTAGTACAGCAGGTTTTTTCTGTATCATACCTGTAGCTAATATTGCTACCTGAGGCTGATTGATGATAGGAGTACCATAAAGATTTTTAAAGGTCCCAAAGTTAGTTATAGTAAAGGTTCCTCCCTGTATATCATCGGGGGAGAGTTTGTTTTTGCGTGCATTTTCGGCCAATGTGGTCAGATCGGCTGCCAGACCCAACAGACTTTTTTTATCGGCATCTTTAATTACGGGTACTATTAGATTGCCCGAAGGTAAAGCAACTGCAATACCAATGTTTATACGTTTTTTAAGGATAATCTTATATCCATCTACCGAAGCGTTCACCATTGGAAAATCCTTCAGAGCTTTGGCAGTTGCTTCAATAAAGGCAGGCATAAAGGTTAGTTTGGTTCCTTCGCGTTTTTCGAAAGTGTCTTTAACCTTGTCGCGCCACATAACCAGCGAAGTAACATCGGCCTCGAGGACGTTGGTAACATGCGGCGAAACCTGTTTCGACATTACCATGTGGTCGGCAATGAGACGTCGCATACGATCCATTTCTACAATTTCATCTTCGGCCGATATCGATACCGATACTGTTTGCGCAGGTCGTGCAATGTTTGTCGATGCAGTTGTTGTGGTCTGAGCTGTTCCAGAAACAGTCGATTCTACCGAGGTGAGCTTTGGCTTATCCGAACGGTTTTCAAGGTATTGTAATACATCTTGTTTGCGTACTCTGCCGTTTTTCCCGGTTCCTTCTATCGATTCTAGCTCATCTAAACTAATATTTTCTTTCTTGGCGATACTTCGAACAAGGGGTGAGTAAAAACGACTACCTTTTTCTTCATTTAAAGCTTTCTCAGAAAGTTTTGATTCTACTTTTTTATTTTCCTCTACTGCCTGCGTAGTCGATGTTTTGTTTGTTTCATCAGACGTAACAACCGCACCCTTTCCTTCCATATCGATTACTGCAATAGGTAACCCAACAGCTACTTTACTATCAACAGGGTACAAAATTTTAGAAACAACACCGGCCACTGGGCTAGGTATCTCCGAGTCTACCTTGTCCGTAGCAATCTCCAACAATGGCTGATCTTCTTCCACCCAATCCCCTTCTTTAACAAACCAGCGGGTTATGGTGGCTTCTTCAACACTTTCACCCAATTTGGGCATTTTTATTTCAAAAGTCGACATATATGCATTCTTTTTGTTTTGGATAAACTAATAACCGATGGGTAAAAAAAATGTTCAATACTGTGTTAAAGTTACAATTTTTTTTGCTCTATACCAGTGAAAATGA
>JAOAFU010000196.1 GCA_026416115.1 Bacteroidales bacterium | reverse complement strand
AACAAGAAATCGGTTAAATCTTATTCAAGGAGCCAATGTTACTCTTACTGTAGCTGACGATGCGGCCAATGACGAAATTGATGTTACCATCGCTGCTACCAGTAGCGGCATTTCTATGGGTTGTGCCACAGATAATTATGTCCTTAAACGACAAAATGCTACCACTGCATCATGTAGTCAGATTTTAGACAATGGAAGTTCGGTTATGATTGGCGTTACTTCTTCTTCTAACAAATTTCATGTAGAAGGCTCTGTTGCTTCTCCTAATGCTATCGGATATTTTAAAAACAACTATAATGTTTCTTCCGATGCTTTTGGTGTTTATGGTTATAGTAGAACTGCCGATTGGTGGGGAATTGGTGGCCAATTCGAAGGAGGATGGTATGGTGTTAGAGGTTATGTGAATCCTACTGGCTCATATTCTTATTATGGAATATACGGTTCTGTTTCGGGTGGATCTGGTTCAAATTATGGTGTTTATGGTTATTCGAGTAGTTCTACTTATCGTAATTATGGAGTATATGGGTACATTAGCCCTTCAAATAGTAGCTTATCGAATTATGGCCCCTATGATGTTAATGCTGCAGTTTTAGGCTACACTCTTTGGGGTTATCCCTATACTTTTGGTTTGGCTGGATATAGATTCGATGACTCATATAACCGCACAGGCGGAACGTTCGGAGGTTCAAGTACAGGTTCGTCTCCTACTGCATGGGGGTGCTTGGGATATAGAGCATCAAATGCAAGTCATTATGGTGTTTATGGTACTACAGCTTATGCGCAAGGTGGTGGCTTTTTATCTACAAATTACCAGATTCATGTTGGAGGTGGCTTTTATGGCGGGTTAGTTGGAAGTTGGTCGCGAGGTGAGCTTATGGGACAAATTTCCTGCGGCGAAGCTTTTGCATCGTACAATTTAGGCAATGAATATACTTCTGGCTTTCAGGCTCAAATAATTAGTAATAACGATAAAAAAATAGTTGCTTACAACACTGTTTCTACCGAAATGAAAGTATATCACGAT
>JAOAFU010000158.1 GCA_026416115.1 Bacteroidales bacterium | reverse complement strand
TCCTGGGATTTATCGTAAACAATATAATATTGCATTTCCAATCCGCCTTGGGATTGGCTCAACATTTGCCAATAATTCTGTATACTTTTATTTAGGGCCTTGTACCCAATTAGCTTTTAATATTACCTCAAAAATTATTCTCCAGTCGCAACTTAATTTCACTTTTGGATTTGGTGGTAGTGATAACACAATTATATACTTACCAATACCTTCATTATTAACTCTTGGTTTGTATTATAAATTTTAAAAAAAAACCTAATGTTTAATAACCTTCTATTATATAAGTAAATATTTAAGTTCTGCCAAAATCATCGCTGTTGCTCCCCAAACTTTCTCTCCGCATAGCGAGAAGTAGGGTACTTGATGTGCAACTTCTTCGTATATTATTGTCTCAGCATGTATATTAGCAGAATTGAAGATTTCAATAAAGGGTACTTCTATTACATAATTAACCTCATGGCTATTGATTGACCATGTAGGCTTTTGTTTTACATATGCAACATAGGGAAAAACTCTATATCCACTTACCGGGATAACCAAAGGAGTTAATGAACCCAAAAAGTGAATTAATGAGGTATCAATTCCTATTTCCTCTTTTGCCTCGCGCAAGGCAGTATGGTAATAGTCAGTATCATGGCTTTCGTAGCTACCCCCAGGAAAACTAATCTGTCCACTATGAGGTGAGTTTTCCTGTGATGTACGTTTGATTAGTACAATATAAGGTTGATTTTTTAGTGGATAAAATAATACTAATACCGCTGCATCGACAATAGGTTGTCGCACCGACATGAATTTTCTATATGTTGGTGCCATAGTTTCCTGGGCTACAACACCAGGCTTATCTTCGCGGGAAATGTTTTTTCTGACATTCTCTATGAAAATATCATACGAATCCAAAGTTCACAAATATTTTTCGATGTAGCTCTTAAGCTCGTTGTAATTGTTTGCAACTCGAAATTCGGGATAGTCGTTTTTTACATTTTCTGGAGGCGAAAAAAGTATTCCTTCGTTGGCTTCTTGAAGCATGCTAATATCGTTGTATGAATCACCAAAAGCAATTACTTTATAATTAAGCTGTTTCAGAGCTTTAACGACTTGCCGTTTTTGATCATGCTGCCGAAGTTGGTAATCGACTATCATTCCATGTTGATCGATCACTAGCGAATTACAAAATAAGGTAGGATAATCGAGTTGGGCCATCAATGGGGCAGCGAATTCAACAAAGGTATCCGAAACTATGGCAATTTGCGACACTTGTCGTATCCAGCTTAAAAGGTCTTTTGCGCCATCAATGGGCTTTATTTGACTTATAACTTGCTGTATATCTTTAAGCGTAATTTTATACTGGTGCAATATTGCAATGCGATGCCGCATAAGCTTGTCGTAATCGTTTATATCGCGTGTAGTTAACTTAAGTTCATCGATTCCAGTAATACGAGCCACATTTATCCATACCTCTGGTACCCAAACTCCTTCCAAATCGGAACAGAAAAAAACCATAGTGCTTTCAGTATTCATATTAACGGTTCAACAGATAAGTTTTAAAATCATCATATCGATTGCTCATCGAAATCATGTATTCTTTTTGTTCGTCGAGATTGGCCAAACTTTCGGGCAAATCGGGTTGTATGCCTAATATTTGCTCTATCTCCTGGGGGAACTTTGCTGGATGTGCAGTTTCGAGTACAACACATAGCTGATATGGAAAATTTTTCTCGGGATGTGCTTCAAAAAAACGATGTAAACCTGCCCATGCCACAGCTCCATGGGGCTCGAGCAACAATTGATATTGCTGATAAGCTTGCTTAATGGTTTGACGTGTTTGATTGTCGTTAATGCTTACTGGCCACAAATCGGCTTTTAATCTTTCAATGTCGGGCTGTTTTGTTATATTACCCTTCTCGTCCATCACTCCCCCATACAAGGCAATAATACGCGCCATATTGCTGGGATGGCCTACATTCATAGCGCTGGAAATACAGTTTCGCGAAGGAACAACTGGTTGATATATCCCTTTTTCGAAATAAACAGGGACCTCATCATTCTCATTGGTCGAGACAACAAAGCGTTCGACCGGCAAACCCATATGTTTGGCGATTAATCCTCCCATCAAATTTCCAAAATTCCCCGAAGGAACTGAAAAAATGATGCGATCGTCGTGATGATTGGCCAACTGAGCCCATGCCCAAAAATAATATATACTCTGAGGAATTAAGCGTCCGATATTAATAGAATTGGCAGAGGAAAGCGGAAGGTGCGAGAGTTCTGAATCGGCAAATGCTTTTTTTACTAAAGCCTGACAATCATCGAACTTCCCATCAATAGCCAACACCGTAATATTTTTATTTAGCGTTGTCATTTGCTTACGTTGCCTATCAGTTACTTCGTCGATAGGAAAAAGGATGACGACTTCTATATTATCGAGATCGTAAAAAGCATTTGCAATAGCACTACCTGTATCGCCTGAGGTAGCAGTTAGTATAAGCATTTTACGATTTTCTTGCTTCAAGAAGTATTGCATCAATCGCCCCATCATTCGTGCAGCAAAATCTTTAAATGATGCAGTTGGTCCGCGGTCGAGCCGCATAATATAGTTGCGGTTGTATACATTTTCTAATGGAACTTCGAAATTATAGGCATCTACTACCAGGCTATGCAACGAATCGGCAGGTATATCATCGTTTATAAACAATTTCAAAATCGTTTCGGCAATTTCGGGATAGCTCTTGTCGGTAAAGGAATATAGCTGATCTTGTGATAGCACAGGAATAATTTCGGGCATATAAAGTCCTCTATCGGGTGCCTGCCCACGAATAAGTGCTTCGCGAAACGATACCTTCTCGGAACCCAAATTAGTCGAATAGTAAAGAATTTTATTGGCCATATTTTTTCGTTTGATGTGCAAAATAAAAGATAATTCTTTTCAATGCCAACAGTATCTGTATCGTTTTTTCAAATATTTACATAATGTGGTTTGAGCATTGCCCTTGGCACATAATATATCAAATACCAAAAACCAGTTAAACGCTACCATGCCAGAAATTGATCACCTAAAAAACATACAACCCAAATATTTTACCAAAACAAAAATTGAAAAAAAGATTAGATACGTAGAACCTCTGTTTAAAAAGAAGTAACTCGAATTTGCTTATTTGCAGAAATTTTAATTAATTTGTGTAATAGATAATAATTTTCGAGATATGTATAAAACAATTGTAATACATTCGCGCTCTACCTATTGGACTAATCCCGAATTTAGCGAAGAAATGGAGGTCGATTCCGACGATTTGGCAAAAGAGCTTGAAGAAAAATGTAACGAACTTGAAAAACATGGATTTTCCATTATATCCATTTTACCCATTAGCTCTGGAAGTATTACCAATGGTAATGGTTACTATCACACAGAGAGTATAATAATTGTTGCACATAAATAGTAATATTTTACTGTTTATTTTAAATCTTTTGTCTGTAGAAGTTTATTGTTCAATCGAAGACAATATACTTCTATAGTATTACTAAACGATGCTTATTTATCCTTTAAGTGTAGGCCACACTCTTTGTGTTCTGGAGTTTCCCACCACCAACGACCCGCGCGCACATCTTCTCCTTCTTTTATTGCGCGCGTACAAGGCTGACAACCTATACTCGGAAACCCCTTATCGTGGAGAGGGTTGTATGGAATGTTATATTGATTGACGTAATCCCTAACTTGTTTCTCCGACCAATTGACCAAAGGATTAATCTTCAATAACTGATTAGCATCATCCCATTCGACCATCTGGGTGTAAAAACGTGTAACCGACTGATCTTTACGAAGACCACAAACCCATGCCTCGAGCCCTTTTAAAGCTCTTTTCAAAGGTTCAATCTTTCGTATTTGACAGCAAAGCTTTCGGTTTTCGATACTGTGATAGAACAAATTTATCCCGTGTTCTTTAACCATCTTCTCTACCTGCTGGTAATCGGGAAAATATACTTCTATTTTAATTCCTAACGAACGGTTTGTTTCGTCAATCAAAGCGTAAGTTTCGGGGAAAAGCCGACCGGTATCGAGCGTGAATACCCTAACATTTTTAGATATTTGTGTCATCATATGCAAAATCACCTGATCCTCGATGCTTAAGCTCGAAGCAAGAGCAATTCGGTTCTCAAAAAGTTGCATAAAGTACGATAGAACTTCCTGTGGTGAACTGTTAGAAAATCGTTCGTTCAACTGTTCTATTTCATCTTTATTCATAGTCTAATTTTTTGAGCAAAATAAATAAAATATTACCTATATATAACCCAGGATGAGTGAAAATGTTGACTAAAAACATTAGGTTTGTAGCAATTTTATGAGTATGATAGCCCGGAATATTACAGTGCGCGGAGTGGTACAGGGAGTAGGTTTCAGGCCATTCATATACCGACTGGCTTCCCAACATCGAATCAAAGGATGGGTGAAAAACACAAATGAGGCTGTTCATATCTTCGCTCAAGGTGAAGAGAAGAGTCTTAAATTATTTATCGAGGATATTGCTGCCAAAGCACCACAAGCTGCCAATATTACAACTATTGAAACAGCTATTGCGAAACCTGAACCCTTTGATACTTTCGAAATACAAAACAGCGAAAATGTGTCGGAAGCTGTTACGCAAGTAAGTCCCGATATTGCTGTATGCGAAGATTGTCTTTACGATCTCGAACATCAACCACATCGTATCAATTATCCGCTGATAAATTGTTGCCATTGTGGGCCAAGATTCTCAATTATAGAAAACTTACCTTACGACCGGCCTAATACTTCTATGAAAGAATTTGAAATGTGCAGCATTTGTCAAAACGAATATCATAATCCTGCCAATCGTAGATTTCATGCGCAACCTGTGGCATGCAATAGCTGTGGACCCCGATATACCCTTTTTCAATGGAATGATGAGCAAACTATACAAACCGATGATATAGAAATGATTCTAAAGATTATGGCAGCCGGGATTTCGAAAGGAAAAATTTTCGCCCTAAAAAGTACCGGCGGTTATAATTTAATTTGCGATGCCACAAACGAAAATGCAGTTAGCAATCTTCGTAACATAAAACGTCGCGAAGGTAAACCTTTTGCTGTAATGTTCCGAAATATAGAAGTGTTGGAAGAATACGCTTATCTCAATGAAAATGTTAAACAAGTATTAGGTTCTTTTCGCCGTCCAATAGTAATAATCCCTTCTAAAAAAGCTTTAGCATCATCTGTATCTATGGGGTTCGATACAATAGGAGCACTGCTACCCTATATGCCATTTCATTACCTGTTATTCAAACATCTTTCGACCGATGCACTTGTTATGACCAGCGGAAATTTGCACGATGAACCGATAATTATCGATGATTCGGTTGCCCTATCGAGCTGGAGACAAAAAATTGAAGGAGTTGTCGCATACAATCGAAAAATTGTAAACAGAATCGACGACTCAGTTATAATGCATGTTGAAAATGGACCCGACATTTTTATACGAAGAGCCAGAGGTTATGTCCCCGAACCAATTATAGTGGAAAATAGGAATTTTGAAGGAATTTTTGCAGCAGGAGCCGAGCTGACAGGAACTTTTGCCATTGGCAAAGCAAACGAGATAATTTTAAGCCAATATTTAGGGGATCTTAAAAATTACGAAAATTATCTGTTTTACTGCCAAACCTTCGAGAATTTTTGCAGACTGTTTCGCTTTAAACCTAAACTTGCCGTTTCGGATCTTCATCCCGACTATCACTCAACTCTTTTTGCAAAACAATTGGGAATACCTTTAATACAAGTTCAGCATCATCATGCCCATGTTGCATCAGCTATGGCCGAACATGGGATAGAGGATACTGTCATAGGAATTGCATGGGATGGCACAGGATTGGGTACCGACGAAAAAATATGGGGTAGCGAATTTTTAATCTGTACTCCTCAACATTTCGAACGCTTTGCCCACTTCGAATATATCCCTCTTCCCGGAGGCGATCGGGTAGTTGACGAACCCTGGCGAACTGCTATTGCTTATTGCTATACTTTTTGGAAAGAAAAACTTTTCGATAAAGATATTGAATTTATTAAAACGCTCGAACGTTCTAAGATTTTTAACATCCTAACAGCAATAAATAAAAATATAAATTCTCCGCAATCGTCGAGTGCTGGGCGCCTTTTCGATGCAGTAGCCGTAATTTTGGGTTTGGGACTACGTCCAACTTTTCATGCCGAGCTCCCTATGCGACTCGAAGCAATTACAAGTAAACTTCCTTCATTCGAACCCTATCCTTTCGAAATCAATAACAATATCATCAGTTTTGCAGCTACATTCGAAGAAATATTTAATGATCTTAAAAAAATTGATAAAGACTATATTGCTAAAAAATTTCACGATACTTTGGTAAAAGCTGGGCTTGAAATTTGTGAAAAAATTCGGTATGAGAAAGGTATTGAAAAAGTTATACTAACAGGTGGAACATTTCAGAACAAATATTTGTTTACTAATTTATTTAATAAATTGATTGCGAAAAAATTCAAAGTATATACCCATACTAAGATTCCGCCTAATGATGGGGGTATTGCTTTAGGACAAATGTATATAGCATCATCACAACATTAAATTATTAAGATATGTGTTTAAGTATTCCGGCAAAAGTTGAAGAAATTAAAGGTAATGAAGCTATTGTTAATCTTTCTGGTAATAAGCTTAAGATAGCTCTTGATTTGTTAGATGAAGTTAATATTGGAGAGTATGTTCTGGTACATGCAGGTTATGCTATTCAGAAAATCGATGAACATGAAGCGGAGGAGACATTACGTTTAATACGAATGCTCGAAGAAGAAGAGAAATAAAATTGTTAGATAAAATTTATTAATTGAGTTTTTTTAATCTAAAAGAATAAAGCAAATAACTACAAATTACTCATTTTCAGATGAAATACGTTACTGAGTTCCGCAATAGCGAGGCTATCAAATCTCTTTCGGCCTATTTGCACAAAATTTCAAATAAAGAGATTACCATAATGGAAGTTTGTGGTAGTCACACCATGTCGGTTCATCGTTTCGGAATCCACGATCTACTTCCCGAACATATTCATCTTATATCAGGACCTGGATGCCCTGTCTGTGTTACCTCTATCGATTTTATGGATAAGGCTATTGCTTTGGCTCGACTTCCCAATACCATTATCACTACTTTCGGTGATTTGATAAAAGTACCTGGAAGCACCTCGAGTTTGGAAAAAGAGAGAGCCAATGGTGCCGATATTCGAATTGTTTTTTCGATCAACGAAGCATTGGAAATGGCCGAACGATACCCTGATAAAGAGATAGTTTTTTTGGCTATTGGGTTTGAAACTACAACCCCCCCTACCGCTGCAGGAGTACTTAGAGCACACTCTTCTGGCATAAAAAATTTCAGCATCCTATCGGCTCATAAAATTATGCCACCCCCCATGCAGGCTCTCATAGAGGAAGGTATCCCTATAGATGGATTTCTTGCACCAGGCCATGTTAGTACCATTACCGGCATAGAAATGTATCGATTCATACCCGAAAAGTTTCGCAAAGGTGTTGTAGTTTCAGGATTCGAACCGACAGATATACTGCAGTCAGTGATTATGCTGGTTCAACAATTCGAAAAACAAGAACCCAATGTCGAAATACAATACCGCCGAGTTGTAAAACCTGAAGGAAATATAAAAGCCATGCAAATGATTGAGGAGGTTTTTGAAGTAACCTCTGCAAACTGGCGTGGATTAGGCAATTTACCCAATAGTGCACTGCAACTAAAAAAAAGATATGCTCACTTTGATGCTGAGAAAAAATTTCAGATTTCCCTCGATGCACCCCACGAACCTAAAGGGTGTATCTGTGGACTAATTCTTAAAGGTTTGCGTACCCCACCCCAATGTACTTTGTTTGGTAAATTGTGTACACCCGATAATCCCGTAGGTGCATGTATGGTCTCTTCCGAAGGTGCTTGTAATGTTTTCTATCGTTATAAAAAATAAAATTTATATTTCCAAGTCATTAAGAATGTGAATAATAAAAAAAAAGAATTTGTTTTTATCTAACAATTTTGTACTTTTATGCGTTAATTTTAGCTACTATGGAAGAGCTATTAATAGAGGGAACAAAGAAAACGCCTGAGATTCGAGCCTCACGGAAAGGCTCTTTGCAAATTATTGGACGCTCTATACCCGAAGATCCAACCAAATTTTACGAACCCCTGACTCGATGGATTGAAGATTATTCGAAAAATCCAGCTCCACAAACAGAAGTTTGTGTTCAACTCGAATATTTTAACTCCGGAACGTCTAAAATTTTACTTACTTTGTTGCGTCAACTAGTGGAGTTAAAACCTCGTAGCGATGTTAAAATTAAATGGTGCTACGAGAGTGGAGATGATGACATATTCGAAAGGGGCGATTACTTTGCTTCGTTGCTCGAAACAGACTTCGAGTTTATAGAAATAACTCAATAATAGGCCCTGCGGGGCTTTTTTTGTTACCATAATATTTTAATAAATTAAGTATGAAAGATAAAATTACATTGTTGGTCCTTGCAGCTGGAATGGGAAGTCGTTATGGAGGACTCAAACAGGTGGATAAAATTGGTCCCGGTGGTGAAACAATTACCGATTACTCTGTTTATGATGCTAAACGTGCGGGGTTCGATAAAGTTGTTTTTGTCATTAGAAAAAGCATTGAAGCAGATTTTAAAGAAATTTTCCAAAGGCTCGAAAAACATATAGAAGTCGAGTATGTTTTTCAGGAGCTCGATGCCATCCCCTCTGGTTTCCAGATTCATCCCGATCGTACTAAACCTTGGGGAACAGGTCATGCAGTTTGGGTAGCACGAGAAGCCATCGATACCCCCTTTGCTGTTATTAATGCCGACGACTTTTATGGAGCAAGATCATATCAGGTTGTAGCAAATTTTCTAAAAAATCCTGAGATATCTCCTCGAGAAAAATACTGCATGGTTGGATTTCCACTTAAAAACACGCTTTCCGAATTTGGACATGTCTCACGCGGAGTCTGCCAGGTCGACTCCAACAACTACTTAAAAGGAATTGTCGAAAGAACTAAGATTCAATACACCCATGATAAGAATGGGATCATTTATTTCGACGAAAATGATCAACCTCACAAGCTGATCGGTAATGAAACTGTTTCGATGAATTTCTGGGGTTTTTCAACCGAAATATTTGATTATCTCGAGAGCCAATTCCTTCATTTTATTAAGCATAACGCTCATAATATAAAAGCCGAATTTTATCTGCCTTCTGCAATCAATGAACTTATTGCCGAAAATAAAATTAATGTTAGCGTTTTGCAAAGTCCCGACAATTGGTTTGGTGTTACCTATAAAGAAGATAAAGAAATTACCATAAAACGAATTAAACAACTGATACACGAAGGAATATACCCCGAGCAGTTATGGGCATGAACTAATAAACTAACAATCATCTAACTCAAAAAAAAAATTGACTGTAAATTTTTTAGCAGGATATTATTGCAAAATATCCTGCTTGTGTTTTGATTAGAAAGATTAAATATTAATTTTATTAAACTACCATGTTCACTAAAAAAATATAATTAATATTGTAAAAAAAGTTGTAAAGTATTCAAACCTGGACTCGATGAAAATAAGAGTACTATTGCTTGTAGGAATACTGATGACAGGTATTTCCAAAATGTTAACAGGTCAGATAACAGTTAGCGGAACAGTTACAAGCGCTGAGGATAACTTAGGTATTCCCGGTGCGGCTGTAGTTGTAAAAGGGACACAAACAGGTACAGCGACCGACATAGATGGTAAATACACCATCAATGTACCGGCGGGGTATAATACGTTAGTTTTCAGCTTCGTTGGATTAAAAACTCAGGAAATAGCCATAAACGGACGGACACAGATAGACGTAGTAATGAGTCCGGATATATTTAAGCTCGAAGAAGTAGTAGTTTCGGGAGTTGCCAGTGCTACACCCAAACGGAAGCTTAGTGTATCGGTTGCAAAAGTTGGAAGCGAAGATATTGAAGCAGTACCAGCAGCTTCAGCAGCCACAGCATTACAGGGGAAAGTAGCAGGAGTAACAATAGTGGGAGGTGGCGACCCTGGCGAATCGGCCGGAATAAGGCTTCGTAGCTCTACCTCTATCATGGGTGCACAAGAACCCCTCATTATAGTCGATGGTGTCATCATCGAGGGCGACCTTTCCGATTACAACGTGAACGATATCGAATCGATCGAAGTGGTTAAAGGTGCTGCTGCTTCTGCACTCTATGGTTCCCGAGCAGGTAGCGGGGTTATAGTAGTTCGTACAAAACGTGGTGCATCTGCCGGAGAAAATCAATCTCAAATAAAAGTTCGAAACGAAATAGGGTTTTCTCAATTGGCACGCAAAATTAAACTCGCCGAGCATCACCCATACCAACTTGCCGATGATTATCAGCAGCCTGGTTACACCAAGTATGCAGGAGTTACCTACCCCGATGGCTACAGCGGAGGCTACAATAAATTAATATCAGGTTCGCGAATGCTCGATTACGATCATTATGCCGACAACCCATACTCTTTTGTTACCGATGTCCAAGATGAAATTTTTAGACCAGGCTTATACTATACAAATTATGTCTCTGTTGCCAATAATACCAATGCCTCTTCCATATTATTATCTTTCGAAAACAACAAAAATTCAGGGATTGTTTTCAATAAGAAAGGCCAACAAAGACAAAATTTTCGCATAAATGCCGATCTTACCCTCATTGAAAAAATGAAAGTATCGGGTACTCTTGCCTACACAAAAACACAGAACGATCTTGCTGGTGGAGAATGGCTTTTAAGTAATGGAGAAGTTGTAGAAAACGGAAGCGAAAATGCTCTTAGTGCCTTCAGCGATGCGCTATTTATGAACCCCGATGTCGATCTTAACATGGATGCTCCAGCCAGCGACTCTACTATACTCAAAAAGTATTATATAAAACCCGATAACTGGGCTATCTCGGGAAATCCAAAACATACGCTCTTTTACGAAAGCCGAACCGCTAAAAAAAATAATGTTTTGCTATCGTTAAATGCTAATTATCCAATTTTTAGCTGGTTGCTTCTCGATTTGGATTATGGTATGGAAAACCGAAACACCGAATATTCACGTTACGTCCCTGTAGGATTTCAAGGAAGTTCGAAAGAGAATGAAAAAAATGGTTCACAAAGATTCCAACAAAGAAATGGATTAAGCCAGACGTTCCAAACAACCTTAAATCTTAACAAAAGCTTTGGACAATGGGTAACCAAAGGAAAACTCTCGTACCTTTACGAAAAAAGCTTCGAAAAAGTAGCTTTTGCCACAGGTGACTCAATCTTAGCCTCAGGTATTAAATCCTTATCGGCACTTGGCAAAAATATTTCCATAGGTTCATCATATGTCGAAGAGCGAGCAAGAAACTACTTTGCCATACTCGACGCCGATTATAAGGATAGATATATCTTTTCCGTACTTTTTCGATACGATGGCTCCTCGCTATTTGGACCCGAAAATCGTTGGAACCCATACTACCGCTACTCAATAGCCTATCGTTTAACCAAGGATATAAACATCCCAAAAATCGATGAGCTCAAACTTCGTTACTCCGAAGGTACTTCGGGACAACGACCCGGTTATGATTTCCAGTATGAAACATTTACTATTGTTAACGGACAATATTTTCCCTATAGTGCTGCAAACAAGGCCATTAAACCATCCGAGACCAAAGAAAAGGAGTTTGGGCTTAACATTCAATTTTTCGAGAAATTTGAAGCCGAAGTTACATACTCAATCAACCAAACTACAGGGGCCTTTATCCCCGTTCCTTTATCAGCTGCTTCAGGTTTTCGCTATCAGTGGCGCAATGCAGCAACTCTCGAAGGAAGTACGCTGGAATGGAGCCTTAGCACACAGGCTATTAAAACAAAAGATTTCGAATGGCGAATTAACCTCTCTTTCGATCGTATTCGTCAAAAAGTTACCCACCTCGATGCACCCGCATTTTTCGTTGGACCTTCTAACTTCGACTACTTTTACATAAAAGAAGGCGAAACATTTGGGGTTATGTATGGCTACGACTGGGTTCGTTCGATCGATCAAATGAAAAAACAGCTACCTCAGGGCGATAATATCGACAATTATATCGTTAATAGCGATGGTTACGTTATCCGTAAAGGAACCGAAGGAACTTATCAGGAGAAACCCATTGCTTTACTCGATGCCAATGGCCAACCCCATTTTGGTAAAATTGCCGACATGAATCCCGATTTTAATATGTCGCTTCAAACAACCCTACAATGGAAAAAATGGAGCTTGTCGATGCTATGGAACTGGAAGCAAGGCGGAGATGTGTATAATTATACCAAGCAAAATCTTTTCCTCGATAAAAGAGCTGGCGAATTCGACCAGGCTGGGAAACCCGACTATAAGAAGAAAAGTATCGATTACTACTATACCTTTTATAATGCTTTTAAGGCCAACAGCTATTTTGTTGAGGATGGAACATATTTAAAACTTAGAGAATTAGGTGTTTATTATCAGTTTACTGGTAACGGCAAAATGGCTTTTCTTAAAGGCGGAAAACTGGGTATACTGGGACGCAATTTGCTCACTTTTACCCGTTACTCGGGCTGGGATCCTGAAGTAGCGTCAGGTGCCGACCGTACAAACTATATTGTAGACATTTTTAATTATCCTAACTATCGTTCTGTAACTTTCTCACTTGAACTTAAATTTTAAGCACGATGAAATTTCTGACAAACATATTCAAGTACAGCATATTACTATCTTTTATGCTGACTTCATGCGAGAAGTTAGAGGTAGAAAACACCGATTCGCCCGACCGGCTAAAACTTTTCGAGAATACTCGCGATTTACGTATTTTTGCCGATAACATTTACATTACCTATTGGCAATCGCTTCACGCCGCCCCATATCTTAATCTCCAAATTGCAACCCTTACAGCTGCCGATCAGCTAACTGCCAGTTGGTATACTTTTGGCTGTTACGACCTTTCGATTGAACCCCGTATACCTTGGAACAACAGCCCTAATTACGAATATCGCGATCTCACCTATGCCTTCTATAGCAACATGTATACTGTTATATACATGTGCAATACTGTTATTAAACTGCTCAACGAAGGCAAAAATATATCCCCCGACCCAAATATCCAGAAGGGATATTATGCGATGTGCTATTTTTTAAGAGGTGCTTCATTAGGTAATATTGGGCTCACTTTCGACAAAGCGCAGATTGTAACCGAATATTCCGACCTGGCTAGCCTAAAGTTTCAGCCATACAATGTGGTAATCGACTCAGCTATAGCTTCTTTACAAAAAGCTATTGATATTTGCGACTCTGTAACTTTTAATCTGGGAAACAACATTGTTAATGGAATTAATCTCGATAATACTCTGCTGAGCCGCGTATGCCATTCCTATATTGCAAGGTTTATGGTTTTAGGTTCAAGAACTAAAGCCGAAAATTCTGCTGTCGACTGGCAAACCGTTCTTAATCATGCTAAAAAAGGGGTAACTGCCGATTTTGGTCCTCAAGGCGATGGCCACAACAGATGGTTCGACGAAATAGCACGTTTTGTAACCAATAAGGATAATACGCAGCTTTTCTTTGCAAAAGTCGATAACCGATTAATTCATCTGCTCGACCCTTCGTATCCGGCTCGTTATTGGAAAAATGGGCACCCCGTTAAAGTACATCCCGATAAAAGAGTTGGCGAAGCTTCCTCGATCGATGCCCGACTCGCTACCGATTTTGAGTATTCCAGTGCTATACGTTTCTATCCCGAGCGTGGCACCTATCATTTCTCTCATTATCGGTACAAACGTTGGGAAAGCATTGGCTCTACAGGCACGGGACAAATGATCGATATCTCACGATACGAAAACATTCTTTACGCCATTGAAGCCTACGCCATGATGGGCGATCTTACCAATGCTATCAACTTACTAAATTTCCCTTTTTATCCTCGTAAAACTCGTGGGCAACTGCCCGATATCCCTGCAAGCGCCGATCGTCGAACAGTTCTGGATGCCATATTCTACGAACGCGAAATCGACTTGCTCGGCCAAGGATATCTTACAGGATTTTGCGATATGCGTCGTCGAGATATGCTTCAAAAGGGTACGCCTTTGCATTTTCCTATCCCAGGTAATGAACTGCAAACTTTAAGCATGGAATACTACACTTTTGGAGGTGATGAAAATGCTGACGGCATTAACACTTCTAATGGTGGATGGGAACAATAAAATATTTTAAATATTGAAAAATATGAGTTCTAAATATTTTTTCCTGAAAAAATCAATTGCAATGATGTTTAAAATAAGTCCTATTATCTTTTTTTTAGTTTTACTTGTTCTTCTAAACAACTGCGGAGATAAAGAGTATGATTGGAAAAAAGTTGAACCTGGGAACCTAAAAATTATGCCAATCGATGAGGATACTGCTGAACTAAAAATAGACACACTTATTGGCAATAACTATACAATCAAAAGTTATAAAGTAATCCCACGGGGTGGAAGTACATATCAGTGGACAAGCTCTAGCGAAAAACTAATTATTACCCCACGTCCAAACATGCCATATATTGTAGATGTTAAAGCCAATAGCAACTTCGACACTGAGACATGGCTTACAGTGAACGAAACCACATGGGGAGGAAAAAATGCTAAACCCGATTCGGTGAAAATTATTATTATCGGATACTGCCCCTTTAACCCATCCCAGCTTATTGCCAATGGTAAGTTTGTAAGTAAAATGACATCGTATGCCCCCTACTCTGTTTCTCTCAGCATGAAAGACAATGATACCCTGATTAATCACAATTTCTTCAATATGCGTTGGCCTGTCAAATACTTGGTTGATCCTGGTTATGAACAGAAAATCAGTATTGTGCCCAACCAACTATTCGAATACAATGGAGATTATGTAACAGTTAAAGGACAGGGTACCTATAATACTTGCAAAAATCTTATTGTTGTAAAGTTTGCTGTTTGTTATCTTTATGGCGATACTCTCGATTATGGCTCGGGTATCGATAGCTTGAGACTACAACAATAGTTTTTAACTAAGCTAATCTTCTTATTTGGCCGAAAAATTTAATCTTTTCGAACATGTTTTAGACCTATATATAACAGTGCTACCAGCAAGTATTTTAATTTACGTCCTTTGTTGTAAAAAAAAACATGCAAAAAAATTTTCAACAATATAAACGAATCTGAAATATTGTTTACTTTCGCGGCAAATCTTTCAGAGTATGCAAATTATTACCGATATTGTTGGTTATGCAGCAGCTACTGTGGGTACCATTCTTATGTTGCCCCAAGTATATAAGTCGTATCGAACTCGAAGAGTCGACGATATTTCAATGGTCATGGTAATAGTTTATATCGTTAACTGTACGCTTTGGGAAATTTATGGATGGATGTTGGATTCAATGCCTATTATTTTATGCAACCTTATTGCCCTGGTTATAGCTTTTGTACAACTTTACCTTAAGATATGGTTAGGTAGTAAAAAAAAACTATAAATTTCTACATCTTTACCATTCTTTTCATTTTAACATTTTTTGCCTTTTACAGTCGAATTCTTTTGCTACCTTGCGGAGTATAAACCCTTGAACTGTTATACTGGAAAAAGGTACACTAAATTTTTTAAGGATGAAAATAAAGTTTTTAGGAGCTGCTCGAGAAGTTACGGGTAGCAAGCACTTAATAACAACCGAAAACGGTAAAAAAATTCTTCTCGATTGTGGGTTGTATCAGGGAAAAGGCTTAGATACCGATGCGATGAATCGCGATCTAGGTTTCGATCCCGCATCAATAGATCATATAATTTTAACCCATGCCCATATCGATCATGCGGGTTTAATACCCTATGTTTATAAATTAGGATTTAGAGGAAGTGTAGTATGTACCAACGCCACCCGCGACTTATGTGCACTTATGTTAGCCGATTCGGGTCACATTCATGAGCACGATACAATTACTTTCAACAAAAAACGCCAGCGACAAGGCCTTCCCCCCGTCGAACCACTATACGACTTACTCGACGCTCAAGCCTGTATGGAGTTATTTATTGGGGTACCGTATAATCGAAAATTTTACATCGATCCCAATATAAAGGTTCGTTTTACCAACACTGGTCACCTGCTGGGCAGTGCAGTTGCAAATATTGAAATAACTGAAGGAAACACGGTAAAACGTATTGCTTATACAGGCGATATCGGCCGACCCGTAAACCGTATTCTCAAGCATCCTGTTCCTTTTCCACAAGCCGACTATCTGATTACCGAATCGACTTACGGCGATAGGCTTCACCCTTCTTTTGAAGAATCAGATGAAGAATTGCTTAATATACTTAAACATACCTGTGTTGAAAAAAAAGGAAAGCTAATTATCCCTTCGTTTAGTGTTGGACGAACGCAGGAAATTGTTTATTCGCTGAACAATTTTTTTAATTCGGGCAAACTTCCTAAAATAGACATATATGTCGATAGCCCTCTTGCAGTTGATGTTACCGATGTTTTCCGTTTACACACCGAATGCTTTAATAATGGGGTATGGGATGTTATGCTTCACGATCCCGATCCTTTTGGTTTCTCGAGCCTCTATTACATTCGAAACGTTGAAGATTCAAAAAAGCTAAACGACTTAAATCGCCCATGTGTTATCATCTCAGCCTCAGGTATGGCCGAAGCTGGTCGAATTAAACATCATCTGGCAAATAACATTTCAAATCCACGCAATACAGTGCTTATTGTAGGATATTGCGCCCCATCAACATTGGGTGCCCGACTGGCACGAGGCGATAAAAAAGTTTCGATACACGGAACCGAATACGAAGTAAAAGCCGAAATATTTAAAATTGAATCCTATAGCGGTCACGGCGACTACCACGAGATGGGAGAATTTTTAAAATGCCAAAATCCTGCACTAGTAAAAAAGATGTTTTTGGTTCATGGCGACTGGGAGGCTCAACTAAAATACCTTAATTATCTGAAAGAGCAAGGTTTCAATTCTATTGAGATCCCTGCAAAAGGCGACGAGTTTTTATTATAGGTATTATTTTTTGCGCTCTTCCATGCAATTGATAAGGATCATCTTACAAGCATTGTTATTTCCCATCGAACAAGCCTTGTGAAATCGTTCGCATGCACTTCTTTTATCGTCGATCTTAAAATAAGCCATCCCTTGGTTAAAGTATGCTGCTGCATTGTCGGGATTCAACTGAATAGCTTTTTCGTAATCGGCTATAGCCTCATTAAATTTTTCAGTCTCGTAGTATATTTTAGCGCGACTACTATATGCAATGGCACTTTTAGGAGCTATTTCTATCGATTTTGAAAAGTCATTCAATGCCAGTTCATATTCTTTCATTCCCAAATATGCAGTTCCACGAGCCAAGTATACATAAAATGGGTTGTAGTCGGGATTAAGTTCGATACACTTATTAAAGTCGGCAAGTGCTTTTTCAAATTTTTGTTTGTTATTGAAAAGTACTCCCCTTCCATAATATAATGCAGCCTGACCCGATTGCTTTGAAATGGCATTATTTATTAAATCAAACGCTTCTTTCTCTTTATCGTTCTGATAAAGCACTATCGCTTTTTGTACCAGTGCATCGAATAAAACAGGATTGATTGACAAAGCCTTATCAAAATCGGCTATGGCTTCAGTCGATAATTTCTGAGCCTGATATAACATCCCCCTCAAAAGATATGCTTCGGCATAATTTTGGTTTATCTCCAGTGCCTTATTCACATCTTTAAGCGCTTCGTCGTATTGCGATAAATAGTACTTGGCTTCGGCTCTTCCCTTATAAGCATTGGCCAAGCCTGGCTGCATTCGCAAAGCCTTATTAAAATCTTTTATTGCAGAGCCGTAGTCTTGGGTAGCTATTTTTTCATATCCACTTTTTAAGATTATTTCAACATCTCCCGACTGACCCGTTAGAATACCTAAAAAACCTAACAAAAAAATTAAAAATACTAAATTTCTTCTCATGGAAAATTTGTTCATTATAAAAACTAACTTAACAAAAATAGAATTTTTCGTTAAATCTTAAATATTACTTCAAATAAATTATCACTCTTTTTTGCCTGCCCTAAATAAAAAATCTTTTTCCTTTTTGGTCAGGCTATCGTAGCCACTTTGCGCTATTTTATCAAGTATACGGTCTATTTCTTTTTGAATCTCTACTTTTTGCTGATTATATTCATAATCCGATAGAGGGCGACGATACATCAGATTTATTTTTTTTCTTCGACGAAAAAAAACAGGTTTTTTAAAAAAAATATTTGAAAACCACGAAGTAATATCAGAGCCTTTACGAATTTTGAGGCCGAAAAAATATCCCAACATGGCACCACCAAGATGAGCAATATGTCCTCCGGCATTGGTCGACTGTATACTAATAAGGTCGATTATTAAAGTAAAAAGAGCTATATATTTTAAGCGAACTGGACCTATCAGAAAAAGATGAACCACATACTCGGGTGCAACTGTAGCAATTGCAAAAACAATAGCCATAACCGATGCTGAAGCTCCCACAAGATAGGAACCATACTGAAAAAATTGAAACGAAGGAAAAAGATTGTAGAGCAATAAATATATAGCTCCACCGACCAAACCACCCATCAGATAAACCGTAATAAGCTGACGACTATTGAGATAAATAAGAAAAATTTGCCCTAACCAATAGAGCCACAACATATTAAAAAGAATATGCCAAATATCGGCATGCATAAACATATATGTGACAATCGTCCATGGATGCGTAATAAGTTCATGTAAGTTGGATGGCATATAAAGTAAACGGGTCGACCATAAGTCCCATGTTTCTTTAAAGCCAAAAATTGATGCAAGCAATGAAAGTAAATTAACAAGAATAAACAGACCCACATTAAGGTAAATAAGCCTCATCAACACGTTTCCTATGCGGATATTATACTTAATGTCGTCGATTATCCCCATATTTGTAAACTTTTATTAGTAATAAAAGGTATTGCTATTGTACCGCCAATAGCGAAGCAACAAATAACCAAAAAGCATGCCTCCCAAGTGTGCAAAGTGAGCAATCTGACTACCTGGCTGCTGCAACGCTAAAAATAGTTCGAGTCCTCCATATAATAAAACAAAATATTTTGCTTTAATGGGTATGGGAGGAATTAGAAGCATAAGCTGAGTATTTGGGAAAAGCATTCCAAAGGCCAACAGTACGCCAAAAACTGCACCCGAAGCCCCCACCGTTGGTATATTAAGGGTCATCTGCACATGAGCCTGTACCATTTGAATTGCCTGATTTATCATTCCTGCATCGTGTGGATTAAGCGACCAAGCATTGATAAACGAAAAAATTTCGCGGTTAGGATCGTTAACATGCGAACGAATAAATGCATTAAACAGCTCGGGCGAGGGTGTGTTGATGAATGAATGGGCATCGCGAATCATTGGAACAATCTGAGTATAATTTACAGCAGTGTGTACCAAAGCAGCTCCAATTCCCGTAATAAAATAAAAAGTCAAAAACCTTTTACTTCCCCAAACCTGTTCGAGTACTATACCAAACATGTATAAAGCATACATATTGAAAAAAAGATGCCAAAACCCTCCATGCATAAACATGTAGGTAAAATACTGATAGAAATGAAATTTTTCCGACTTAAAAAAATGCAGGCCAAGAATTTCATTCAAATCGACCGAAAAATATACGCCCGTTAGCCAGGTTAAAATAAGCATCAATGTGTTGATGATCAGCAAGTTTTTGACTGCAGGTGTTATTCGAAAAAACATATTAGCAAATTTAAATTCGATGATTATTCCTGTTTGTAAAGGTACAAAAAGCTTTTTTAAAAAATGTCTTAAAACAAAAAAGTTGTCATCCTCTGGAAGGATGACAACTTTAATATTTAAAAAAAGGGATTATCCAAGGTAATATCTCAGTAGCTTATTTCTACTACTTTTCTGAAGTCGACGCAGGGCGTTTTCTTTGATCTGTCGGGTACGTTCGCGCGACAAACCGATTTCCTGTCCAATTTCTTCGAGCGACATTTCTTTCTTTCCTAATCCATAAAACATTTCTATAACTAACCGTTCCTTTTCCGATAATGTTGAAAGTGTTCGCTGAATCTCTTTTTTTAGCGATTCCTGCAACAAGTTTACGTCGGCCATTGGAGAATCTTTGTTTTCCATTACATCAAGTAACGAGCTTTCTTCTCCTTCTACCAGAGGAGCATCAACCGAAACCGGACGACCCGACATCGCTAAAGTACTGGCTATTTTCTCTTCGGGCAAATCAACAATTTTTGCAATCTCATCGGGCATAGGAGTACGCTGAAATTCCTGCTCCAGCTGATTGAATGCTTTGTGTATCTTATTTAATGTGCCAATTTTATTAAGTGGTAAACGGACAATTCTGGATTGTTCAGCAATTGCTTGAAGTATCGACTGACGAATCCACCACACAGCATAAGAAATAAATTTAAAACCTTTGGTTTCATCGAACTTTTGGGCAGCTTTAATAAGCCCAACATTACCCTCGTTAATTAAATCGGGCAAAGACAAACCTTGATGCTGATACTGCTTAGCAACAGATACTACGAAACGTAAGTTAGCCTTTACTAGGCGTTCTAATGCTTTTTGATCCCCCTTTTTTATCCGTTGAGCTAATTGAACTTCTTCCTCAACGGTAATCATTTCTTCTTTGGCAATTTCGCTTAAATACTTCTCAAGCGACTCACTGTCTCGATTTGTAATTGACTTGGTGATTTTTAACTGTCTCATCCCTATGTTGTTTTTTCTTTTGCGATTGTATATGTATGCAAACTCTGTGCTAAAACGTGAATATTACGGCTTAAGTTACTACAAAATTATAATAAAATTTATTTTTTTTATAAACGCATCAGAAACAAAAAAGTTTCAGATTTTTTTAATCTTTTTCAGATAAGCATCCTTATTTTTAATTAATGCCGTGGTTTTTCTAAAACTACTGAAACTATTAATGAAATAAAACGATTATGCATTAAAATATAGATAAACAATATAAAGAGCTGTATCTAACGACATGGACTTTATATGCTGGTTTTTGAAAAAGTCGTATTTTGATGAAATGATAATAAATCTAAATTTTAAAATAAAAAGTTAGATACTATAAGAACTCTACACTGACTTTTTTTAAAAACTTTTCTTCTAATGTTCTCATAATACGACGAACAACGGTTCGACGAATTTCGAGTTCGGTAGGTATAGTTGCATCCTGGTGCGAAGTGTTAATAGCAGTTCCGACTAGGAAATAAATATCATCGCTTTCGAGTAACATTTGAGCAATCTGGTCGGCTGGTCCACTGGCAAACTGGTAATGACTATGATAATTTTCGAGCAATCGATGAACTTTATTAAGTGTAAGAATACCCTCTGTTAAAAGATCGACCCCTTCCATTCGGTTCATGGGAGGAAGTTCGGGGTCAAGAACGATTGGACGCTCATCAATAGGGAGGTTCAGCTCGCGGGCAATAATTGTTCCTGTAATACCACCACAAACTATCTTTCGTCCCGAAAAATTTTTCACTTTTTCAGCCATCAAGTTATCCCATTCCGATGTAGATGGAGGGCCAGTACAAAGTAAAAGGCGGCGTGGTTCGCGAAAATATATTACCACACAACTGGTATCGTCTTTCGATATAAACCCGTCCTTTTTATTGGCTTCAGAGACTATGCGAAAAGCGAGCTCAGATGAATCGATAGTTGGATTTTTTTTTACCGTTTCGATAGCAAACTGATGAACTTGTTCTGTTCCCCAACCCAATGGTGAAAACTGACTACCCATTCCTGCCTGCATAATGCCATCGGTAAAAAGTATTATTCTATCGCCCAGTTGTGCACGAAATGTACATGATTTAAGTTCCTTACCTACCTTGCGGTCAACATTCAGCAAAAGACACGTCCATTCAGGGAAAAAGGCTTCTGTGCCTCTTAAAATAAGACACTGTGGATTTTCGTATTCAAGTACACTAACCTGTCCATCGGTTTCAATATCAACAATTGAAAAAGTGGCAAAACTAATTTTTTTTTCGCTGTCGACAGGTAAGGTGCGTAGAATGGTTTCGGCGATACGGGTTGTTTCTTTATGTTCGCGTGTAAAGTTTATAGCCATAGTGGTTGTCAATATGCCAAGCATGTTAGCCTTAACACCATGCCCCAAACCATCGGATAATACTACAATATTTCTGTCTTCCTCTTTAAAGTTACGGGCAATATACACATCACCACATACCCTTTCACCGTTACAGGGTATCTGCCGGCAACTCACATCGAGGTAAAAGTTGATGTTCACTTTTCTTCTTTTGTTTTAAAAGTTTGGATAATAGAATTAAGCATTCTTTCGGTTTCGGCAGCGCCCTCTCCAAGAAGATATCCTATTTTTTGAACCATATCGAGATGACGATTGATAACCTCATCGAGACGATTGATGATTTCTTCCTTTCGTACGTCGGGCTGATATGGATCGCGTAATATTGCACCTGCAATTTTATTTTTTTTAATTGGAAAAACACTCACATTTAAAAAACCATCGCCCGATGGGATATCTTTATTTAAAATTTCTTCATTATGTTCAAGAACATAGTTAGCAAGCGGAATAAACTCTTTAGGTAAAAGAGTTCGCAGGTCGGCACCAACTAAGCCAGGGACTACATCATTAATTTGCGCAGCTTCATCGCCAAGAATGTTAACAAAACTCTGATTAGAACGAACTATTTTAAGATGTTGGTCGAAAATGACAATACCCGCTCTAAGTTTCTGGAACATAGCCGTTAGCATTTCGGAAGCTTCGCGTGCTATTTCCTGCTCCATTCGCATCTTTTTCTCCGACTCAATTAAGGCCTCCTGTATGCGCGCAAGTTTCTCATTAGTCACCCTTAGGGCATGTGTATAATTTCTCTGATTTTGCAAAGAAAATGTTATGCACATGTCGGTAGTGGTAATCCCTTGGGCAACAGCAATTGCAAACGAACGACAAGAGTCGAAGCCACAGGCTCTACAATCTACTTCTTCGCTAACGTCTTTTTTACCAGTAGCTAAAAGAATTTCTCGAATCTTTTCTTCGGAAGGTTGTGGTTGTATATGATAGTTATCGTGGAATGTCCGAGATAAATCGATAGACAAATATTTTTCTATTGTCGATTCGGATAACGCTTTTGGATTAGCTTTGATAAGCTGTTTAGTATGTTCAATAACTATGGACCTAAGAAGTAAGTGGTTTTGTCGGTTGGTTGTACCCGGCCCCGAAACACAACCCTTACAATAAAATAAGTTGAAATGACAACCAATGGCATCGCTATATTTCTCAAAATCATTAAGATACCCAATCATCATATTCTCACCTTCGCCTGTTATCACCTTGTTATCGAGCAATGCTTCGGAAATTTTGGCAATTTGCACTATACCATTACTTACAGGATATAGGTAGCCTAAACAGCCCGAAGGTGGATCAATTTCGGCGTATTCGATCATTTTATCTGTCACCTGAAAAGCAGAAAAAAGTTTACGTATCTCTTCGAAAGTAAGCACATAGTTGATTAGAGCACTATCGCCTTGCAAACGAACCTCTTCTTTAGCAGCTATACAGGGTGTGATATAGACAAAAGAGTAATCGTTGGATAAATTTTCTTTCAACAATTTAACCATAGCCCCCATTGGGGTTACTAAGGGTGCAAGGTTATTTAGCACAGAGGGGACAAATCTCTCAACATAAGCGACAACAACGGGACAGTTGGACATGATATAATGCTTCCCTTTAAAATCGTCAACAAGATTATGGTAATGGTACGCCAATAGCTCAACAGCAATACTTGTATCGAAAACTTTTTTAAAACCGATGAATTTCAACATCCCGATTAACTTGCGGAAGTCAGGAAAATCGCTAAACTCGGAAACATACGATGGATCGAGAATTGCAACGATAGGTTTGTTATTAATAAGCAAATATCTAACCTGCTCCCATTGTTGCAGATAGCTTATAGCTTCGAACTTACAAACTCTAACACAACTACCACAGCTAATGCATCGTTTTGAGTCGATGATGGGCGACTTATCGGGGCTAATTACTTTAATTGCCTTTACTGGACACGAACGAACACACGCATAACACACTTTACATTTATCCGATGATATGCTAATAAGTGGTTCCAAGTTTTCAAGTATTAAATTTACATTTTTAGTTTCTCGGCCACAGCAGTAAGCTGTATACCACCCCTAACATTTTGCACAATGGTAACCTTTACCGATCGGGGATTAGTTGCCGCAAAAATATCCTCGGCAATACGCGAAGCGAGCCCTTCGGCAAAAATTGCCTCTTCTCTGAACGACCATAAATACAGCTTTAAGCTTTTGCTTTCGATGCATAACTTGTCGGGTACATATTCGATAATTACTTTACTAAAATCGGGCTGACCGGTAACAGGACAAAAACTGGTAAGTTCATCCGACTCAAATCTAATGTGGGTAATCCCTTCGGGACTAAGGAAAGTGTCGAGTGTTTTTGTTGGTTGAGTGGTACGTTTTCCCAAATATTTGAAGTCCATAATCTTATCTTTTATAAGTTGCTTTTGAAGTGCATGTTTCGTGTACAGCCACCGACGATACTTTTATTGTTTCGTTACCAAACAACTCTTCAGCTTTTTCGAAAATAATCCTTGCAATTACCTCAGAAGTTGGGTTTTCTTTTGTAACATATAACCTTTGGCCTGTGTTCTTAATATATTCGCACATGGGATCTTTTTCCCATAATATTGTAGTGTGATCGAGGGTATCGTCAATCCATTGTTTTAATTTTTTCAGCTCATTGAAATCCAAAACCATTCCTTTATTATCAAGATTAGCAGCTTCAATCTCAATCTCTACCACCCAAGAATGGCCATGATTGTTTGAACATTTGCCTGCATAATCTTTTAATAAACGATGAGCCGCCTCAAAAGATAACTTTTTACTTACTGTATATCTCATTAAATGGCTAAATTTTTTGTAACAAAAATAAACAAAATTGCATAGGGGTAAGTATTTTTTTGGTTGTAAATAAAGTAAAAAAGGAAGCGCTTCGAAAATAAACTAAAAATTAAAAAATATGAAAACACAAGCAAAAATGATAGAGAAATGGGTAATGGGCATATTACTCTTTCTTGTGGGAAATATAACAGTAGCCCTTGCTGCACGCGACAGCTCGATGGTTCAGACATATCAGGGAAAAATTATTGATGCCGAAACAAAAGCACCAATCATGTATGCTTCTGTTTTCCTCGAAGGAACCAACATAGGTACTGTTGCAAATGCCGATGGCGAATTTTTACTTAAGGTTCCAAGCGGCAACGGAGGTAAGATTGGTTTCTCACATTTGGGATATAAAACGGTACTTATCGAACGAAAAGAGCTTAAAAATACCGGTAATATTATTGCGCTCAGGCCCGAAATTGTGTCGTTGCAAGAAATTATTGTCCGTGTAGAGGATCCCGAGTTAATAATTCGAGGAGCATTAAGCAACATTTCAAAAAACTACAGTCGACGTGCCGCAATGGTTAATGGATTTTACCGCGAAACCATCCAGCAAAACAAGCGCTATGTTTCTGTTGCCGAAGCGGTGCTGGAGGCATATAAATCGCCTTACAATAACTATTTCCTTAACGATAAGGTGAAGGTACTCATCGGACGAAAAAGTCAAGATGTTAAAAAAATGGATACGATTGTCGTCAAATTTCAAGGTGGTCCCATTCTTCCATTTTACATCGATATAGCCAAAAATCCCGAAAATCTCATAAACGAAAGTTTTTTCAATCAATATACCTTGAAATTGACCGGACAAGTTTCACTCGACGACATACGCTGTTATGTGATTGAATTTAAACAACGAAAGGATGTGAGTCTTCCCCTCTACGAAGGCAAATTCTATATCGATGTAAATAACCTTGCTTTTGTTGCAGCCGAATTCAGTGTTAGTGAATATGGTCTGCCCTATGCAGCCAGCACCTATGTTAAGAAAAAGCCTGCCACTATGAAAGTCGACATTCTGCGAGCAAGTTATTTTGTAAAATACAATAAAACCAACGATATCTGGAATCTTGCTTACACACGATCGGAACTTAATTTCAAATGCAAATGGCCTAAACGGCTTTTCAGCTCGAATTACTCAATAACTACCGAAATGGCCGTAACTGATATCGATTACGAGAATGTCGAAAAAATTAAAATGGCAGAAGCCTTTAAGCCTTCAGAGATTTTTTCGGAAAGGGTCGAAGACTTTCGTAATGATGAATTTTGGGGCGACTATAACATTATTGTTCCCGAAGAATCGGTTATAAATGCTATTAAAAAACTTAACCGAAAACTTCAAAAGCAATAAGCAACAAAAATAAGTGGTTTTAAGTTGGTTGTTTAGGTAGAGTTTAGCTGCAACATAAAAAGTTGCAGCTTTCTTGTTTTTTTGAATAGCCTATTTAGGAGTGACCTGCAATTTTCTTAACGGTGCAATAGCCCGTTCAAAAACACCGTGCATGTATGCAATTGCCAGACCGTAATTGGTTATAGGAACCCCCTGTTCAATAAATATTTTCATGCGGCTATGCAACTGCCGATGCGTTATCATACATGCACCGCACTGAATTACCATTGCATAATCGGTAGGTACACCGGGTATAGATCCTAATCCCGATACTATTTCATAATTAATCTGTTTTCCTGTAAACTCCGATATCCAGCGAGGCAGTTTGAATCTTCCAATATCTTCGCAGGTTACCTGATGGGTACATGACTCGAGAATGAGCACCCTATCACCATCTTTTAATTTTGAAAGCTGATAAGCTCCCTCTATAAAAGCCTGAAATGGGCCCTTATGCCGAGCTAAGACAACGCTAAATCCCGTTAATGGAATATCGGCAGGCACTAATTCATTAGCTTTTGAAAAAATAGAGCTATCGGTAATTGCCAGCACTGGCTTTATCTTATTATTTTTAAAAAATGCTTCTAACTCGCTTTCTTTTAATACAATGGCTATTGCATTGTTGTCGAGAACATCGCGAATGAGTTGAACCTGAGGTAAAATGAGTCTGCCCTCGGGAGCCTCATTATCGATAGGAACAATAAGTAGAACTACCTCGCCTGGTTGGATGAGATCGCCAATAATCGATTTCTTTTTCCAGGCTGTTTCGGGCATATATTGCCTGATAGTATGTATTAAATGTTTTATTGATTCGGGGTCGAACGTACTGGTCGCAACGGTAGCAAGACAGTTATATGTAGAGAGCACCTCTTTAAGCTTATCATTCAAAGGTTCACAATCGCTTTTATTATGTGCAACAATGTAGGGCACCTCGTATTTCTTAAACTCTTCGGCCAGGCGAATTTCAAAAGCTTCGAATGTATTTGAGGTAATAACTAAAATTGCAAAATCGATATGCTGAATGACTTGAAGTGTTTTTTTAATACGTTTTTCTCCTAATTCACCCACATCATCTATACCAGCTGTATCGACAAAAATGGCTGGTCCGATACCAAATATTTCTACCGATTTTTTAACAGGGTCGGTTGTAGTACCTGCTACGTCGGAAACTATTGCAACATCGTGGCCAGCTATAGCATTAATTAATGAACTTTTTCCGTTATTTCTTCGACCAAAAATTCCAATATGAGGTTTTGATTCCCTTGCCATAATCTAAAATTTAAACCTGCAAAATTATATTTTTCGATTAATCTAATGACTGTTAACCAATTCATTATTTTCCAAGTAAATACAAGGATTACTTTTCATTTGTTTCTATTAGTTTTATGCTGAACTGAAAATTATGCCCCACTATAAATCGAACCTTCGCACAAAATTCATACCTCAAATGACTAATTAATAGTTTGGCATGATATAAATATCGCAAAACTTTAATAATGCTGGCAACTATCGATTGAAAAGCAAATTGTAGCACAAGTACGAAACCCTATTTCTTATGTGTTGAATTATTTCAATTTATTAACAATATCCATAATATAAACAGAAATAAGATTTAACTAACCATTTTCATTTTGTAAAGAAAATATTGTAAGAATTTCCCACAAGATCCACGTAACAAACATTTATGCGTTCCAAATCGGAAACTAAAATTTTTTTTGTTGGAACAAAGTTAAACAGCTCAGTGTTTGTTTTATGCTTAGGACTTTCCC
>JAOAFU010000155.1 GCA_026416115.1 Bacteroidales bacterium | reverse complement strand
ATAAAGCCTATTTTTTAGACTTTATTTTTTTTCGTTGAGTGTTAAAAATTCGATTGAGCAAACGACCCAACCAGCCAATTTCATCGGTAAAAGGTAATGAAAGGTCGAAAACAATGGCATTAACATTTCGACTACGACGTGAAGAATCTGCCTGGATGACCTTAATGTTGATTTTTCCTTTTCTAAAATCGATATTGTCATAACAAAATCCCACTGCAGTAAGTTTTCCTCCAACATCTACACCGGTATCAATATCGAGTGCAGAAACAGCAGCCCCGCCAGGATAATATAAGGGATTGGGAATATCGGAAAAGTCGAAATTAAAAGAACCTTTTCCACTAAACTGAAGCCGGTTACGATTCTGACGATATTGAGTACGAATATGACCATGCACTAAAAGGTAATTATCCCATGCAGTTAAATTCCGCTGGAGCATTTTATCGGTATTTAATAAACAACACCCTTCAAAACTTATCGACTTTGCTTTCATAAATGAGAGCAAAGCTTCATACGAATCAATTTTAAGTTGCTGATCGAGAGGAAAATCGACAAAAGGACCTGCATGGCTGAAAAGCAAATTAAACTGTTTATCACCTTTCTCGAACGACTCGGTATGAAATAATTTTAATGAGGTAAAAAAATTATAATATGCAGGATCCATTTTTTTTCTTAAACCCTCAACATCAGCTGCATCAAAAGCTTTTAGTGTTGATTCATAACCGTACTTGCTCCATTCCAATACGGCCTTAGGTTTTAATTCCTCTCCTTCTAATGCACTTAATAGCAAGTATTCATGCTCCCCCATGAGAGTTACCTTGTCATAGCTAAGCGAAAGAATCGTATCGAGTACTTCTTTGGGCTCTGGACCGCGATCAATATAATCGCCCAGAAAAATCAGTCGTTTAAAAGGATATTCTGAGATCTTATTTAATATTGCACGCAACGAAACAGCATACCCATGAATATCCCCAATTGCCCATATATAATCTTCTTTTGCCATAAATTTTTTAGTTCAAATTCTGCTAAAAGTATAAAAAAAACATAAAAAAAACACATGAAAAAATATTTACACGAAAAAGTGAATCTTTGAATTGTAAATTATTTCAATAAATATTTAGTTAGATTGATAATTTACTTATGTAAGCCCTGAAACAACGCAAGAAAATACATGTGTTGGGCAAATATAAATATTAGAAAATCTATTAAAAACTTAAACTGGATTTAAAAACAAATCTGTTGAAAAAAAATTTTCTAACAAATATATCTTTTTTTATAAAAAAAATTTGTCAAACTATTGATTTTTCTAAATTTATTTCTTAAGTTGCGAAAAATTTTACAATTAAACCCCTCATTTTATAGGTATATTTATTATTTTTAAAGCTGTCAAAACGAAAAGGTACATTATAATATTGTTGATTTTATAAGGGTTTTGATGTTTTTTTCATTTGTATTAAAAGTTGAAAAGTCGATTAAAAATGGGTACAAAATGGATGGCAAATGAACGCGAATTAACCGATAAACTGTTAATACCTGTATGGGTAACCGACGAAGAAGGGCGAATAGTATATTGTAACAGAGTATTTGAATTTTTTTACGTACAAAAGTATGGTCGTAAGATTTCCCCATTCGAGGATATAAAATTGCCATTAACTGAGATTTTGGGAATCGAATGGAATAAGTTGATTAAACTAATTAATAAAAAAGAAAGAAGAAAGTTTGAAATACAAATAAATTTTCGCAATAAAGAATATTACTATGAGATTGATGCAATCGAAAATACAAAAGATGATAGTCATAAAAAATTCATATACTTTTTAGCCTATAACATTACCGATCGTAAAAAATCCATTGGCATATTACATAAAGCAAAAGTTCAGCTTCAATCATTGATCAACAATATACCCGCTTTAGTATGGCTAAAAGACGCAAAAGGGGAAATTGTTGTTTGTAATCAAAAATTTAAAGAATTTTTTGGTTGGAAAAATGATTTTTTATGTTCCGAGAAAAAATCTTTATTACCCGAAAAGTCGGAAATTTTAGATTATCTGTTTGATGATCGATATATAATTGAATTTCAAAAACATTTTTTTGAAGAAAAACTTTTTAACATTAACCAAGAGAATCGATGGTTTGAAATCCATAAAACTCCAATTTTTTCAGAATCTGGAGAGTATATTGGGACAAGTGGAATAGCTCAAGAAATAACCCAACGAAAAATAATTGAAAACATTTTACTCGATAGTGAGGAAAAATTCCGCCAGTTTGCCGAAAATACATCCGACGCCTTTATTTTAAGTAACCATAAAGGTATACTCTATATTAATCCTGAATTTGAAAAAATATTTGGCCGTAAGGTTCATGAAGGATATAAGCATAAGCATATACCTGGAGATTGGATTTTTCCCGACGATCGTGAAAAAGTGGTTAACTATTTCAATAGTGAAGATTTTATTCTTACGGGTAAATTTAATGGTCAATATAGGGTAGTTCACCCCGATGGCAACATTGTTTGGGTATGGGAACGAGTTTTTCCTGTAAAAGATGATAAGGGAGAAATAATCCGGTATATTTCGGTAATAAGCGATATCACCCGTCAAAAGCAGCTTGAAGCAGAATTACTTATTACTCACGCTCAGCAACAAGCCATACTCGATAACATTCCCCACATGGCTTGGTTGAAAGACATTAATGG
The DNA here is from genome assembly GCA_026416115.1 of Bacteroidales bacterium. GTDB lineage: Bacteria > Bacteroidota > Bacteroidia > Bacteroidales > DTGW01 > JAKPGM01. The sequence continues at coordinate 5,531 of JAOAFU010000155.1, read as the reverse complement.
GAAATACATATCGGTTAACGAAGCTTTTGCCCGCCATTACAAACGACACAAGGATGAAATTGTTGGACTTAGTGACAATGAAATTACGGATCCCGATACAGCTGAGCTTCATGCCTATAACGATTATTTAGTAATAAATAGTAAACAATCACAAACCTACTACGAATTTATCGACACCCCTTCGGGAACCGTATACTCCGAAACAATTAAAACACCTGTATTCGATAACGAAGGAAATGTAATAGGAATTACTGGTATCTCTATCGACATCACGCCCTACAAGAGGATGGAACTTCAACTTAGGGCAAACGACGACCGCATTAAAGCTTTACTATTGCATTCGACCGAATCGATTACCGTTGTCGATACTGAAGGGAGGGTCATTTTTGATACTTCGTATTTCTATAAAATCGCAGGCATTAAGTCGGAAGAAGCTATTGGTAGACCGTTTACCGAGTTCGTTAGTCCGTCCGACGAAGGGTTGGTACTTTATGCAATTAACAAAGTTATTGAAAATCCCGATGTTCAGCAAGAGGCTATATATGCCTGTGTAAAACCTAATGGTACCATTGTATATTTCGAAAGCTTTTTCTCTAACCATATCGATAATCAGCTAATTAAAGGTATAGTTATTAACTCTCGAGATATTACCGAAAAAAAATTAGCCGAAACAAAAGAAATTGCATACCAACAAAGGGTAAGTTTTCTCGAAAAAACAGCACTCGATTTTCTATCTATCTCCTCAAGTAATGAGATTTACCGATATATTGGAGAGAACATTCGTGAACTAGTTCCAAATTCAGTGGTTATTTTCAGTTCATATAACGAAGAAAATGATGCCCTTGTAATAAAACATTTATCAGGCCTCAATAAATACATGGGTGTAGTTTATGATATTCTTGGACGCGACCCCATTAATTATGCTCTACCCCTGAGCAAAACCCTTAAACGAAAACTCATTATTTCTTCAAACAAACTACACGAACTTAATGGCGGGCTTTACAACATTACAAACAGACAAATCGACTTTATGGTTTGTAAAGCTCTGGAAAAACTTATCTCGCTTAATAAATCATACGGAATGGGGATTGTTCGATCGGGAAAATTATTAGGTAGCGTAATAATCCTAACACGATACGAACAATATATTGAAGATCCCAGAATAATTGAAACATTTTTATATCAGGCCTCTATTGCTCTTTTACGTCGTAAACTCGAAAAAGAGTTGATAAGAGCTAAAGAACGAGCCGAAGAAAGCGATAGGCTTAAGACTGCTTTCTTGGCTAATATGAGCCACGAAATTCGAACCCCCATTAATGGTATTCTTGGTTTCTCACAATTGCTCGAACACTCGTTCGACGATCCTGAAAAACGTGAAGAATTTATTCAAATCATTAGAACCAACGCAAATTTACTCCTCAATCTAATCGACGACATTATAGATGTTTCGAGAATACAAGAAGGACAAGTTAAACTTAAAAAGACTATTGTAAATATTAATCTTTTGCTCGACGATATTCTTACTCCTTATATGAATCCAGTTTCTCAGGGAAAAGATATCATTACCAAAATAGAAAAATCATTACCCGACGAGGAAGCTATTGTGCTAGCCGACCCTTTGCGTTTAAAGCAAATCCTTAATAATTTGATTTCCAACGCCTTTAAGTTTACCGAAAAAGGTTCTATTACTGTTGGTTATTCGGTCGACAAGGACATGATTGTATTTTATGTGGCCGACACGGGGATAGGTATACCTGAAAATAAAAGAGAAGAAATTTTCCAGCGTTTTACACAGGCCGATGTTTCTCTTACGCGACGATATGGAGGATCGGGATTGGGTTTGGCAATTTCAAAGGGACTTGTTGAACTAATGGGTGGAAAGATATGGGTTGAATCGACAGAGGGTATTGGATCTAAATTTTACTTTACCATTCCAGGGTTGTATAATTCCAAATCACCACTAAAAACCCTCTCACCAACTATCAAAAACAATCTGATGATTAATTAATTACGATGTGGTGGTTGCTTTTGCCTGTAGCACTATATAGCGGGTTTATTATTTATTACTCATTTGTTTTTTTTAGAAAAAAAAAACATAATTCCATCTTGAGCCAGCTATCATCCGAACTACCTGGAGTGTCGATTGTTATTCCCTTTAGAAACGAAGAAGAAACTATTGAAAAGCTCTTAATTTCCCTTACAAATCTCTCCTATCCAAAGAACAAGATAGAAATGGTATGGGTAAACGACCATTCAACCGACAAAACGTGTGATATTATTAATGCTTATCATCAAAATCATAACTTTCCCTATCCCTTTCAACTACTCGAGTTGAGCCAAGATGAATGGGGAAAAAGAAAAGCTTTGAGTAAAGGAATTCTTAAAGCTCGTTTTGAGATAATAGCAACTCTTGATGCAGATTGTACAGTCGATAGCTATTGGTTAGCTTTTATTTCGAGCTACTTAACCTTAAAACATGTCGACCTTGTAGTGGGACCGGTTGGGTTGGAATACAGAAATAATTTTTTTTCTAAGTTTATGGCCCTCGAACAAATAAGTCTTACTGCAACAGCAGCAGCTTCGGCATGGTCGGGAAATCCTATTCTTTGTAGTGGAGCCAATATGCTTTTTTATAAAAGAGATTTCATTGAATATCTCAAAAATTATGCCCCTCCCTTGCCCATTGGCGATGATGTGTTTTTCATGTTATCTCTCAAAAAATTAAATAAAAAAATTGGTTTTATTGCAAACCGTCAAGCTCTTGTTTTCACACAAGCTCCAAAAAATCTCAACGAATTTATAAAGCAACGGCTTCGATGGGTATCTAAAAGCCGATTTTATTCCGATCCTGCAATTATTGCGGTAGCATTGCTTGTAGCTATAGCCAACATTTCAATATTAATTCCTTTTTTGACCATGTTGTATAATCCAGCATTTTTTCATGTAGGTCTTGCGGGTATGTTTCTTAAAACAATTTCCGATTTTCCTTTTCTATATATGGCAGCAAAAACTTTTGCCGACAAAAATATCATGCGAATATATATACCTGCTCAATTAATTTACCCTATATTTGTCTGTTTTGCTAGTATTCGTGGTAATTTAGGGAAGATAACTTGGAAACAAAGAGTGATAAATGATTGAGAGTTTATTGGTTTCTTTAGCAACGGTAAAGAAAATTAGTAAATGTTTTTATTGAGAAAATTTTTTAAAAATAGATTAGCAACCATAGGGCTAATATACGTCTCAATTGTTGGAATTGCTGCAATATTGGGATACTTTATAACACCCGATAAAACACCATACGCTAACCAACAATTCATAGAGCTAAATGCACTACCCCCTGGTAGTAAGGTTCTCTTTTTATCTGTACCCCAAAAGAATGAAAAAGGAACCCATATGACATGGTATAAAGTTCTATTGTATGGTCAACAATCCAGCTATCAATTGATCCCCATTAAATCGTACCAAGTAATTGACACCATGCTTAAAGTTGAGCCAATTGGTATGGTTTATCCCGAATACCGTGGATTAATTGCCCCTTCGTTATTGGGAATTCATCAAGTTAGGGATTCTGCAAATTTTGCACACACAGTAGCAAAGTTGTACATTGTAGAAAAAAAATTTTGGCTAGGAACCGATCGAATGGGACGTGATGTATTAAGCCGGCTTATTATTGGTGCAAGAGTATCCCTGTCGGTGGGAATTGCTGCAGTAATAATATCTTTACTTATTGGAATATCATTGGGTGCCATAGCAGGATATTTCCGAGGAACTATAGACAAAATAGTCATGTGGCTAATAAATGTTACTTGGTCTATCCCTACCCTTTTGCTGGTACTTTCGTTGACATTAGTTATTAAAAAAGGGCTTTTTCAGGTTTTTGTTGCTATAGGTTTGACTATGTGGGTGGACGTAGCACGAATGGTAAGAGGGCAAATATTAAGCCTGAGAGAAAAGGAATTTGTTGAAGCATGTCGTGCCATGGGATTTGGACACATTCGAATTTTATTCAGGCATATATTACCTTTTACGATAGCTCCCCTCATTATTGTATCTACTTCAAATTTTGCATCGGCAATTCTTATTGAATCGGGGTTAAGTTTTTTAGGTTTAGGTGTTCAACCCCCTGTTCCTTCATGGGGCAGCATGATTAAAGAACATTATGGCTACTTGTTACTTGGAAAAGCATATCTACCGCTTGTTCCAGGGTTAGCTATTGCTTTATTAACCCTTTCATTTATCTACATTGGAAATGGCTTGCGGGATGCGCTCGATATAAAAAATTCAGTTACAAATTCAGTTTCTTCATAATTATGAATTATCCTCCTTAATATCAGAAAATATTTCAATAGCTTGCAATAAACTTCCATCACCAGCACGTTTTAAAGCTATATAATCAGAACGCATTCTAATCCAACGTCCGTCGGTGCGACGTAACCGAATATGACACGAATGTCGATTATGCTTACCCTCGGTCATAAAGCGGTTGCGTTCTTTAATCTTATCATAATCCTCTGGATGATAGAGATTTATAGCTTCTCTCGAGTTGAGTTCCTGAAGTTGTTTGTGCCTATAACCAAGAATACGGGAATAATTTTCGTTATACCACAAAAAATTGCGACGTTTTACATCCTTAATGCTAACTATTATATGTAAACTATTAAAAACTTCCTCCAACAAAGAAACCTGATCGCGTAAGCGCAAGATCTCATTGGTAAGAGAAGAAACCAAATAGCCATATTCTTCAAGCTCTTCACGCATTTGCGAATTTTCATGACTAACTTTGGCGTAGTCCAACCTCAACTTTTCAATATTACGCAAAGTTTCGTTGAAACGAGCCAATGGAAGATTCTCTTCCATTACGCGTTTTGCCTCGTCGACAAAATTTTTTATGTTTTTACGGCGACTCATTTCAACATTTAATTGTATGTTTCTATAACAATTTTTATTCCTTTATTATATTTTACTCGTTTTTTTTAAATAAAATACCTATATCAAATATAGAAAAAAATATGAATTATACTAATATTTTAGTCAAAATTTTCGGTAGGTGCTAATTTTGTCAATTTACTGGTTTTTTGCTTAATAGACAGAAGAAAATCGAAAAATAATTATTAATATATATTATAAGTTATAACTTTTAAATATTAATAAATTGATATTAAATCCTAAATAGTCAATTGTAATAATTTCTAATGGCGTTCATTTGAAAAATACGCGATAATATTCTGATATATAGGCAAATAGATAATGTTTTTTATAAATAATATGGTTTCTATGGATAATATTTCAAAAAAAAGCTCGCATATTAAGGTACAAATCCAAGCCCCGTAGGAGCTACCTTATGGTAAAACAGAAGAAAACCGCCAGCACCACACCATTGCCTGTAAGGAAGAACCTACGCTATTAAAAAGAAGTTAGACAGAAAATTTAAACCCAAAATTGTCGCTAAAGACAGTCTTAAGTATTTGATTTTGATAGGCATTTTGTACAGTTTTGATTAAGAAAATTATTAGGAAATGAATTATTTT
>JAOAFU010000101.1 GCA_026416115.1 Bacteroidales bacterium | reverse complement strand
AGCGTCAGATGTGTATAAGAGACAGAACCTGTTAATTGCTCAGCAACAGCATTCATCATGGTAATTCTCCCGTTGCGATCGGTAGTAATTACCCCATCGCCTATGCTGTATAGAATTGTACGATATTCCTTGAGTTGATTGTTCCAAACCTGTTCGTTATGCAATAGCTGCTTGTAAAAATAACGCTCCTGACTGATTTGTATCAATCTGAATAAAATACTTATAGTGATTATTATTGCTAAAGCACTCCAGAAAAAAATTCTTCTTCGATCTGCAATTGGAGCAAAAAGATTTTCATAATCTGCTTTGACTAATAAAATCCATTCCGTGTTCTCGATTGGGAAGGATAGAATTGCGATTTTTTTTCCACTAATATCTTTTCCAATAATCACATTTCCATTACTGCGTAGAGCTAAAGCCTCAGCTGTTGGAGTATTGACCGAAAAACTTTCAATGGTTTCTTGGGGATATTGGTTGAGTATTATGTACTTGTTATTTTCAAACGATATTAGATGTACATGGGTTGTTGAATCCAGAATAGGCCATTTTGTTACTATGTCGAACAGTTCTTTACGAGGATCTATAGAAAAGATTAATGTAGCAAAGGGCTTTCCATTAGGGAGTCCAATAGGAACAATAAAAAATAATATGTATGTTGCTTGACCTTTGTCATACAATTGCTGAAAGTGTATTTTTTCATTAAATATGGAAGCTTGGATACCCCTTGTGATTAAGGAGTCGGTTTGACGGATGGACAAATTTTTTAAGGAAAGCACTACATTTCCCAAACTGTCGGTTAAAATAATATTTTCGTATTTTTCATTTTTATTTGAAGCTGCCAGTCGCTCAATTATTTGTTTTTTAAGTTTTACATCATTGGGGTTTTTAAGATATGCTTTCAACCCGCGGGCGAAAAAAGTTGTTTGTTGAAAAAAAGAAACAGCAAATTTTTCGGATTCATACCATTGTTTAACCTCTTCTGCCTTTTTTTGTGAGGTATAACTAAACTCTTTTCGTATCTGCTTTTCAAGCACGTACTTATTGCTTTTGTAAAGAGTAAAAATTGCTATTACAGTTATAAGAATTGTTAGAAGATACAATAAGGTATTATTTTTGGGCAATATGATTCTTTCCCATTTGTTCATTTGATTTGCTATAATTTTATTGATAAATATAATAAATTTATTTCGATAGTTAATAGGAACATGTTATGTTATGAAAAATTAATATTTATTATGGGCAATATTGTTGTTCAGTAGTTTTGAAAAAATATAACGATATTTGAGCCAAATACCAAAAAAATGTCTGAAGTAGAACCTGTCATAGAATTAAAAGAAGCTGTTATTAGCCACGACGACCATCTGGTATTGTCAGAAGTGAACTTTACTTTAAATAAAGCCGAATTTGTGTACTTAATCGGTAAGGTTGGAAGTGGGAAATCTTCCCTAATCAAAACTATTAATGCAGAGATACCTCTGCAAAAGGGAACAGGAATTGTTGCAGGATTCTTATTGCATCGACTTAAAAAAAGGCAAATTCCTTTTCTTCGTCGTAAACTGGGTATAGTTTTTCAGGATTTTCAACTGCTTATCGATCGAAACGTATACCAGAATCTTGCTTTTGTGCTTAAAGCCACCGGTTGGAAGAACAAAAAAGAAGCAGATAGGCGCATAAATGCAGTCCTCGATATGGTGGGTCTTTCTACAAAGGGTTACAAGATGCCTCATCAACTTTCGGGGGGGGAACAGCAAAGGGTTGTAATTGCAAGAGCGCTTCTTAATAATCCCGACATTATTTTGGCTGATGAGCCTACTGGCAACCTCGATCCCGACACTTCTTCCGAAATTGTTCAGCTGCTTCGCGAAATCAGTGCTAATGGCTGTGCTGTGATCATGGCAACGCACAACTATACATTTCTTAAAAAGTTCCCTGCTCGTATTGTACGTTGCGAAAACAGCAAACTAATTGATTTGGGTAGCACTGTTCAGGAAATCGATTTTGAAACTTTAATGATGTAAACCCTTACATGCGAAAAGTGCTTTTTTTTGCTGCTTGGTATCCTACACGTTTCGATGCAATGGCGGGCCTATTTGTCCAACGTCATGCCAACGTTGTGGCTTTGACAAACAAGGTAGCTGTTTTACATGTTACTTCGGATCCATCGGCTCGTTATCGTTTCGAAATTGAAATTAAAGAACTTGACAATGTCCTTACAGTTATTGTATACTTCAAAAAAATTTCAGACCAGTTTTTCTTATTTACCCATCTCCTCAAGGCTATTTTTTGGCTTTTAGCTTTTTTAAAAGGAGTTAGAATCATAATAAAATTTTTCAGACGCCCCGATTGTATTCACGTTCATGTACTTACTTTACGACTGGGGATAATGGCTTTTTTTCTTAGTCGGTTTTTTCGTGTTCCTTATTTTATAACGGAGCATAGTTCCTACTTCTTACCCGAAAAAAATATTTCGCGAAACTGGCTATGGACATGTCTTACTCGATGGTTAACCTCGAAAAGCAAAGGAGTGTCTGCTGTTTCTAACCGGTTGAAAGAAGCTATGATGGCCAAAGGTTATACCAATAAGCATTTTGTAGTAATCCGTAATGTGGTGCCTGATATTTTTTTTCAGATTGACTTTGAGCATCGACCCAAGGAGAAAATAATTTTTAGTAATATCACTTGCTTCGATGATTATGTGAAAAACATTTCTGGTATTGTTCGTACAGTTGACAAACTTAGACTCATTAGACAGGATTTTCAACTTCGCCTTATTGGCGACGGCCCAGATAAAGCAATGATTGAAAAAATGGTGGATGAACTCGGTCTTCGACCATTTGTTCATTTTACAGGATTGTTGTTTGACCAACAGCTGGCAGAGGAAATCGTTTTATCCGATTTTACTGTTCTTTTCAGCCATTATGAGACCATGGCAGTAGTAATTGCCGAGTCGTTGGCCTGTGGGAGGCCCGTTGTGGCTACGAAAGCTGGTGGAATTCCCGAACTGATTAATCATAACAATGGACTATTGGTTCAACCTGGTGAT
>JAOAFU010000100.1 GCA_026416115.1 Bacteroidales bacterium | reverse complement strand
TTCTGATTAGCTCTTCAGCACGCTCCTGCGTATAACCCCGTTCAAAATCGCTTAATGTTCCAATGTTACACTGTTCGATTACTTCCTTTTTTGAACTATATCCATAAAGTTTTACAACAGCTTCATTGACATCTACAATAGTTCCCGATGGGATTTCGTGGATAAAAATAGCTTCGGTGACAGAATTGAAAAGTTCTGTGTATTTCTGTTCTAAACTGACAACTTCTTGCTTATATTTCTTTTTCTCTGAAATGTCGGTTACAATCGCCAGAAACACTTTATGATTGTGCTCCTCGTGCATTTGAATGTGAGCTTCAATAGGATATTGGGTTCCGTCTTTACGACGATGAAATGATTCGAGCATGATTGATTTTTTCTTCTTCTCTATGACAGGTAAAAGAAATTGTTCAAACTCTTCTTTTGTAATGTTCGATAACAAATCTATTGGTGTCTTTTCTTTTAATTCTTTTGCAGAATAACCTGTGTTTAGTATTCCACCCTGATTTACATACTCGTAATGCCAGTCGTTAAAGTCAAAAACGTATATCTCATTAAGACTACTCTCAAGAATATTGAGCAAACGGTAACGTTCGGTTTCAAGTAATTTTTTTTCAGTTATATCCTGAAAAACAGTTGCAAATTTATTTTTTTCGGGGCTGAATACTGAAATATGAAAGTATTTATTAACCTGGGGGAAGAAAGCTTCAAATTCGACTGGCAAATTACTCATTGCAACTTGCTTATAGGTGTCGAGATAGGGAGGAAGTGGGGTTGAGTATAAATCGGTTGCTAACTTACCAATAGCTTGATCTCGGGATATTTGTAATATCTCTTCATATCGGTGATTGACAGCAAGTATTCGATAGTTTTCAGGTTGGTTTTCTTGGTTAAAAACCAATTCGTGTAGTGCTACTCCATTTGGAATAGACTCGAATAAGGTCCTGTATTGGCGTTCTGCTTCACGAATTTTGGCTTCTCGAATTTTCTCCTCTCGTGCGTCACGGAATACCAGAACAACTCCTTGTATATTACCCAAGTCGTCTATTACTGGTGCACCACTGTCGACAATGGGAATTTTTTCACCATTGCGCGAGATAAGTACAGTATGGTTAGCTAATCCAACAACTCTTTTCTCGCGTATGACTTTCTCGATGGGAGTTTCAACTGGTTCCAAGGTATATTCGTTGGCTATGTTAAAAACTTTTGCAAAGGGTGTGTTAATTGCTTCTGCCTCCTTATAACCTGTTAATTGCTCAGCAACAGCATTCATCATGGTAATTCTTCCGTTGCGATCGGTAGTAATTACCCCATCACCTATGTTGTATAGAATTGTACGATATTCCTTGAGTTGATTGTTCCAAACCCGTTCTTTATGCAATAGCTGCTTGTAAAAAAAACGCTCCTGACTGATTTGTATCAACCTAAATAAAATGCTTATGGTGACTATTATTGCTAGAGCAGTCCAGATAAAAATTCTTTTTCGATCTGCAAGTGGAGCAAAAAGATTTTCATAATCTGCTTTGACTAATAAAATCCATTCCGTGTTTTCGATTGGAATAGATAGAGTTGCAACTTTTTTTCCATAAAAGTCTTTTCCAATTATCACTTTCCCTTTATTTTGTAAAGCTATAAATTCGGCTGTTGGTGTTTTGACCGAGAAACTTTCAATGGTTTCTTGGGGATAATGGTTGAGTAGGACATACTTGTTTTTTTCGTATGATATTAAATGTAAATGGGTTGTTGAGTCGAGAATTGGCCATTTTGTTACTATGTCGAACAGTTCTTTACGTGGATCTATAGAAAAGATTAATGTGGCAAAGGGCTTTTCATTAGGGAGTCCAATAGGAACTATAAAAAATAATTTATATGTTGCTTGGCCTTTGTCATACAATTGCTGAAAGTGTATTTTTTCATTAAATATGGAAGCTTGGATACCCCTTGTGATTAAGGAGTCGGTTTTACGGATGGACAAATTTTTTAAGGAAAGCACTACATTTCCCAAACTGTCGGTTAAAATAATATTTTCATATTTTTCATTTTTATTTGAAGCTGCAAGCCGCTCAATTATTTGTTTTTTAAGTTTTACATCATTGGGGTTGTTAAGATATGCTTTCAACCCGCGGGCGAAAAAAGTTGTTTGTTGAAAAAAAGAAACAGCAAATTTTTCGGATTCATACCATTGTTTAACCTCTTCTGCCTTTTTTTGCGAGGTATAACTAAACTCTTTTTGTATCTGCTTTTCAAGTACGTACTTATTGCTTTCGTAAATAGCAAAAGTTGCTATTACAGTTATAAGAATTGTTAGAAGATACAATAAGGTATTATTTTTGGGCAATATGATTTTTCCCCATTTGTTCATTTGATTTGCAATCAATTTATTGATAAATATAATAAATTTATTTCGATAGTTAACGGAAACATGTTAAGTTGTGAAAAATTAATATTTATTATGGTCAATATTGTTGTTCAGTTGTTTTGAAAAAATATAACGATATTTGAGCCAAATACAAAAAAAATGTCTGAAGTAGAACCTGTCATAGAATTAAAAGAAGCTGTTATAAGCCACGACGACCACCTGGTATTGTCAGAAGTGAATTTTACTTTAAATAAAGCCGAATTTGTGTACTTAATCGGTAAGGTTGGCAGTGGGAAGTCTTCCCTAATCAAAACTATTAATGCAGAGATACCTCTGCAAAAGGGAACAGGAATTGTTGCAGGATTCTTATTGCATCGACTTAAAAAGAGGCAAATTCCTTTTCTTCGTCGTAAACTGGGTATAGTTTTTCAGGATTTTCAACTGCTTATCGATCGAAACGTATACCAGAATCTTGCTTTTGTGCTTAAAGCCACCGGTTGGAAGAACAAAAAAGAAGCAGATAGACGCATAAATGCAGTCCTCGATATGGTGGGTCTTTCTACAAAGGGTTACAAGATGCCTCATCAACTTTCGGGGGGGGAACAGCAAAGGGTTGTGATTGCAAGAGCGCTTCTTAATAACCCCGACATTATTTTGGCTGATGAGCCGACTGGCAACCTCGATCCCGACACTTCTTCCGAAATTGTTCAGCTGCTTCACGAAATCAGTGCTAATGGCTGTGCTGTGATCATGGCAACGCACAACTACACATTTCTTAAAAAGTTCCCTGCTCGTATTGTACGTTGCGAAAACAGCAAACTAATTGATTTGGGTGGCACTGTTCAGGAAATCGATTTTGAAACTTTAATGATGTAAACCCTTACATGCGAAAAGTGCTTTTTTTTGCTGCTTGGTATCCTACACGTTTCGATGCAATGGCTGGCCTATTTGTCCAACGTCATGCCAATGTTGTGGCCTTGAATAACAAGGTAGCTGTTTTACATGTTACTTCAGATCCATCGGCTCATTATTGTTTCGAAATTGAAATTAAAGAACTTGACAATGTTCTTACAGTTATTGTATACTTTAAAAAAATTTCAGACCAGTTTTTCTTATTTACCCATCTCCTCAAGGCTATTTTTTGGCTTTTAGCTTTTTTAAAAGGAGTTAGAACCATAATAAATATTTTCGGACGCCCCGATTGTATTCACGTTCATGTACTTACTTTACGACTGGGGACAATGGCTTTTTTTCTTAGTCGGTTTTTTCGTGTTCCTTATTTTATAACTGAGCATAGTTCCTACTTCTTACCCGAGAAAAACATTTCGCGAAACTGGCTATGGGCTTGGCTTACTCGCTGGTTAACTTCAAAAAGCAAAGGCGTGTCCGCTGTTTCTAACCGGTTGAAAGAAGCTATGATGACTAAAGGTTATACCAATAAGCATTTTGTTGTAATCCGTAATGTGGTGCCCGATATTTTTTTTCAGATTGGCCATGAATATCGACCGAAGGAAAAAATAATTTTTAGCAATATCACTTGCTTCGATGATTATGTGAAAAATATATCTGGGATTATTCGTACAGTTAACAAACTTAGACACATTAGACAGGATTTTCAACTTCGCCTTATTGGCGACGGCCCAGATAAAGCAATGATTGAAAAAATGGTGGATGAACTCGGTCTTCGACCATTTGTTCATTTTACAGGCTTGTTGTTTGACCAACAGCTGGCAGAGGAAATCGTTTTATCCGATTTTACAGTTCTTTTCAGCCATTATGAGACCATGGCAGTAGTAATTGCCGAGTCGTTGGCCTGTGGGAGGCCCGTTGTGGCTACGAAAGCTGGTGGAATTCCCGAACTGATTAATCATAACAATGGACTATTGGTTCAACCTGGTGAT
>JAOAFU010000239.1 GCA_026416115.1 Bacteroidales bacterium | reverse complement strand
AAACACATTAGGCCTACAACATTAGCCGAACCGTAAATATAGTCATCGGTTTCTTTTGTACTTTCATAATCTTTTTTCGAAAGATCTTTTTGCATGCTTTCGAGAAAAGCATTGATATACTCTACCGGTATCTTGTACTTTCTGACAGTATCTACAAACGACACAAGCAAAATATTGGAGCTTATACCGTGTTCTAAAGAGTAATAAAACTCATTAATAAATTGGTTAAAAAGAGTATGTTTGTCGAAGTTGTTGAAAGTATCGACAATTTCGTCGGCCAACCGCACAAAGCCATAAATGGCATAGATGCTCTTTCGTTGCTCCTTAGGTAAAAAGAAGGTTGATAATGAAAATGAGGTGCTGTATTGTTTAGTAACAATTTCCGATGCTTTGTATGCGCACTTCAAAAATAATTCGTCAACAACCATTAACCTTTTTTGCTTAAAAATAGCTCAAATGCTCAAATACAATTGCAAATGAGATTAATTTGTTATAAACTTAATATTAAGTTTACTTTAATAACAACAAATGAATAAAATTACAATAGTGAATCTTATAAATTTAACGAGTTTTATAATATTTCTGAATTACATAAAAGGCTTTTTTTCTTTGACCTTGGTCTGAAATTAATCCTTTTCTGTTCCAGAAATCCTGAATACCAGGCAATTGTCTTCGTGGCGAACGAAAATCGGCCAGAATCCATGGTGAAACGCCGGTTAAAAAGGATACTTTATTTAGCATTTTTATTTGCTGATTGAAAAAATATTCCTGGTATTCTTCAGTCCATCGAGTAAGGGAATCACCGTGATGCCCAAATAAGGCGCATGCTCCTAACTCGCTAAACACAAATGGTTTGTTATATTTAGTTTGCCAGGTGATTTTTTCTGTTTTATCAGGTAATCCGTCGTACCATCCAACATACTCGTTGCAGGCAATCACGTCGAGGTATTCGCCTAGGGGATCATCGACATGATATATAAACGGATTAGAGGGTTCTACATGGACTTCCATTGCTGCTGATACAAGCCGCGTAGGATCGAGTTGTTTGGCTTTTAAAGCAAGATTTTTCATAAATTGAATACGTGCTTCGTGTACCGGTGTCTCATTACCTACACTCCAGATTATAATACTGGCACGGTTTTGATCGCGGCCAATATTTTCGGTAAGCATCTTTTCGGCTAATTGATAGGTTTTCGGATTGTCAAACTGAATAGTCCAGTAAACAGGTATCTCCGACCATACCAGAAGTCCCAACGAATCGGCCATACGTACCATGTATTCGTTGTGGGGATAATGAGCTAATCGAACAAAGTTGCAACCTAATTCCTGTGCCCAACCCAAAAGAGTCTTTGCATCGTCGTATCCGTTGGCTCGCGACTTACGCATGGGCATTTCCTCGTGAATACATATTCCTTTTAAAAATATCGGCTTTTCATTGATAAAAAGTTTGTTTCCTTGAGTAGTGATGGTGCGAAATCCCATGTTATCTTTCATGATCTGCCGACCATGGTATAAGTATACAGTATACAACTTCGGTTTTAAAGGTTCCCATCGAACAAGATTATTTATTTTGCGATCGAAGGTAAAAACCCCTTTTTCATCGGTTTTACCCTCGATGATGAGTTTTAGTTCGGGGATTTCGATTCTAACTTTTTCTTCCGACTTATTATTGTTGAGTTGTACCCATCCTCTCAGTTGCTGAGGATTTTGGTTATTGAGGTACAAATGGTAATTTTGGATAAATATGCTGTCTTCTTCGATAAGCAGTACATCGCGGGTTATCCCTCCGTAGTTCCACCAGTCGGTATTAATTGTCGGCACTCCGTCGGCTTTACGCTGATTGTTGACTCTAACCACTACAAAGTTATCTTTATCCTGAACGAAGTTTGTGATTTCGAAGTAAAAAGGTGTAAAACCACCTTCGTGGCTGCCGAGTTTTTTCCCGTTCAAGTATACATCGGCCTGATAATTTACAGCGCCAAACCATAAAAACAATTTTTTCCCCTTTGGAAGAGAATAATCGAACGAGCGTTTATACCAAATACTACCTTCGTAAAAAAGCAATTCGGGTTTTTGCGAATTCCAGTCACCAGGTACATTGAGTGTTTCGCTTTTATCAAAATCGTACTCGATACGTTCGCTTTTATTGGCTGGTTTTTGGTTTCGGAAAAAACCCCAGGGATTCTCCTGCATACGGTAATCGTAGTATCCATTATCGTAAGGGTCGATAATTATGTGCCATTTACCATTTAGGCTGGCGATGTTTCGGTTGAAAACGTTGTTTATTATTGGTTGGGCATTTGCGAGATATGTCCACACCATGAAGTTTAATAGAATTGCATAATTTTTCATAAACAACTAGTTTAACGATCAAAGATTGAAGCAAATAGTCACAGATAGAATCATTAAGTTTAACAAAAACATAGCTTAATAGTATTCAAATATATGAATTTTCGAGGTTTTTTTAATGGGTATCCTTTCAGTTTTGTTTATTTAAATGGTTAACCCAAAAATGTTAATAGGTTAAAATTTCTAAAGCTTAGCTTTAAAAAAAGACTTGTGAAAATAATTCTGGATAAATTTTGAAGAATTTTGACTAATAAATTAAGAATTTGGTTTTAGCATAAACATGAAAAAATACTTTGTAATGGCTAAATAGTTTATTCTGAAAAAATTACATTAAATTGATAAAACTTCGGTTTTCAAATGATAATTCAATTATTAAAATATAATGAAAGGCTACATGTACATACTCAAATGCTCAGATGGTAGTTATTACGTTGGTAGTACCACCAATCTTGAGTTACGTTTGGCCCAGCATCGGGCTGGAGAAGGAGCCAATCACACCCGAAAAAGATTACCTGTTGAGTTGGTATATTATGAGGAGTATGCGAGAATTGATGAGGCATTTTATAGAGAAAAGCAAGTACAGCGGTGGCGAAGAGAGAAAAAAGAAGCATTGATAAAAGGAGAGTACGACAAATTGCCGGAACTGGCGAGGGCATATAAGAAAGTGCTGCCTTC
>JAOAFU010000221.1 GCA_026416115.1 Bacteroidales bacterium | reverse complement strand
AGATAATACAATACAATACAATTGTTTCATTTTAGTTTTAATTTTAGGGTTAAAAAAAACGCAATATAAAAATATTTTTTTATTTATTATTACTAATATTCAAAATAAAAATATCAAAAATATAATAAGAGATATGGATATTAGATAAATAGTAGGATTTGTTAGCTAAATTGAGAAAGCATATATACTATACTATCGATGGAAAAGTCAGAGTAATTTTAATAATGTTGTAAAATGCCTTAACTTGACTCTTCGAGTATGGATATTTGCGTATTTATACAAATAATCTAGCAGATCTTTAATTCTCTTGCAAGTTTCAAATTAGCTAAATCTCAAAAAAATGTGCTTTGCCTGTGAATGAAATTGTAACCATGAATTTTTACAAACCTAAAATATGTTTAAGGTGATTGATCTGGGTATTCCATAGTTCGATGGTTTCTTCCACTTCATCCTCTTCGGCAAAGTCGGTCACAATTAAAGAAACATCGCCTGTTAATTCATCTATGCGGATACGAAACTCAAAAAAACCTGTATCTTTTTCAGAAGCATCGAGCCAATCGTAACGAACAACTACATTTTCGCGCAGATACGATTGCTCGGCACTTTGTATGGTTTTGTTCCAATGGAAGTCGTATATATTCTTCGATCGTACGGTGACATTATCGGCAAACCATTCGGTGAGTCCTGCTGGTGTACTGAGCCGCGGAAATAAAACTTTTGGCGATGTCCGCATCACGAATTCTAACTCAATTTTTTTCCTCATGCCTTAAATAGCTTTTTTATGCTTTTGCAATATATAAATTTTTTTTATGCAAATAAAATTACGTTATCTAATTCTTTTATGTTCGGCTTAGGAAAAAATACTGCCGATATATCTATTTGCGGTACAAAATAACTAATTTTGAGGCAAAATAAATGTGCAGCATGTTGCCATATAGCCTCAAACGGAGATTTAAGCTAAAACGATTACATTATTTCGTTCTAAAATCGTTTTTTACCCCTTTACTGTTGACCTTTTTTATTGTTATCTTTTTATTGCAGATGCAATTTTTGTGGAAGTATGTCGACGATTTGGTAGGTAAAGGTTTATCTATTGGGATATTAGCTGAACTACTTCTATATGCATCGGCTACTTTTGTTCCTCTTGCATTACCACTGGCTATTTTGCTTGCTGCTCTCATGACTTTTGGAAACTTAGGCGAGAATAACGAGCTTACCGCGCTTAAATCATCCGGCATTTCGCTATGGCAAATCATGTACCCACTCATTTTATTGATGGGGGTAATTAGCATTTTAGCTTTTTTCTATTCTAATATTTCGTTGCCATACTATAATTTGAAATTCAGATCTTTACTTTACGATATCCAGCAGCATCGCCCCGAGTTGCAAATTAAGGAAGGTGTTTACTACAATGGAGTTGAGGGGTATACCATCAAAATTGGGAAAAAAGACTATAAAACAAATCTTCTGTATCAGCTAAAGATTTACGACCACACCCAAAATATGGGGAATACAAGTGTTACGGTTGCCGATTCCGGAACTATTAAGGTTACCGCCGATAATCGTATGCTTATTATTACCTTGTATAGTGGCGAAACCTATGTTGATATGCCTGAAGAACGACGTCGGGCATATGTTACACGAACCTATCCTTTTCGACGCGATCGATTTAAGCAACAAGTGATTACTATTCCGCTCGAAGGATTTGATTTTCAGCGAACGCAGGAAGGTCTTTTTCGAAACAATTTCCAGATGATGAATCTTTCACAGCTTAAATACAGTATCGATTCAATGAATCGTGAGATTAACAGCGATGTAATTTCAATTAAAACGAGTTTATCTATTAATAACCTTTATCCAGTCAAAATTTTTAACCCAGCCAATCGTCAGGTCGAGGATACAATACCTCCCATTAAAGATTTTAGAAATGTTAGATTCCTTTATTATTATCTTTTGAACTCTAAAAGCGAAAAATCATCGGTTATTTCAATGGCATTGTCCGAAGCGCGTAGCGTTCGAAGTACTCTAACTACCGAATCGGAGGTAAGGCGAAATAAAATGATTAGGCTACGGAAGCACGAAATCGAATGGCACAAAAAATTTACTCTTTCGCTTGCCTGTATCATCTTCTTTTTCATTGGTGCACCGCTTGGTGCTATTATTCGTAAGGGTGGATTTGGTCTACCTTTGGTTATCTCGGTAGTATTTTTTGTAATTTATTACATTGTAAATCTGACTGGCGAGAAAATGGCTCGAGAGTCGTTTTGGCCTACTTGGCAGGGCGTTTGGTTAGCTTCAATGACTCTTTTACCTATTGGATTATATCTTACAATCAAAGCTACCAACGATTCGGTAGTTTTTAATCTCGAGTTCTACTATCGCTTTCTCGATAGAATTAAGGGGTTGATACTTAGGGTATTTAACATTGAACGAAAAGATACTAATTTCAAAACAACCCAAAAATAATTTATAAACCTTACTGCCATGAAAATTTTAATCCTATCGCCTAAACCTCCTTTCCCGCCTAAAGATGGTGGTGCAATAGCCATTTTCAACCTAGCTCGTGGGTTAGCTCAGGTAGGCAACGAGGTATATGTACTGGCTATGAATACACTTAAACATAGGGTTGTACAATATGATAAGCATGGTGTAGAACGACTTACACTAAAATATGTCGATGTCGATACTGATATTAATGCAGTTGGTATTATTTTCAATCTCCTATTCTCTCGAATTCCATATACGGCCTCGCGCTTTTATTTGCCAGTTTATTTACGCGAATTGATTTCTTTGTTGCAAATTGAGAAATTTGATATTGTCCAGATTGAGGGTCCGTACTTGGGGTTTTACATTCCTTTCATTAGAAAATATTCGCGTGCAAACGTAGTTATCCGCGCACACAATATTGAGCACGAAATATGGCGTCGCGTTGCAATAAATGAGCAAAATCTTATAAAGCGATGGTACTATTTTAATCTTGCCAATCGAATTGTTCGGTTCGAGCGTAAGATGCTGATGTTATCCGATGCCCTTTTGCCTATTACCGATCGCGATCGGCAGGCTTTTCTTAAATATGGCTACAAAGGTCCTATGGAAGTAGCTCCTGTTGGGGTCGATTGTATTGAAAAGGAATTGACTCTTACTCAACAAAGGGCTATTATGTTTTTAGGCGCTCTCGATTGGGCACCCAATCAGGAAGGTCTCTTCTGGTTTGTCGAAAACGTGTGGCCTAAAGTTCTTGAATCGAATCCATACATGATATTTCATGTTGCGGGGCGTAATGCTCCTGGGTGGCTTCAGAAAAAATTAACAACTGTCCGTAACCTGCTTTTTCATGGCGAAGTAGAGAAATCGTCCGATTTTCTCGAAATTGCCGATATTATGATTGTGCCTATCCTCAGTGGAAGTGGTATGCGGGTTAAGATTATTGAAGCTATGGCTCATGGCAAGGTGGTGATTACTACAACCATCGGGGCAGAAGGTATTCCTGTTGTGAGTGGCGAACAAATTATTGTTGCCGACGATCCAAGCCTCTTCGCTAAACATATAACAACTTTAGTTGGAGATCCTATTAAGCTGTCGGCTATTGCAAAAAATGCAATGGATTTTGTCCGAAAAACTTTCGACAATATTCAGATAGCTAAAAGGGTTAGCGAATTCTTTCAGCGATTATTGCACGAAAATGAAACGAAATTATGAGTGAGATTGCATTTTGGTTCTTTTTAGCTATTATCCTTTATACCTATGGGGGTTATCTTATACTCCTACTAATTATTTGGGCTTTTAAATCGATATTTAAAGAAAAGAAAGCTGTTTCGGAAAACTACGAACCGTCTGTTACCATTTTTATAGCTGCATATAACGAAAAGGATATCATACCATCCAAAGTTGAAAACCTACGCCAACTCGATTATCCTAAGCAAAAGCTCTTTTTTCTTTGGGTTACCGACGGATCAGACGATGGATCTGAAAAATTATTAAGTCAGTATCCCGATATGAAGGTAATTCATTCGACCGAGCGTAAAGGCAAGGTAGGTGCTATCAACAGGGGTATGCAATATGTCGATTCGGATATCGTAATTTTTTGCGATGCCAACAGTATGCTCTCGCCTACAACAGTGCGCGAAGTTGTAAAACTCTTTTCCTATTCGCATGTGGGTTGTGTGGCGGGCGAAAAACATATCCTTTTACCCGAACAGGAAAGTGCACAAGGTGCTGGAGAAGGAGTATACTGGAGAGTCGAATCGTTTATCAAATGGCTCGAATCGGAAGTAAATTCTACGGTTGGTGCAGCTGGCGAAATATGTGCTATTCGTTCTTGCTTGTTCGAACCTTTAGAACCCGATACTATTCTCGACGATTTTGTACTATCGATGCGAATGATCGAAAAAGGGTATAGGATTAAATATGCCCATAAGGCTGTTGCTACCGAGTTAGCTTCGTTCTCAATTGCCGATGAGCTGAAACGTAAAGTTCGTATTGCAGCTGGTTGTATTCAGGCGATTCCCCGTTTGAAATCTTTACTAAATATATGGCGTTACGGTTTTTTTGCAATCCAGTTCTGGTCGCATAAAATTCTTCGCTGGGTAGCTGTACCTCCTTCAATTATCGCTGTTTTCTTTACGAACATTCTCATTTTTAATCATCACATATTTTATCGTTGGTTTCTTTATATCCAAATTCTTTTTTATTTGTGGGTGGGGTTAGGTTTCGTTTTGCGACGACATAAGATACGTTATAAATTTATTTTTTTTCCTTATTATCTTATGATGATGAATTATGCCCTTGTACTTGGGTTAATTAGATACCTGCGAGGGCGTCAATCGGTCAATTGGGAAAAGGCCAAACGAATGTCATCGCAAAACTGAATATTAATTAACTTTGCAGCTTTTTAAGCAGTAAAAATTATTTTTATGAGCAACGCAGAAATAAAGCTAAATACAATCGACGAGGCAATTGAAGCCATAAAAGAGGGTAAAATTGTGATAGTCGTCGATGACGAGGACAGGGAGAACGAGGGAGACTTTATATGTGCAGCCGAACTGGTAACCCCCGAGATTATTAATTTTATGGCAACCCATGGCAGAGGGCTTATATGTGCTGCCTTGCCTGAGGAACGTTGCGATGAACTTGAACTCGACCCTATGGTCGATAAAAATACTTCTGCAAATTCAACGGCTTTTACAGTCTCGGTCGATTTAATCGGGCGTGGTTGTACTACAGGTATTTCGGCATACGATCGTGCAATGACTATACGTGCTCTGGTAGATGAAAACACTAAGCCCGACGATTTAGCCCGCCCGGGACATGTATTTCCCTTGAGGGCTCGTAGTAAAGGCGTATTACGAAGAGCTGGACATACCGAAGCTGCTGTCGATCTTTCAATTTTAGCCGGACTGAAACCCGGTGGAGTACTCGTCGAAATTATGAACGACGACGGAACGATGGCTCGTTTACCTCAGCTAATGCTGTTGGCCGAAAAATTTGGACTCAAAATTATTTCTATTAAAGATCTTATCTCGTATAGGCTTGAGCGCGAAAGCCTCATTGTAATGGGCGAGAAAGTGAATCTGCCTACAATTTACGGAAATTTCGAACTGATTCCGTTTATTCAAAAATCGAACGGGCTCGAACATGTTGCAATTATTAAGGGCCAATGGACCCCCGACGAACCTGTGATGGTTCGCGTACATTCGTCGTGCGTAACGGGCGATATATTTGGTTCGCTACGCTGCGACTGCGGCGACCAACTGCATCGTGCATTGCAGATGATTGAAAAAGAAGGTAAGGGAGCGTTGGTTTACTTAAGCCAGGAGGGTAGAGGTATCGGTTTGTTCAATAAAATGAGGGCATATAAACTTCAGGAAAAAGGGCTCGATACCGTGGAAGCCAATTTGCAGCTTGGTTTCGAGGCCGATGAACGCGATTATGGCATTGGAGCTAGCATTCTGCGTGCTCTTGGGTTGGGTAAGCTGAGGCTTATTACCAATAACCCCAAAAAAAGAATTGCTCTTGAAGGATATGGATTGCAAATAGTCGAAAATATACCTATTATCGTTGAGCCAAACCCTCATAATGAACTTTATCTTAGAACTAAAGTCGAAAAGATGGGTCACTTTCTAAATATTGCCCGTTACGGAAATATTCAATGGGATAATTTAAAAGAAAGTTGATGGGATTACGGTTAGTATTCATGGGAACACCCGAGTTTGCAGTTCCCTCGCTTAAAATTTTGCACGAAAGTCGACACGATGTGGTTGCTGTTGTAACTGCGCCCGATAAACCGGCCGGGCGTGGGATGAAAATACAGCAGTCGCCTGTTAAAATTTATGCACTCGACCACAGTTTGCCTGTTTTACAACCCGTAAAACTTAAAGATCCTGATTTTATTAAACATCTTGCCGAATATAAGGCCGATCTGTTTGTTGTTGTCGCATTTCGAATGTTACCAGCTGAGGTTTGGCAGATGCCTCCAAAAGGTACAGTTAATTTGCATGCCTCTTTATTGCCGCAGTATCGGGGTGCTGCCCCTATTAATTGGGCTATTATTAATGGCGAGTGCGTTACAGGTGTAACTACTTTCTTTATCGAGCAAGAAATCGATACCGGACAGATAATATTTTCCGAAAAAGTTGATATAGACCCCAACGAAACTGCCGGTGAACTACACGATAAACTTATGAATATTGGTGCTAAGTTATTATTAAAAACAGTCGATGCAATTGAAACTGGTGCTTTTCAACCTATCCCCCAAAACGTCATTTCCGAAATAGCACCTCTTAAAATAGCGCCTAAAATTTTTAAAGATACTTGTAAGATAAATTGGAATCAATCTGCTACTCATATTCATAATCTGGTACGTGGCTTAAGCCCAGTACCTGCTGCCTTTGCATACTTAACCTCTGAAAATTTACGG
>JAOAFU010000105.1 GCA_026416115.1 Bacteroidales bacterium | reverse complement strand
TGCTTCTGCTTTGTCGAACGTGGCGTTAAACAAGCCCACTACCGTTTCATCCACCGAGTCGGCCGCATACCCTGGCAGTGCTGCCGTTGATGGTAATACAGCTACTCGCTGGTCGAGTGCTTTCAGCGATCCGCAGTGGATATATGTTGATTTGGGTGCCAATTACAACATTAGCCAGGTTAAAATTACCTGGGAGGCTGCTTATGGCCGCGATTATCAAATACAAGTTTCGCCCAATGGTTCGACATGGACAACTATAAAAACCATAACAGGTAACACCGCTCTCATTAACGATCATACTGGTCTTAATGCAACAGGTCGATACGTTCGCATATATTGCACTGCCCGAGGAACCCAATGGGGCTATTCAATTTTCGAGCTCGAAGTCTATGGAACCTTAAGTTCTCAGACTATGACTAAGGTGGATAATATCTCCGATGCTTCTGACTTTATTAAGATTTATCCCGTTCCTTTCAACGAAGTAATTACGGTTACGGCTTCTGAAAACATAACTAACCTTGCTGTTTATGATCTATCTGGACGAGTCTGCTTGAAAGCTTCGCCTAATCAGTCGCAAATTACACTTAGTACATCTTCTTTAAAACAGGGTGTTTATCTGATTAAAGTATGGTCGGGTAATCGAGTTGAGAGCAGAAGGATTATTAAGAATTAAAAAATTCAGATTAAGAACCCCGGGTAAATGCCCGGGGCTCTTTTTTTATTATAGTAGTTATCGTTTTTGATATCGATACGAAGCCTTTTTGAGCCTATCCATTATGGCCATACCAATACCTTCCTCAGGAACGGGCTCGGCAACTATATAATCAACGTCAGAGTCTTCCAGCTGATGAATGGCCTCAAAAAGGTTTGCAGCATACTCTCTCATATCCGTGTTTTTAGATACATAGATAACTTTTTTGTATCCGTAGATATCTTGACCAGTAAAACTGAGCAATCCAGCTTTTTCACGATCAACCTTTAGATTATCGTTTAAAATATAAATGGGTTTGTCGGGCGAATAATGAGAATGCATCATTCCTGAGGCAAGCACAGCATTTTTGTCTTTATCTTCAGGTGCATAGGGGATAATTTTTTCAATATCTTCTTTAGTAATTACGCCATTTCGAAGGATATCAAACCCTTTTTCGTTGAGCTTAATAATTGTCGATTCAATTCCAACTTGGGTCTTACCCCCATCGAGAATAAAATCAACACCCGGAAGATGTTTTTGTACATGCTGTGCAGTTGTTGGGCTTACTTTTCCAAATTTGTTAGCACTGGGTGCAGCAATAGGCCTTTGGGCTTGTTTGATAAGCGAGAGGGCTATTGGATGGTTAGGCATCCGTATACCAACATTGGGTAAACCAGCTGTAACAATATCAGGAACCGTCGATTTTTTGGGAAGAACAAGAGTTAAAGGACCTGGCCAAAATTTCTCGGCAAGCTGATATATTCGATTATCATTAGTTGCAACCAATGTACTTATGTCTCTAATATCGGCAATATGTACAATAAGCGGATCGAATGAGGGGCGGCGTTTTAACTCAAAAATTTTAGCAACAGCCAGAGGATCCAATGCATTGGCCCCCAAACCGTAAACAGTCTCTGTTGGGAAAGCTACCAATTTTCCCTCTCTGATGTAACTCGCTGCTTTAATTATATCGTCTTCACGAACCATTTTTTCTTTATAAAACACGCAAAAGTAACCAATCTTTTCCTGAATTATTACTGTGAAGTTTTCCAAAAAAATAGACTTTTATAACGATCTTGTAATTACTTTTTGATATCCCTAACAATATCAATTCTATATCTCAACGGGTTAATTATTAAGAAATTTTAACAACTGGTAAGAAATTTTTGCTTTGGCTACCGCTCGAAAATATGGAACTTTGTATGCAACGAAATGATAAAATTTATGCAGACAGTTACCAACATTAAAGAACTTAACGAACGCATCCAGCAAGAAAGCGCCTTTGTCGACATTTTGTCGATGGAAATCAATAAGGTTATAGTGGGTCAAAAGCACTTAATTGAGAGCTTACTTATCGGACTTTTGTCCGATGGACACATACTGCTCGAAGGAGTACCCGGCCTTGCTAAGACGCTTGCCATCAATACATTGGCAAATGCAATCGATGCAAAGTTCAGCCGCATTCAGTTTACTCCCGACCTTTTGCCTGCCGACCTAATAGGTACGCTTATTTATAGTCAGAAGAGCGAAGAATTCATAGTGCGTAAAGGTCCTATTTTTGCCAACTTTATTTTGGCCGACGAAATAAACCGCTCACCAGCCAAAGTGCAAAGTGCTTTACTCGAGGCAATGCAAGAACGACAGGTAACAATTGGTTCCGAAACACACAAGTTACCTCAGCCATTTTTGGTTCTAGCCACCCAAAATCCGATTGAGCAGGAAGGAACCTATCCATTGCCCGAAGCTC
This sequence comes from Bacteroidales bacterium, assembly GCA_026416115.1. Lineage (GTDB taxonomy): Bacteria > Bacteroidota > Bacteroidia > Bacteroidales > DTGW01 > JAKPGM01. The sequence goes on along the minus strand of JAOAFU010000105.1, from coordinate 7,407 downwards.
AGATGGATCGTTTTATGCTTAAGGTAGTTATTACATACCCCCGAAAAGAAGAAGAGCGGTTGATTATAAGGCAGAACCTGGCACATAACTTTCCAAAAGCCTCGGCTGTGCTCAAACCCGAAGATATTGTAAAGGCTAAGTCGGTTGTTAAAGATGTATACATGGACGAAAAAATTGAGCGATATATTCTCGATATTGTCTTTGCAACACGTTATCCTGCTGAGTATAAACTCGAAAAGTTTGCTCCTATGATTTCCTACGGAGGTTCGCCGCGCGCGAGCATTAACTTAGCAGCTGCAGCCAAAGCATATGCTTTTATTAAGCGCAGAGGTTACGTGATTCCTGAGGATGTTCGTGCCGTATGTCACGATGTTTTCCGCCATCGTATTGGTTTAACTTACGAGGCCGAAGCCGAAAATATCACTACCGAGGATATTATTACCGAAATTCTGAATACGGTCGAAGTTCCATAAAAAGTAAGTTCTTTTGATAAAAATCATTATCTTTCGGGCTATATATAAAATACCCGAAAAAATGAAAACAGTTATTCTGAGTATATTTTTTACTGTTGCCCTGCAGGCTCAACCTGTAAATTACATAGGCATGAATAAGCAGGATATCATTAAAACCATGCAGAAAAACAATCCAAGCTTCGACCTCGATGAAGGTGCTGTTAATACGACGTTTAACTATATAAAATTTGTCGATAAATATAACGAAGAAACCTACTTGTTCTTTCTCGATAACAATAATGTATGCACACACACAAAGCTGATGAGCGACTACTCAAATTTAAAAATACGAACCGACGAGCTCAACAAATATTATAAGAAAGCAGGAGAAAACAAGTGGGTCTTTGTGGATAAAGACAAAATATTCTTTGTGGAGCTGAAAAAAGAAGAATGGTTTTTTACCATAGTGGTAAAACGAAAAACATAGAATAGTGGCAGAAGTAAACGAAATATTAAAAAAAGTTAGGAGAATTGAAATCCGCTCGCGTAAGCTTACTAAAAATATTTTTGCCGGAGAATATCATAGTGCCTTTAAAGGTAAAGGTATGGCCTTTGCCGAAGTGAGGGAATATCAGTATGGCGATGATATTCGTAATATCGATTGGAATGTTACTGCACGCTTTAATCATCCTTTTGTTAAAGTTTTCGAGGAGGAACGCGAGTTAACGGTAATGCTTTTGGTTGATGTAAGCGGGTCGCGTTTTTTTGGTACACAGGGTCAACTTAAAAAAGAACTTATAGCCGAAATTGCTGCAGTTCTAGCTTTCTCTGCTATTCAAAACAACGATAAAATTGGGGCCATGTTTTTTACCGATCGGGTAGAAAAGGTAATTTTGCCTCAAAAAGGTCGTCAACATACTCTGCATATCATTCGCGAACTTCTTGCCTTTGAGCCCGAGCATACAACAACCAATATTGCCGATGCTTTGAGGTATCTTACCAACTCAATCAAAAAACGTTGTACGGCTTTCGTAATCTCCGACTTTATCGATTATTCTGCCTCAGGGGAACTACAATTTTTTGATGCTTTAAAAATTGCCAACCGTAAGCACGATATAGCTGCTCTACAAATTATCGACGTGCGCGAAACAGTACTTCCCGATATTGGGCTTTTAAAAATTAAAGATGCCGAAAAAGGAATTGAACAATGGATTGACACGTCCAACCCATCTGTTCGGGAATATTATAGAAAATGGTGGCTTAAGCATCAGGAAAATCTCAATAACACATTTTCTAAAGCAGGTGTTGATTCAGCCCAATTTTATACCGGACAGGATTATGTGCGACCTCTAATTCAGCTTTTCGAAAAAAGATAGAAAATTTTATGTGGCGAATAGTAAATATTATATTCATTGAGATTGTTGTTAGTGCTTTGAATTTTCTTAATGCAAACTCTTCTATTAGGGTCGATGCCAGGTTCGACTCAACACAGATTCTTATCGGCGATCAGATTAATCTTACCGTTACAGTCGAACAACCCGAAAATGCGAAAGTAATCCTTCCAAATTTCAGAGATTCATTGGCCGGAAAAATTGAGATTCTTAAATTTTTTCCTAATGACACACAACGACTCGATAATAAGCGTATTAAGGTCCAACAACGTTATTTGGTGACTTCATTTGATAGTGGGCTTTATCAGGTTGGTCCCATTGTTTTCAAATATTTTTTCGAAAACAAGGAAGATTCGATTATTTCCGACCCAGTAATTCTTGTTGTAAATACTATCCCTATTAAAGATTTGACCAAGATTGCCGATATAAAGACGGTAATTAAATTACCTCTGACTTTTAAGGAGGTTTTACCTTTTATGGGAATTACGCTATTATTTCTTATTCTTGTTGCCTTGGGGATATATGCATATTTGCGATGGAAACAAAACAAGCCTTTGTTTCCGTTTATGGAAAAACCAGCCGAACCTGCACATGTTGTAGCTTTTAGGGAATTGGAGAAACTGAAGAATGCTAAACTATGGCAGCAGGGGCAATTTAAAGAGTATTATTCGAGGTTAACAGACATTATTCGTACCTACATAGAGGCAAGATTTAATGTACCTGCTTTGGAAAGTACTACACTCGAGATTTATCAGACAATGAGCTCGTTGGAGGGTGTACCAAGAGAACAGGTTGAGGAATTACATCAAATGCTTCAATTAGCCGACCTGGTTAAGTTCGCAAAAGCTGAACCATTGCCCGATGAAAATGACCACGCATGGCATGTTGCATACACATTTGTGTCTAAAACGCTTATATTACCTTCAGAAAATATTAATACTGAAAATCAAGTCGGAGAACAAAAGCTATGAGCCATATAGTATTCGATAATCCAAAAGCATTTCTTTTACTATTATTATTGTTGCCCGTAATAGTCTGGTATCTAAAAAAGTGGAAAAGCTCCACAGCATCGTTACAGGTATCGGATGTGAGTCGCTTTGCAGGTATCAAAACCAGCGGCAAGATATGGCTTCGGCATCTGGCTTTTGCTTTGCAGCTTTTATCAATGGCAATGATTATAACGGCCTTGGCTCGTCCTCAGTCGACCAATAAATGGCGTAACATTACTACCGAAGGTATTGATATTGTATTGACGCTCGATATTTCGGGGAGTATGCTGGCCGCCGACTTCAAACCAAACCGGCTTGAAGCTGCTAAAGAGGTTGGAGCAGAATTTATTGCTGGTCGCCCCAACGACCGTATTGGTTTAGTAGTTTTTGCTGCCGAAAGTTTTACTCAGTGCCCTCTGACTACCGATCATGCGACTCTATTAAACCTTATGAAAAACATTAAAATGGGAATGATTAACGATGGCACTGCTATTGGAATGGGCTTGGCTACTGCTGTAAATCGACTTAAGGACTCTAAGTCGCCCAGTAAGGTGATTATCCTACTTACCGATGGGGTCAACAATCAGGGAAGTATTGCACCCATAACGGCAGCCGAGATTGCTAAAACATTTGGCATTCGGGTTTATACCATTGGGGTAGGAACACGCGGCATGGCACCCTATCCGGTTCAAACCCCTTTTGGAACCCAGTATCAGGATATGGAGGTTGAAATAGACGAACCCTTGATGCAACAAATTGCACAAATTACAGGGGGTAAATATTTTAGAGCTACTAACAATCAAAAACTTAGAGAAATATATAAGGAAATTGACAAAATGGAAAAGAACAGAGTAGAAGTAAAGGAATATAAAAGACGAGATGAAGAATATTTTGCGTTTGGGCTCGCTGCTTTTATTCTTTTGCTTTGTTCGCTTGCAATACGTCAGGGTTTTATAGTTTCTTTACCCTAAATTGTAAATGATATGTTTAGGTTTGCAAATGCTTACATGCTATATTTTTTAATATTGTTGCCAATTATTGCAGCTTGGTTTCATTATGTCCGTTTACGTAGGCAAAAAAAACTGGCAGAGTTTGGTGATTTGCATTTGGTAAGTCTGCTTACCCCTGATGTGTCGAACACCAAACCTGTATGGAAGTTCTATCTTTTACTCTCTTCACTGGCTTTTTTAATTTTAGGCTTGGCTCGTCCGCAGATGGGAGCAAAGTTACAGGAGGTGAAACGTAAGGGCATTGAGATAATGATTGCTCTCGATGTGTCGAACAGCATGAATGCCATGGATATTCAACCTTCCCGTCTTGAAAGAGCAAAGCAGGTTCTTTCTAAACTCATCGATCGCCTGGAGGATGATAAGATTGGTTTAGTAGTTTTTGCAGGTGAAGCCTATATTCAGGTTCCCATTACTGCCGATTATGTCTCTGCTAAAATGTTCCTTTCCCATATCAATACCAACATAGTTCAGGTACAAGGGACGGTAATCAACAAAGCTCTCGAAATGGCTGCAGCCTCCTTTACACCTTCCGAACTGCAAAAGGTTATCATCGTCATTACCGATGGTGAAGACCACGAGGGCGATCCTGTCGAGCTTGCTCAAAGACTTCACGACGATAAAGGAATTTTGGTTTATGCAATAGGGATGGGAACACCAGAGGGGAGCCCAATCCCTGTCAATCCACTAAATCCTTACGAATTTAAAAAAGATAAAGACGGGAATACGGTTATTACCAAACTCGACGAAGAAACCCTTATAAAAATGGCCTCTGCCGGAGGTGGCGAATATATCCCGGGAAATAATGCCCAAGCTGGTATTAATAAACTTATCGATAAGCTAAAAAAGATAGACAAGAAAGAATACGAAGCCAAAATTTTCTCTGATTACAACGATCAGTTTATGTATTTCTTTGCCGTTTCGTTGCTGCTTTTATTTATCGAAATTCTAGTAATTGAACGAAAAAGCAGTCGATGGGCTAACTTTAATCTCTTCGAATTTACGCTTAATACTTTAAAAAAAAATGAATCGGGGAGGGGATGAAAATGCAAACTTTGAATAATTTACTCGAATACTTGAAATATTTAATTAAAAATTATGTTTTAACCATAGGGTTAGGGGGATTATTGCTGCTTAACCTTGTAGATACAGCAAATGGCCAACAACCCGAAAAAAAATATGTAAGAAAAGGGAATAGTGCATACGAGAAGAAAAATTACAACGAGGCCGAAATTTTGTACCGGAAGGCCCTCGAAAAACATGACAATTTTTCAGTAGCTCAATACAATCTGGGTAATGCACTCTACCGACAGAGTAAGTTCGAAGAAGCTGTTGCAGCCTATCAAAAAGCTATTGGTAGTGGAGGGTTGTCGAAAAATGATCTACCAAAAGCTTATCACAATTTGGGTAATTCGTTGTTGCAGACAAAGAAAATTGCCGAGAGTATTGAGGCATACAAACAAGCCTTAAGATTAAACCCTCGAGACTTGGAAACAAAATATAATTTGGCTTTAGCCCAGAAATTGCTCAAAAATCCACCACAACAGAATCAACAAAATCAGCCTAATCAACAAAATAATCAAGGGCAGAACCAGAATCAAAAAAATAATCAGAATCAGGATCAAAACCAAAACAATCAAAACAATAATCAGTCAAACCAACAAAATAATGATCAGCAGGGAAATCAACCCCAAGGCGCAAGGATGACCAAAGAACAAGCTAATCAGCTGTTAGAAGCTATACAAAACGATGAAAACAATACGCAGGATAAGGTAAAGAAAGAGCAGGCAAAAGGTGCGAGGGTACGTCCCGATAAAGATTGGTAAAGATTTTGATTGATACAATTTGCAAACAGATAATGGCAGAATTTTATCGAATGTTTTATTGAAATTACAATTTGTTGGACATTGACCTTTCATTAAGTAAAAATTGAAATTCATGAGATATATTTTATCGATAATAGGTGTTTTTTGGGGGTTAAACTCATTGTTAGCCGACAATATCCAGTTTACGGCCAGCGGGCCGAGGGTTGTTGAGGTTGGCGAACAATTTGAGATTACCTATACCATTAATGCACAGCCATCGGGTTTTCGTCCGCCCGAGTTTAAAGGTTTGAGTCTTATCGGAGGACCCAGCCAGTCGAGTAGCACCAGCATCCAGTATATCAATGGCAAAGTAACTCAGAATGTTACTTTCAGTTATAGCTATTATTTTACAGCAACCAAAGCTGGGACTTTCACGATCGATCCGGCCAAAGCTACTGTCGACGGAAAATCGTATCTCTCCAACAGTCTAACTATTGAGGTAGTGGCCTCGGGAAAACCAGCGGGTAGCTCCTCGGCCGGTGGTTCGGCACAACCTGCTGCTTCTGGTTCCGATGCCAATCAAGATGAGGTTGTGGCTGAAGCCGGCAACGACGATATTTTTGTACGTATTCTTGTCGATAAAACTAATGTTTACCAAGGCGAAAAAATTATAGCAACCATCAAACTTTACTCTCGTCTTAACATTTCAAGTATCGAAAAGGTCGACTATCCTTCTTTCAACGGTTTTTTTCGCCAGGATATCGAGACTCCCCCCTTACAACATCTCGAACGTGAAGTAATAAATGGTCAGGTATATGGAACGGGTGTAATGCAAAGAATGGTGTTAATACCTCAAAACCCAGGACAACTCACAATCGACCCGTTCTCACTTCAGGCCATAGTACAGGTCCCTGTTTCTCGACGTCCACGAAGTATCTGGGACGACTTCTGGGGGCCGCAGGTCAAGGAGATTCGAAAAAAAGTGAGCAGTAAACCTGTGAAAATTACTGTAAAGGCTCTTCCTTCTAACGCTCCCCAAAGCTTCAAGGGTGCTATTGGTAACTATACATTCAAGGCTACCCTCGACAAACAAAATGTCAAAACCAACGATGCTATCAACCTTAAAATAACCATCTCGGGAAATGGAAATCTAAAAATTATTCAGCCTTTTGACATTAAGTTTCCAACCGATTTCGAAACATACGACCCCAAAGTTACTGTTAACACAAAAGCAACACTAAATGGTATTGAAGGTTCCAAATCGTTCGAGTATTTGATCATTCCTCGACATTCTGGAACTTTCAAAATTGCCCCAATCGAATTTACCTGGTTCGATTTGCAAAGTAAGCAGTACAAGACAGCTTCGACTGGCGAGCTGGTTATCAACGTCGAAAAAAGTGCCGATGAGGGTAAAACTACTATTGTTCAGGGCGTTAATAAAGAGGATGTAAAATTTTTAGGCAAAGACATACAGTTTATAAAAACTAAGCATCTGCAACTTAATCGGACGGCCGATTTTATCGTTACAAAACCTTTATTTGGTTCGTTATATCTCATTTCATTGGCTGTTTTTGGACTTTTCGTATGGTTTATGCGCAATCAGATTAAGGCTAATGCCAATATTGCAGCTGTAAAATTGCGAAAGGCGAATAAAATTGCAACAAAACGTTTGCAATCGGCTAAAGAGTTTCTCGAATCACAGCAGGAGGAAAAGTTTTACGAAAACGTACTCAAAGCTCTGTGGGGCTATGTGAGCGACAAAT
>JAOAFU010000068.1 GCA_026416115.1 Bacteroidales bacterium | reverse complement strand
CTGAGTGACAAAGCGAAAGCGATAAGTCATCCACCTGGGGAGTACGCCGGCAACGGTGAAACTCAAAGGAATTGGCGGGGGCCCGCACAAGCGGAGGAGCATGTGGTTTAATTCGATGGTACGCGAGGAACCTTACCTGGGCTTGAAAGTTAGGGACGGACACTGAAAGGTGTCTTTCGCCGCAAGGCGACCCGAAACTAGGTGCTGCATGGCTGTCGTCAGCTCGTGCCGTGAGGTGTTTGGTTAAGTCCATCAACGAGCGCAACCCCTATCGTTAGTTGCCAACGCGAGAGGCGGGGACTCTAACGAGACTGCCGGCGCAAGCTGGAGGAAGGAGGGGATGACGTCAAGTCATCACGGCCCTTACGTCCAGGGCTACACACGTGCTACAATGGTGGAAAACAGAGGGCAGCGAGGCCGTAAGGCGGAGCCAATCCCAGAAACTCCACCCCAGTTCGGATTGAGGTCTGCAACTCGACCTCATGAAGCTGGATTCGCTAGTAATCGCGCATCAGCCACGGCGCGGTGAATACGTTCCCGGGCCTTGCACACACCGCCCGTCAAGCCATGGGAGTCGGGGGCGCCTGAAGTCGATTCCCGCGAGGGGTTGCCTAGGGCGAAACCGATGACTGGGGCTAAGTCGTAACAAGGTAGCCGTACCGGAAGGTGCGGCTGGAATACCTCCTTCATAGAGTTCATTACCCCCTCTCTTGTCTGATGTTATTAAGATACACACTGAGAGATATTAAAAGATATTCTCAGTTGGTTAATTCTCTGGTAACTCTATTGGATACAAGAGCGTTTATACCTAACAATCTACTGGGAGGGAAAAATAGTCCAGTAGCTCAGTTGGTTAGAGCGCTATACTGATAATGTAGAGGTCAGCAGTTCAAATCTGCTCGGGACTACATTAGTAGAGTGAAGGGGAATTAGCTCAGCTGGCTAGAGCACCAGCTTTGCAAGCTGGGGGTCATCGGTTCGAATCCGATATTCTCCACCAGGTACTAAAAGGGTACTAGAAAATACTAAAAAGGTACATTGACAAATAGGGTAAGATATAAGTTGATGAATAGAAGAGAAGTAGTTAAGGGCACAAGGGGGATGCCTTGGCTATCGGAGGCGAAGAAGGACGTGATAAGCTGCGAAAAGCTGCGGGGACTGGCAAATACGGGTTGATCCGCAGATGTCCGAATGGGGTAACCCATCTGCCGTGAGGCAGATATCCGCTGATAAGGCGGAGGCGAACCTGGGGAACTGAAACATCTAAGTACCCAGAGGAGAAGAAAACAACAGTGATTTCCCAAGTAGTGGCGAGCGAACGGGAAAGAGCCCAAACCTTTCTAATTTCGGTTAGGAAGGGGTTATAGGACTGCATAAAGCACTTGGCGTGATAGTAGAAGTGAACTGGAACGTTCCACCATAGAGGGTGAAAGTCCCGTATACGAAATCACAAAGAGGCGAGCAGTATCCTGAGTAACACGGGGTAGGAGGCGCCCTGTGTGAAGTTACCGGCACCATCCGGTAAGGCTAAATACTCCCGATAGACCGATAGTGAACTAGTACCGTGAGGGAAAGGTGAAAAGCACCCCGAACAGGGGAATGAAAGAGAACCTGAAACCTTGTGCTTACAAGCGGTCGGAGTTCGCCAATGGCGGATGACGGCGTGCCTTTTGCATAATGAGCCTACGAGTTGCGTTTCACTGGCGAGGTTAATCTGTTCAGCAGAGGAGCCGTAGCGAAAGCGAGTCCGAATAGGGCGTATAGTCAGTGGAAGCAGACGCGAAACCTAGTGATCTACCCTTGGCCAGGGTGAAGTCTCGGTAACACGGGATGGAGGCCCGAACTGGTTAGCGTTGAAAAGCTATCGGATGAGCTGAGGGTAGGGGTGAAAGGCTAATCAAACTGGGAAATAGCTCGTACTCCCCGAAATGCCTTTTGGGGCAGCGTGGGGTTAGTTTAATGGAGGTAGAGCACTGATTGGATGCGGGGGAGGCGACTCCTACCAAGTCCAGCCAAACTCCGAATGCCGTTAAATGATGCCCTGCAGTGAGCCCGTGGGTGATAAGGCCCATGGACGAGAGAGGGAGAACTCAGACCATCAGCTAAGGTCCCCAAATGTATGTTAAGTTGATAAAACGAGGTCTATCTGCACAGACAGCCAGGATGTTTGCTTGGAAGCAGCCATTCATCTAAAGAGTGCGTAACAGCTCACTGGTCGAGCGGATAGGCGTGGTTGATACTCGGGCATTAAACATACTACCGAAGCTATGGTATTTTGTTTTTTGACAAAATAGGTAGGGGAGCATTCCATATTCGTAGAAGCTAAGCCGTGAGGTTAAGTGGAGGATATGGAAGAGCAAATGTAGGCATAAGTAACGATAATTTTGGTGAGAAACCAAAACGCCGAAAGCCTAAGGTTTCCTGAACAACGATAATCGGTTCAGGGTTAGTCGGGGCCTAAGGAGGACCCGTTGTAGTGACGGGGTATCTGATGGATAACCGGTTAATATTCCGGTACTTGGTCTTACTGCGAAGGGGTGACGGAAGAGCGTAAGCACCGCCCACCGACGGATGTGGGTTAAAGCTGGTAGGTATATTTCTTACAGGCAAATCCGTAAGAGATGCTGAATAGCGATAGTACACCGAGCCTTCGGGCGAGGTGATAGAGTGCCCAAGCCTATTCCCGAGAAAAACCTCTAAGCTTCAGGTAAGATCGACCCGTACCGCAAACCGACACAGGTAGGCGAGTAGAGCATACTAAGGCGCTCGGGTGAGCCGTGGCTAAGGAACTAGGCAACTTAACCCCGTAACTTCGGGAGAAGGGGTACCTGCTGGAAGGCAGGTCGCAGAGAAACGGGAGCGGCGACTGTTTAACAAAAACACAGGGCTATGCGAAATCGAAAGATGCAGTATATGGCCTGACACCTGCCCGGTGCTGGAAGGTTAAAGGGAGGGGTTATTTGCCGCAAGGCAGAGAAGCTCTGAACTGAAGCCCCAGTAAACGGCGGCCGTAACTATAACGGTCCTAAGGTAGCGAAATTCCTTGTCGGGTAAGTTCCGACCTGCACGAATGGTGTAACGATCGCTCCGCTGTCTCGGCCACGAGCCCGGTGAAATTGTGGTATCAGTGAAGACGCTGATTACCTGCCACGGGACGGAAAGACCCCATGCACCTTTACTACAACTTTGCACTGATGTTTGGGTCAAGATGTGTAGGATAGGTGGGAGGCTGAGAAGTCCTGACGCCAGTTAGGATGGAGCCGACGGTGAAATACCACCCTTTTTGATCTGAATGTCTAATCCGCTGCAAGCGGAGACACTGCATGGTGGGTAGTTTGACTGGGGTGGTCGCCTCCGAAAGAGTATCGGAGGCTTTCAAAGGTTCCCTCAGTACGGACGGTAACCGTACGAAGAGTGTAATGGCATAAGGGAGCTTGACTGCGACACTGACGAGTGAAGCAGGGACGAAAGTCGGACATAGTGATCCGGTGGTACCGTATGGAAGGGCCATCGCTCAAAGGATAAAAGGTACGCTGGGGATAACAGGCTGATCCCTCCCAAGAGCTCACATCGACGGGGGGGTTTGGCACCTCGATGTCGGCTCGTCACATCCTGGGGCTGGAGAAGGTCCCAAGGGTTCGGCTGTTCGCCGATTAAAGTGGCACGCGAGCTGGGTTCAGAACGTCGTGAGACAGTTCGGTCCCTATCTGTTGTGGGCGTTGGAAATCTGAGAGGACCTGACTCTAGTACGAGAGGACCGTGTCGGACGTACCTCTAGTGTACCTGTTGTGGCGCCAGCTGCACCGCAGGGTAGCTATGTACGGATGAGATAAGCGCTGAAAGCATCTAAGCACGAAGCTCACCTCAAGATGAGATTTCCTTTAAGGGTCGTCGGAGACTACGACGTTGATAGGCTGTAGGTGTAAAGGCGGTAACGTCTGAGCCGAACAGTACTAATTACCCGTAACTTTCTTGTTAACCCCAATAAATTATGTCACACTATTCCCAGCATGTTTTAAAATATCACTACTGCCAAGCAGTAGAAAAAGCTTAAGGTGACTATAGCAATGGGGTTCCACCTCTTCCCATTCCGAACAGAGAAGTTAAACCCATTAGCGCCGATGGTACTACAGTCTTGTGGGAGAGTAGGTCGTCGCCAATCTTCAAAAGGTCCCATTGGTTTTTCAATGGGACTTTTTTATTTTTGTCCGATAATGAGTACTCCATGTTACGTAGCTTTTTACCTATAATTTTTTTATTTCTACTCGGTACCGAAAGTATTATTTCTCAAACTATATCTATTAAAAAAGATTCCATTTTTCGTATCCTTAAATTCAATCTTTCGGAATCCTTGCGTAAAGATTCTATCCCTTTCGATTCTACTTTAAATAAAATTACTTTTCTTAACCCCTATATGCCCGATGATTACCTTTATACTTATTGTACAAGAAGCGGCAATCCTTTTATCTCAAATCTAATCACAGATCGTATAAGCGATAAATATACTTTTTATCCCCTTGGTTCATTCGGACAGCTTGTTCAAAATATCTATAATTCGAACTATTACTTTATTTCTAATGCCCCTTTTACCTCGATAACTTACAAATTTCAGGGAGTTGTTCAAAGTAAAGATGAAATGGTCGATGTTTTATTTACCCGGCGTGTTTCTAAATCCTCCCATATTGGTTTTACCTATCGTCTATTTTCAAATAAAGCTGAAACTGATTTTCAACGCGCTAACGACCATTCCTTCTATTTGTATTGGGTTACTACAAAAAAATCTTATTTCCAAATTACACAGTTTTATTACAATACTTTCGAATATAACGAAACTGGTGGAATAGCTGCTGACTCCCTTATCAATTATTCAAGTTCCGATTTTTATGGAACCGAGGTGAGACTTAATAATGCCACATCTAAGCTTTTACATTGGGGGGCTCATACAACCCAACAGTGGTTGTTGAATAAAACCCTTGGTCCTCGCAACGATTCTTCGGAATTAAAGAACGCGTCAGTTGCCTATATGTTTTCGATAGAGTCGAACAAAAAGTTATATAAAGAAGCTAACTCTAATCCAAGTTTCTATAAAAATTATTTTTCAAAGAATGGTTCATTAACCGATTCGCTGACATTGTGGCAGGCAACAAATAAAATACAGATCAATGCCCCTAACTTTTCGAAATACTTGCCCGATTTAAGAGCTTCATTATCGTATACTTTTTACGAATCTTTCCATGGTAAAAATATTGACACGTTAGTGTTTGCTTTGCCATCCAAAAGTTGGCAGAACTATTCTCAACTATGGATACAAGGAGAAGCTGGTTATCAATTTTCAAAATTTATTGCAAATGTTAATTGGAAAAGTTGCATATTGGGTTACGGATGGGGAGATCAGGAATTAAAAGGGGTGATTCATTTTAAAGGTAGCTCCGATAGTTCTTCTTATTTTCTGCTGAGAGCGGCTTCGTCTGCTCAAACGCCCTCTTTTATGCTCAAAAGTGTTTTCCTAAATCATTATCTATGGAATAAGGGCGATAGTCTCAAACGACAGTTTAACCAGCAAATCGGTGGAGAAGTCTATTTTCGACCTATGCGAATCAAATTAGGTTTAGACTACCATCTTTTTAATCATTATCTTTACTTCGACCAGAATGGTATTAATCAAATTTCCGAATGGTTGCAGGCGATACAGTTAAGTGGTGAAAACTTATTAAATTTTTATGGTTTTTCATTGAAAAGTAAATTTTGGATTCAGTTTTTTGATGAAAAATATTTCCAACTGCCTAAATGGGGAATTTTTCAAACTGCTGCATATACCCATACTTTTATATTTTCGACAGGAGGACGTTTAAATACTCGATTTGGAGTCGATTTTAAATACTATTCTAGTTATTTGCCCGACACCTATCTACCACCTCTCGGTGTCTTTGCCTTATCCGACCCTAATGACAATTCGATTAGCTATGCAGGTAATTATCCGATTTTTAATGTACATTTAACATTTAAAGTAAAAAATGTGAGTTTTTATATAAAATATGGTCATTTTAATGCATGGTGGAACAGAAGAACTTTTGTTGCAGCTCATTATCCAATGCTTCCTTCAACTATTTCATATGGGATTAATTGGATGTTTTATGATTGGTAAACAATTGTAGTTATTTTTATATCTATGAAATTGTCGATTTTGTCAAAAAAATCTTGTTTCTAATGCCAATCATCAGTAAATTTGCGTCGATAAATTAGATAAATAAAATATTTCTGCATTGGCCTGATATTTGTTTATTACCTCTTTACAAGAAAATCTGAAGTCGAACAAAATATTACGGAATGAGAAGAATAGCAATTGGCGCTATTGTTTTGTTTTTTTGGTTTTTGTTTACCACATTTCAGCCCGATTTGATTATACCGAATCGGGTCAATATAGACATGCCCCAGATAAAGCAGCGAGGACGATTAGTTGTAGCTACAATTTACAATACTGTCGATTATTTTGTGTATAAAGGAACTCCCATGGGTTTTCAGTTCGAGATGCTTCGGGATTATGCTGAATATTCAGGACTTGAGCTGGAAATATTAGTAAGGGAAGATGTTCAAGAAATTACCAAAATGTTGGTTGAAGGAAAATGCGATGTAGTTGCACTCAATATTCCTGTAACTTCTTTGTATAAACAATTTTTTGCATTTACTACACCTTTGATGACTGCCAAACAGGTTATAGTTCAGCGTATTGATACAGTTGAAAAGAAAGTAGGGATAAATAACATTTATGATTTAAACAATAAAACTATTGTTGTACCAAGAGGGTCTGCATATGCCCAGCGTCTGAATAATCTTGCCCTTGAGAGTGGAATAAAAATAGATGTTATAGAAGTTCCTGAAAATGAAGAACAATTGATAAGAATGGTTGCTTCTGGCGAGATTGATTATACTGTTACGACCGATTTGTTGGCAAACGTAAATCAGAAATATTTTCCACAGCTACATACTTCTGTTGAGGTGAGTTTCCCTCAGAATCTTGCATGGGCAGTTAGAAAGAATTCAACAGAATTGCTCTTATCTTTAAACCAGTTTATTTCAGTTCAAAAGCAAACTTCGAGGCTAGCTATTTTGCGAAACAAATACTATCAAAATCAGTGGGCTAGTTACATGGTCAATAGCGATTATTTTGTACTTCATACGGGAATGCTCTCGCCATATGATGACTTGATACGAAAATATAGTGAAGAGCTTGGATGGGACTGGCGTTTACTTGCAGCACTAATATATGAGGAATCGAATTTTAATGCCCAGTCGAAAAGCCACAGGGGCGCTATTGGTTTGATGCAATTGCTACCTGCGACAGCTTTACTATTTGGTGCCGATACAGTATCACTTCTAAAACCGGCCATGAATATCGCAGTTGGTGTGAAGTATCTTAAATGGTTGGATAATAAGTTTAAACCCTTAGTAAAACATAAGGAGGAGAGAATAAAATTTGTTCTTGCTGCTTACAACATCGGTATTGGACATGTTTTCGATGCACAAATGTTAGCAAAAAAGTATGGAAAAAGTATGGATCGTTGGTCAGATGTTCGTGAGTTTTTGTTAAATAAAAGATATCCTAAATACTATTCAGATCCGATTGTGAAATTTGGGCAGTGTTGGGGCGAGCAGACCGATAGCTATGTATCGTCGGTTCTAAGTGCTTATATGCATTATAAGAATCTTACTTCTTCAAGGTAAAAATTAGTTTGTAACTTTATTTGTGTTTGCCAAATTTAGAACCAAGCGTCATACTGTGATAGTATTGGTGGTAAAAAACTTAAACAAAAACTAGCTCAATTACATTGCTTATCTTACCCCATGAACCATTTTTTATAAGTACAAAGTTCTTTCTATTGGGCAAAAGTATTTGTATGTTTGTTTGCTATCGATTCAGAATAATTATCATACCCAATTTCATTAGATATACTATTCTGAAAATTCAAAACACTTTGGTCGATAATATCCTAGTAATCAGCTAAGGGCAATTATATCATTTTTCTTATTCATGAGACTAATATTTAAAAAATGAAAGTTAATTTTAGTAATTAATTGTCAATATTTTACATTTTTCGAACTATTTCTGAAAAAGTTAGAAAGTAGAAATATAGAGCTTTCCATAGATTATTGAAAAATTTGAAAATATTCCTTTTGCAAAGTAGAGATAAAATATTGATGAATCGAATAAAGTGCACTACTTTTACATGTACAATTCAAAAATGCAAATATGCCAGATCTTAGCAAATACAAATTATTGATTGTAGAAGACGATATTGTATCGGTAGAGCTGGTAAAAACGATATTATCCGATACTGGGATTCAGTTTTTTCTTGCCACAACAGGTCTGGAAGCTGTTAAAATGGTAAAGAAAGGTTTTCGTCCCGATGTTATTTTAATGGATATGCGATTGCCTGAGATGGATGGTTATCAGGCAACCCGTATTATCAAAGAGATTTATCCCGATATTCCCATTATAGCACAGACGGCCTTTGCTATGACCGAAGACAGACAAAAATGTTTAGCCGTTGGGTGTAATGAATATATTACCAAACCATACAATGAAAGAACACTTCTTAAGTTAATAGCTACCTTTTTGTCTGAGGATTAGTTAGCGGGTTTTCTTTTATTAGATTTATCTGAGGATTCTTCTGAAAGTTTAATTTTTGAACATCGATTATTGCTATTTTTGGATAATAAAATTGTAAAATTTCTTTGTAACTATAATTAAGAGTGGCCATTTGCATAGCGCCTTCCTGGCATAAGCCTACACCGTGCCCGTAACCACGACCCTGAAAAATTAAAAATCCTTCTTTAGCTTCTATAGAGAAAAAAGCAGATTTAAGTTTAAAATCGCTTCTAATTTTTTGAAAAGATAAAGAGTCGTTTCCGATTTTGTAGAATTGACGACGACTAAGCTGAAGAGAGTTAAAGCTAGATGGGGTTTGATTTTTGTCAATCTTAAAGCCGTTATTTATGAGGTAGTTAGACCATTTTTCTGTTGTCAATTTAAATTCCCAACGAGCATTGCGTCCTTGCAAGCAATAGGGATCTCTAACGGGTTGAAGATAATTTTTCTTAATAAGCCAAACATTCTCAGCATTTTCGGTCATTCCACCACAGTTGGAGTGGAAAGCAGCGATGATGAGAATAGAATCGTCATCAACAACCACCTCGTTATGGGTGTCCCTGGCTGCTTTAACAATATATTTGGTTTTAGATCTGCCTTTGTATGCCTGACAATGAGTCCCATCGCAAAGGTGAAAATTTTCTTCAATGTGTCGGTCGAGATGTCCGATAGCATAAGTTCGGCAAAGGATAGCTTGCGTTTTATAGTATTCGGGATGTGCTTTATAACCGCCTTCTGCTTCAACAACGCCCGCGATATATTTATCAATGTCGACAGCGTTGATGGTTTGTAATTTTCCTAGATTATAGGATAGCAAGAGATTGTCGTCGTAAAAAGCGAATTTATTATATGGGAGAATTCGGAGACCAAAAAAACCACTATCGGTCATTGAACGCAACTCGATATTTTTATAGCGTCCTAAAAGCATTTTTGCCGAGTAACATTGTAAAGAGTCATTTGCAAGCTGAATAAAAATATTTTCGAGTGGTCGAAGGGTAAGAATAGCTTTACCATCGGCAGTAAGAAGATAGTTGCCTTTAGCTACAGAAAACACAATGGCCTGTGTGTTAAGATCATTATAAAGTCCAACTTTTAGAGTCTGCCCTCCTATAGGGCTTGCTATAATGAAAGAAAGAAAAACTAATACGAAGAGGCTTTTATTTGCTCTTGGTATCATGAGCCTGAGATTATATGATGAGCAATTCTTTCGGCAACACCGGGCATACCCAACTGATGTGCAATGAGGCAATATTCTGTATGCATTTGCTTAGCATAATCGGCGTCATTTAAGATTTTATATAGTTCTTCCTCTATTTTTTTGGGTAAATTAAACTGTAACAATTCTTTTACAACTTCTTTACCGGCTATAATGTTTACGAGTGAGAAAAAACGAATTCGAACGATAGGGCGTCCGATAAGGAAAGTTAACCATCCGGTTTTAAACACTACCACCTGTGGTGTACCTATTAATGCGGTTTCGAGCGTAGCTGTTCCGGAGGTAACCACAGCAGCTACCGATTCGGAGATAGTTTGATAAGTGGCATTAAAAATAACTGGAATATTTCTCTCACCTATAATTTGCTTATATAAATCAAGCTCTATAGAGGGAGCACCTGTTACAACCAGTTGGTATTTATCGGATAACTTTTCTGTAGCTTTAATCATTTCGGGTAGTAAACGCTCTATTTCTTTTTTTCGGCTACCCGGAACCAGTGAAATAATGGGTTTGTCGGAAAGGTTGTGCTTTTTTAAAAAATTAGTTCTATCTGTTTTTTGTTTTTGAAATGCATTAATCGCATCTATTAAAGGATTCCCAAAAAAGTATACGGGTATATTATATTGTCTGAAAAACTCGACCTCGAAAGGAAATATGGCATACAATCTATGTACATATTTTTGCAGTTCGTAAACTCTTTTCTTTTTCCATGCCCAAGCTTTTGGAGCGATATAGTAATGTACTTTAATTCCTTTCGAATAAAGATATTTTGCTATACGCATATTAAATCCCGGGAAATCGATTAGAATAACCCGATCGGGTTGGAAGGACAAAATTTCATTTTTACAAAACTTGATTTTTTTTAAAATTTTTCCCAAATGCCAAATAACATCGAGTCCCATAAAAGCAGTATCTTTATAATGCATTGCAAGTCCATCGGCGACAGATGCCATTTGGTCTCCACCTAGATAACGAAATTCTGCTTTAGAATCGAATTTTTTAATTGCTCGCATGAGATTGGCTCCATGTAAATCGCCCGACGCTTCGCCTGCTATTATAAAATATCGCATGTGACAAAATTTAATATTTCAAAATAAAATTACCCAACACAAAAGCATAAGTAATACCTAAAAGCATCACAATTTTGGAAACTTGGCTTATAAAGGCAAAATTTGATGGCGTACCTGCTTTTACCAAGAGCAAAGTTATATATACTAATGGGGCAATTAAAAAGCCTATAAGATATGTGAGCGAAATGGGGTCGAATAAATACTTGAATGCAATAAACCCGATTGCGATAATTAGTATAATAATTAGAATAATTGCAAAGATTTTTGACAAAGGAGTTCCATAAGCAACAGGGAGGGTATTCTTACCAAAAGCTTTATCTCCTTCAAAATCTTCGATATCTTTAATAACCTCGCGGAAAAGGGATATTATAAAAGCAAAAACAGAGTAGGCGACAAATGTAAATATTACCAAGTTGAAATTGAACCCAGACGATCCTAAGAAAGATTGGTACTTTTGATGTAACAGGGGAAGTTCAAACAATATTACTGTAAATGGAATCAGAGCAGACATAGCTGCTATAAGGATGTTACCAAAAAGTAATATGGTTTTGTATGTGGTTGAATAAAAATATAAAATACCGGCTACTAAAGGAAACAAAAGGCTGAGCGAACGAAGATTAGTTTTATAAGAAATATATACACCAATTGCAATTGCAATCACATTAAAAGCAATATACAGATTTTCTGCTTGCCGAACACTGATGCGTTCGCCAATTATTACACGTTCGGGTTTATTTATTTTATCAATAGCTCGATCGTAAATATCATTAATAATATACCCAGCAGCAGCTGTTAGAATGCATGCAATTACTATTAGCATGAAATACAGATGGGGTAATACGGGATCTACTCCACGAAGTTGTAATAAAGGAATTAAGAGCGAATATCGCAATACATACATACAGTATGCTATTATAATCAGGTTTGGCCATCGAACCAGCTGAAAAACGGCTTTCATTAATTTTTCTTTAGGTTAATATATTATTTACTGGAGAATGCTTTTATTGGACTATTAATGTCGAATTTGTAGTAATGCATATGCTATTATGATTGATATATTTCGTTTATTTAGCTTTTCTGACATCAACTTGTGTAAATTTATTAAATCCCTATGATTATCTTAACACTCAACAATCAATTTTAACTGTGTACCTGTTTTTCATATATTATTGAAATAAAATTAGTTGTTTAAATGATTTTGAGGCTATAAAGTTAAAAGGTTTGACTTAATTTGATATAATAAAGAAGCATTATTTAATCTTGCAGTTTGTCGGTAGGTTTATTCCCTTATCCTTGCTATATTTTTTGGTTTATATAAAACCAATTTGCTTTATGGACGATATGGTTTAATTTTGATTAAGGGATTTAAAGATTGAAACCAAACAAAAAGAAAATTATCCTGTTAAAGAATTATGAAAGCAAAGTAATGAAACTAAATATGTGGAATTGGCAGCAAAAAGAGAACAGGCTTTTATTATTTCTGACAGCTTTTTTTGTTTCGAATGCCCTGGTAGCCGAGTTTATAGGAATAAAAATTTTTAGTGTCGAAAAAACTCTTGGTTTCGAACCTTTGAACTTTAGTCTCTGGGGAATCGAGAACCTCTCGATTAATATGTCGGCTGGAATCATTAATTGGCCACTGGTATTTATCATGACCGACCTTGTTAATGAATATTACGGATACAAAGGTGTTCGTGCATTAACTCGCTTGGCCATCTTTTTTATAGCATATGCATTTGGAATAGTTTATCTTGCCATCTATGTTGCACCTGCCGACATATGGACTAATCCTCAATTGGATTTAAATCAGGCATTTAAGTTTATTTTTGGACAAGGTATGTGGAATATTTTTGCATCACTTTCTGCATTTGCAGTCTCACAGTGGATCGATGTAATGGTATTTCATTTGATACGACGTAAAACTGGTGAACGTAGGCTATGGCTGCGTGCAACTGGTAGTACAGTTTTTTCGCAGCTTATAGATAGCTTTATTGTTACTTTCATTTTGTTTTATTTCAACCCAAACTTCAGTTTTCCTTTTTGGCAAGTTTTTGTTTTAGCTGTGGTGGGATATTCATACAAGTTTATTGTGGCTTTGGCTACAACACCTTTTCTTTATCTTTCACATGCGATCATCGAACGTTATTTAGGCAAAACATTGGCTCACCAGATGAAACTTCATGCAGCTCAAAAATAAATAAAGCCGCATTTGTAATTTGCGGCTTTATTTATTTTACTTAAAGCCTTAACGTTTAATTAACCTGAAAGTATTGCTTGCTTCAGAGTTTTTAATTTTTACTAGGTATATGCCTGCTGATAGCTTAGAAATGTTGAGGTTTACAAGTGTATTATCTATCGGATAGGTGGCAACAAGCTTCCCGTCAATACTATATATAAAGCAAGAGGAGGGTGTTTTTGAAGTTCTGACGTAAATTTGGTCGGATGCGGGATTGGGGAAAATATTGAACATTTGGGTGATATTATTTATTTCAACTCCTGTCAAAAACTGAAAAATAATTCGATCTATTCCCACTTCATTATCACCCGATATTTGGATCCTCATTATATGTTCGCCTGAAGTTAACGTCACTTCTTTAGAAGAGGTTGTAAAACTTGTGATGGTATCGGTTTTTTGAACTATAAAATCAAGGTTTGTAGTTTGGTCGAAAATAACTTTGAAAGTTCCTTCGCCATCTGGCGAGGATGCATAGCAATTTAGCTTATAAAGTCCATCTTTTTGAACATTAAGCGTGTATTCCATCCATTCACCATTCTTGGTATTGGCTACATATAATATCGAACCAGATTTGAAAATATCGACTCCCGGCCCCATACGGAAAACTCCCCCCTTGTTTTCGACATCGAAATCGTGGTAAGAGACACCTTCAATCCCCATGTCGAACTTTTCAGCCTCGACTGTGCCCGGCACTTTGGCCGGAGTATTGTTGTACGCTTTTCGTGCCGGAAAAGTGTTTTTCAAACGTACAGGATATGATTGAGCAAAGGTTGAATCGTTAATTCGAGTTTTTAGTCTGTAGTAGTAAAAATTGTTTTTGGTATTAACTTCTTGATCGATAAAAGAGGTGGTATTGGGACCAACTTTTTTGAAGAAAGTAAAATCGCTGTTGTTGACTTTTCTTTCAATAATAATGCTATCGTTATATGGATTTTGGTTTTTCCATTTTAACTGGATAAGGGTATCGGCATAGTTTCCGATGATCAAATCGGAGGGAGATGTGGGGTAGGTATTAATGATGATATCCTTAATTTCGTTCCACTTACGTGTAGTGCGTATGTATATCTGAAAATCGCCACCGTCGTCCCAGGCAAAGAAGGGGATATTGTGTTTTAAAGCAAGGCTAACCAATACACCATAATAATTCATACGAGCATTATATTCGGCTTTGCGTGTTGCACCATATTCGCTCAATATTACAGGTATTTTGTGTTGTTGGCTCCATTGTTTTGCTTTTACGAAGCGTTCCTCGATATTTTGGATATCGGCAACACTTCCAAAAGTTCCTGTTCCTTCAAGCCCAAACGGATAAGGATCGTATGAATGGTAGTAACCAATAAGCATGGTGTCGTTGGGGATGCTTGCTGCAAGAAGTTCGTCGATATTCGACCACATGTGACCCGAGAAAACAACAATTCGATAGGGATTGGTTTTTCGAATGGTGGCCAAAATTTGAGCGTTAAGTTGATTAACCTTCTCTAAAGCTAAAGGGTATGGCTCGTTGATAATTTCGAAAAGCAAGTGATCGGATTTATTTTTAAAACGTCGGGATATTTGTGCCCAAATACTATCAAATCGAGCAAGATTGCTGTCGCTGAAATTTTCTTTAAGCCAACCTTCGTGGTGTGCATTAATAATTACGATAAACCCGCGAGCTAGTGCCCAGTCGACAATCTGTTCCACACGGTCGAGGAAAGCTGGAGTAATTGTGTAGGGTGATGTTGTAGCCGTACGTTTGTCCCATGTAATAGGGATTCGAATAGAAGAAAATCCGGCAGCTTTGTAATCGTCGAAATTTTGTTCGACAAGCAGGGGGTTACCCCAAGTGGTTTCACCATCGGGGGCTTCGAGCGAATTACCTACATTAATACCTCTCCCCATCTTTGCAACGGCTTGCCATGGAGTTAGTTGAGCTTGTAATAAAAAATTAATTGACAATAGAAAAACTAGTGTAGTAAGTTTAGTTTTCATAGCTGGTGTTATTGAAGATTAATAGATTGTTTCTGCTCGTATGCGTGTTTGTATTCCGAAGGCAGCATGTTGAACTCTTTCTTAAAGCACTGACTGAAATATTTTGCATCGTTAAAACCAACTTGAAAGGCAATTTCCGAGACATTGAGCTGACTCTTAACAAGAAGTTGAGCAGCTCTTTTAAGACGCATGGTACGGATAAATTCCACAGGCGATTTCCCTGTTAATGTCATCAGTTTTTTGTATAGCAACATGCGACTCATGCCCATCTCGGCACTGAAGGCTTCGACTGAGAAATCGGTATTGCCAATATTCTGCTCAACAATATCTAAAGCCTTTCTAATAAATTTTTCATCTAAAGAGGCAATATTTATCTCTTTAGGCTCGATATTAATTTTCGAAACAAGGGCTTGTTGTTTTTGTTTTTGACGGGATATGAGTTGACGTATTTTGGCATCGAGCACTTTAAAATTGAAAGGTTTAACGATATAATCATCTGCACCAGCTTCAATTCCCGAAATCTGAGAGTCGCTTGTATTAAGGGCTGTCAGCATAATTACCGGAATATGGCTGGTTTCGGGAGTGCTCTTAAGTTTTTTGCAAAGACTTATCCCATCCATAATGGGAAGCATAATGTCGGTTATAATTATATCGGGTATTGCCTGTGTGGCAATCGTAAATCCTTTTTGACCGTTATTTGCTTCAAAAATCCGATATTTATGCTTGAAATTATCTTTTAAATAAAATCGTAGTTCTTCATTGTCCTCGACTAAAAGAATCGACTTTTCGTTTTCGTTTACTTCGTTAGAGAAATTATTTTCATTCTCTGTAAGCACTTCATTAACAGTTGAATCGACTGAATGTTTAACTGCGCTTTTCTGGACAGGTATTTTTATGGTAAAGCAGCTTCCCTTTTCTTCACTACTCTCAAGTTCGATTGTACCTTGATGTAAGCGCACATATTCTTTTACCAGGGCAAGGCCAATACCTGTCCCATGTTCAAGAGGGTTGGGACTGTGCTTTGCTTGGACAAACTGCTCGAATATCTTTTCTTTCATGTTTTCGGGTATACCAATGCCATTGTCTTTAACTTTAAGAACTAATTCGCCTGAAAGTATGGGATTGTTTTCATTGATATTTACTTCTTCGTAAAAATTGAGTTCGACAGCTATTGTTCCCTTCTCGGGAGTGTATTTGAAAGCATTTGAGAGCAGATTAAAGAGAATTTTTTCATATTTCTCGGCATCGTATTCCATTACCAATTCCTGAACATTGGTATTAAAAATGTATCTAATTCCCTTTATTTCAGCCATATCGGTAAACGACATTGCAACATCTCGAGTAAAAGAAACAATATCGTTCATCGAAGGGTTGTATTCAAGACCATAGGTGTCGAGTTTTCGGAAATCGAGTAATTGGTTTACAAGTTGTAAGAGTCTATTTGCATTTCTTTTAATAATGTTTAAATGGTAGTCGAGCTTTGCATCGTGGTCGATCGACATTACTTTTTCGAGCGGGGCCAGAATAAGCGATAAGGGAGTCCGAAGTTCGTGAGAAATATTGGTAAAGAAATTTATTTTGAGCATATCCATTTGATGCATGCGTTGAGCTTCCTCGCGTTCTTTGAGAATTTCCATTTTTTTCTTTTCGTTATGCCGGATAACTATCCGAAGAAGATATAAAATTCCAACAAACAGAAGTAGATAGAAGATTTTTGCTGGCGTTGATTTCCAGAATGGTGGCAAGATCTCAACTCCTATAGTACGCGATATTTGCTTGTTGTTGGGCAATACAGCAATCACACGTAAAGTGTATTTTCCTGCTGGTAGGTTAGTATAGGTTGCATAACGATAATGAGCATCGGTTGTTATCCAGCTTGTATCAAAACCCTCGAGCTTGTACTTGTATGAAACGCTATTTGGATTTAAAAAGAAGAGTGCTGAAAACTCGATTGAGAACATATTTTGCCTATAGGTAAGTGTTAGTGAAGACATATCGGATAAAGCGGAGGGTAAAAGAATACGATTTGAAACTACCTCACCTGGAGAGACTTCGCGGTTGAAAACTTTTAAACCAGTAAAGTATAGGGAGGCTTTGTATGGCAAAATTTCTTTACTTTCGGGCAAAATACGGGCTATTCCACGGTTTGTGCCAATCATGATTTCTCCATTATTAAGCATATCTATTGCATTGGCACGGTACACATTGTCTGGAAGTCCGTCGTCGGTAAAATACATTTGGCAACTTTTACATGCCATGGTGCTGTCAATCCCGATATGTATTAGACCAAAATTGGTGCTTAGCCAAAATGTATTGTCGCTGTCCTGTATAATTCCCAAAACATATGATTTTTGAAGTATGGGATGATTAATTGGGAAGATAGAGTCCTTCACTGGATCGTAATAGAGCAAACCAGAGGGATATCCAAACCAAACGCGATTTTGGCGATCTTGAAAAGCCGATTTCACATTAAGCAGCTTGTCTTTATTGACAAATGAGTAAATTTTATAACGTCCATTTTGATAACGGCAAATGCCAAAAGAAGTAGTAATCCATAAATTGTTACTTTTGTCGCATATGATCTTATTGATGTAATTGTCGGAAAGCTCATAGCCCGTTACTGTTTTAAAATCATTTACCCTGTTGCCATTGTATCGAAATACCCCATTCCCTAAGGTTCCAAACCAAATATTCCCCTGTTTGTCCTCGGCAATGGTTCGAACAGCTCTATCGATTGAAGAAGAAATAAAAGTCTGTGAAACAAAATTACCCCCGTTCTTTCCAATATATATCTTACCTTTATAGGTGGTGACCCATACATTTCCCTTCGAATCTTCAAAAATACATAGTACAGGATCGTGTCCAATTTCACTTACAGTATTGAAGATTTGGCGATTAGGATTCCAGATTTGCAAACCATTTTCAGTACCAACAAAAAGTTCTTTTCGGCTTGTTTCAAGAATAGCATTAATATAGTTGCTGTTAAGCCCATTAGTGTTTTTTTCGTTTGCTATAAAACTTTGAAATCGAGACATGGCTGGATGGGTGTAACTCACTCCATTATCGTAAGATCCCAACCACAGAATTTTATTCCTGTCGGACATTATACACTTAAATCCTGTTGGTTCGTCGGCAAGTTCTTCGTTTATTTCAGGGACAGTATGATGTAAAATTTTGTGAGTCTGGGGATTTATTATGTAAATATCTTTGTAGGTCGAGACCATCCATAACATTCCATAGATGTCGGTGGTAATGCCTGTTATGGGTGCAAGTAATGGTTTGCCATCTATCGAAAGCCTTCTGAAATTACCGGTTTTTATTTCGTACTCAAAAAGGTTTTGTCCAAATGCAATATAGATGATAGAATCGTTAAAGTTAAACAGCTCTTCCTGTTTTGAAAAAGGAATATCGTATGATATTTGTGATATGGGAATGAATTGATTGGTGTTTGAATGATATTTTATAAAGTATCCACTGGTGGTAATGAAGTAAATATTGTTGTATTTGTCAGAAATTATTTTGGCAATAAAGGAACTGGCAGCCTTAGCGGGCAAATCTCGACTTGTAAAAACTTTATACGAGCCCGTACGAATATTGTATTGGCTAAGTCCAAAGCTCGAACCGATCCAAAGGATATCTTTAGTTACACAAAGGCTTGCAATATAATCGGTTATAACAAAAGGATGTTGCGATGAAAAATATTGAACGAATCTATTTTTCTTGTAATCAAAGAAATTGAGTCCATTATCGGTACCTAACCACAAATTAGAATCGTTATCCTCAGCAATACACAAAATATTACTTCCCGAAAGAGATGTAGAATCGTTGTTTCGTGGGTAGTAAGACTGGTAGTTATAACCGTTGTATTTGAATAATCCGGTAGGAGTAGCAAACCATATAAAGCCACGTTTATCTTCGAATATGTAGTTAATATAGCCATTGTTGATACCATTTTTGGCTGGCCTTATTTTCTTGAATCGAATATTTTCATAATTATAGTCAATAGGGCCTGGATAAGCCAAAAGTGGAAATTGTATCAACCATAGCAGAAGCAAAAGCTTTTTCATTACTTCAGCATTTTGATAAAATGATTTTGGCTTTTGGTAATCATATCAGAAATAAAAATAATAACATTATGGCAATTATTAGAATAAGAATACCAATCTCAATAAGATCGTACCTGCTAAAATTAGTTTTTTTCAAGAGTTCTTTCACAGATTTCATTGCTATTCAATTATTACATAACAACATCCGATTATGCATCTATACTCAGAGATTGTATTTATGTTGCAAAGTTAACTTTTCTCGACATTTTCTTGGGCTAATATTGTAAAAGGTAACTAAACAATTAAGATTCGCACCTTTGGGATTTTTTTGGATGCGTGGACTTAACAATTACCATACTAATTATTTACATTTTTTGCCCAATTTTAAACATAACTGAAAGCAAAAAATACAGGAATTATCGCTGTAATTTGAAATGGCCTGTAATTTTGGATGCAAAATACTAACAAGCTATTAACCAAAAGGTAAAATCTATGAGAAAAACAAAAACTATTGCATTGCTACTGGCAATAATGCTGGGCACTTTTTTTTCGAGTGCTCAGGAGGTATTAATATCGGGAACCGTAAAGGACAAGAGCGGTAGTCCGTTGCCTGGGGTCAACGTTGTGAACAAAGGCACAACGGTAGGAGTAGTTACCGATGCTAATGGGAATTATCGCATTCGAGTAACCGATTCTAAAGCTACCTTGGTTTTCAGTTTTATCGGATACAAAACAGTAGAGCAGTCGGTATCTGGTCGTACTACTGTTGATGTTGTTTTGGAAGAGGAAACAAAAGAACTTGAAGAAGTGGTAGTTGTGGGTTATGGGGTTCAAAAAAGAAGTGATCTTACAGGTGCAGTTGCCTCTGTAAAAGCGGAGGAAATTGCCAAGATTCCTACAGCAGGTATTGCAAATGCTCTTCAAGGAAAAGTTGCAGGGGTAATGATTACCCAGACTAACGGAGCTCCTGGTGCTAGCACTAAAGTTAGAGTACGCGGTATCTCATCTATTAATGCTGGCGAACCAATTTGGATTGTCGACGGAGTTCCTGCCTCGCCCAATTCTGTTAACGAAAACGATATAGAATCTATCGAAATCTTAAAGGATGCTGCTTCGGGAGCTATTTACGGTGCATCGGGGGCAAATGGTGTTGTTCTTGTAACAACTAAGAAAGGGAAGCCCGGCGATACTCGAGTAGAAGCCAATTATTATCATGGATTTCAGGAGGCTCCAAAATATATTTCTGTTGCTAATTCGGAAGAATATGGAAAAATGTTCTTGGAGTATCAGGCTATTACTGCTTTGGCAAAAAATCAAACTACAATTTCGTCGATTAAATTTCCAAATTACAAGACTGAACCTACCTACGATTATCAAAATATGATATTTCGTTTAGCGAATATCGATAAATTTGATGTAAGCGCTAGCGGAGGTAATGAAAAGCTAACTGCATATTTTAGTGGTAGCTACTATAAAGAAGAGGGTATTTTAAAATCGAGTAGTTACGAAAAGATGATTTTCTCACTCAAGACCAATTACAAAGTCAATGATTGGTTGAGGGTTGGTGAAAATGCTAGCTATACATACACCAGTCGTTTTGGTTGGGACGATTGGGTATACAATAATGAATACAACTCACCTATTACGGCTGCAATACAGGTTCTTCCCAATCATGCTCCTTACGATTCAACAGGCAACTGGAGGGCTCGTACGTGGGGTAACTCCGATGGTCCAATGCCTGCTGTCGACCAAATGAATCAGAAAAGAAACAACTACGAAGCTAGAGCTACTTTTTTCGCAATTGTTGAACCTATCAAGGGGTTAACCTTTGAAAGTAATATGACTCCAACAGTAAGCTTTAATAATAATTACAATTTGTCAGTTGCTTATTATTACGGAGGTGGTCCGGGACAGTACAACAACACCTCTAAGATTAACCGAAGCATGGGTCAATATTTCTCTTACAACTGGCAAAATTTATTACGATACAAAAAAACATTAGTCAACAAGATCAATCTCGAAGCACTTGGTGGCTTTGAAGTGGGTAAGGAGAAATATATGGATATTCAGGGGGAACGTTGGAATCTAATGTTCGAAGATCCAACGAATTGGAAATTACTGGTTCAGCACCCCGAGATGTGGTATTTTAATGCAAGCACTAATGATACTTCTCTTTCCCAGTTAGTAAGAGGAGGTGGCTACGAATCTGCAGGTTATTCTTATATAGGAAGATTAAATTTGGATTATGAATCAAAGTATCTTTTCCAGTTTAACTTCCGCCGCGATTATTCATCGAAATTCGGACCTAATAACAGATATGGTAACTTCCCTGGTTTCTCACTTGGTTGGAAATTTACCGAAGAGCAATTTGTGAAAGATGCTTTACCTTTTATTTCCTTTGGTAAAATTAGATACTCGTGGGGTCGTTCAGGGAATAATGCTGTAGATAACTATGCCTACTATTCGACAATTGGCGCTGTAAATGGATATCGTTATTCACTAAATAATACTGCTACATTAACTCGCGGTGCTGCTCCAGACGTTTTCCCTAATACAGAAATTCATTGGGAAGATATTGAGACCCAAAACCTCGGAATTGATTTGCAGTTCTTGAATAATCGGTTGGGAATCAGTATCGATAGGTTCAATCGCCATAATATTGGTATGCTCATTCGAACTACATTACCAGGTTATGCAGGTTGGTTGGTTAGAGATACCTATCAAGAAAGTAACAATGTCGATCCAAGACCATTTATCAATGCCGGAAAATTTACTAACAAAGGATGGGAAACGACTCTGTCGTGGCGCGAAAGCCGTGGTAACTTTGACTATTCTGTCGAGTTAAACTACACTTATGTTAAAAATATAGCAACTGATTTAGGTCCCGATTCTGTAAGAACTACAGGTACATTCATGGGCTTTACTCAATTCTGCAGGACAGAGACGGGTGGAGACATCGGTAATTTCTATGGTTTTCAGGTAGAGCGCATCTTCCAAACATCAGATTTAGGTGTAAGCAAAGGTAAAGTGGTAGTTACCAACCAGCCTTACAGTATCAACTCAAAAGGTGATACTATTTACATGCAACCTAAAGCTGCTCCTGGTGACTTTAAATTTAAAGACCTTAACGGTGATGGAAAACTTACCGATGCAGATAAAACAGTTATCGGTAACCCATTCCCAAAACATCTCTTTGGTCTTACCTTTAACTTTTCCTACAAGTTTATCGACTTTACAATGTTCTGGCAAGGTAGTTTTGGAAATAAGATCATTAATTTTACCAAGTACTACGGCTTTAACCAATCGGGTCTTTATAACTGGAATCCCGATTATATAAATAATCACTATCGTGCTACAGATATTGTTGCTAAAGATGCTGCCGGCAATACACTCGAAGTTTTCCCGGCTAATCCAAATGCAAAGTATCCTCGCCTCGATCCTGTAAATGCTAATGGCAACTTCGATCGTTTCTCCGATTTTTATGTCGAGGATGGTTCTTATGTTAGGCTTCGAAATGTTCAGATTGCTTTCCGCCTTCCAAATAATGCAGCATTCAGAAAACTGTCGTTAAGCGAGATGAAGATTTTTGTTGGAGCTAAAAACCTTCTTACTTTCACCAAATATACCGGTATGGATCCCGAAGTACCTCAGGACGACCCTCTGACTGCTGGTATTGATAAGGCTGGCTATCCAGTGGCTCGTTCATATGTAGTTGGTGCAACCATTAAGTTTTAACCTAAAAAATTAAAGTCTATGAAATTGAAGAACATAACATATAAATTATTGTTTGCCCTTGCAGTGGCTGTTTTATTAGGAAGTTGCAAGGAAGATCTTGACCTGAAACCAATTGCTCGCGATACCGAAGTTTCTTTTTATAAGGACTCTAACGCAATAGATGAAACTCTGGTTGCTGCATACGCTCAATTGAGCGCCCGTGAAGTTTTTGATAAGGACTATTTTTTACTTATAGGTTCATTTCCATCCGATGATGTAGAGGCCGGCGGTGAAAATATAAACGATTATCCTATTGCCCAGCACTACGATCAATTACTACATTCGAAGATCGACAATACTCCAGGCGAGGAAATTTGGGGATATTGCTATAAAGGATGTCGATTAGCAAATACTACTTTGGAGAAGATGGAGCTAATAAAAGATTTGTTAAGCCCTTCTTTTTATAATAAGCGTAAGGCTGAGGCTAAGTTTCTTTTAGCGCTGTATCATTTTATTCTTTTGCAAACATTTGGTGGAGTACCTATTGCCGATAAAGTAATTAATCCATCCGATTTTTATACTCCCCGTAATTCGATTAAGGAAGTAATCGATTTTTGCGTGAAAAACTTACAGGAAGCCTCTGCAAACTTGCCTGTGCGCAATGATAATGTTGGTCGAGCAACTAAAGGAGCTGCCCTTGCCTTGTTGGGAAAAGTATTACTTTACGAATCGTCCTATGCTAAAAACTATTCCGATGACGTTCGTTTTTCTGGCTGTAAGGAGCGTTGGCAGGAAGCTTTTAATGCTCTTAAGGGTGTTATAGACTTAGGCGTGTATCAATTAGTAGGTGAGAATGGTGAACGGTATAAATCGTGGAGAGCCATAGCTCCTGATACAACTGTCGATGGTTTTAGGTGGTTATTCACAGTCGATGGTGATAACTCGCCCGAAGGAATTTTTGAAATTCAAAGTGTAAACGATGGTCTTGGTTGGGGAAATACAAGAGGAAATGCTTTAACGGTATTTACAACCTGTCGTTTTTATCTTACTACCGATAATAAACAAAGCAGCTCTTTCGGTTGGAGCTTTAACTGTCCTACCGAGGCTTTAATTAATGCCTTCAGGAATCACGATCCTCTTACTCCCAATCTTCATGCAGCTGAGTTGTCAGTAGGCAACGAAGTTCTCGATCCTCGTTTTAAAACAACTGTTGGGCGTGCAGGCGATAGCATATACGTTGGACCTAATGCGGGAGGATGGCGACCTATGATACTCGATAATACCCCGAATAACACTATTGGTCGAAAATTCGAATGTGGATGGGAAGAATATTGGAAGGATGGACAATGGCCCCAAGGACCATTTAACGTACGTCTTATTCGATTTGCCGATGTATTACTAATGGCCGCCGAAGCTGCTTATATGTTAGGTGATAAAACTTCTGCTTTAAATTACGTCAACAGAGTTCGTACACGTGCTCGTATGTGTGGTAATACCGGCTATCCTCAAAATTTATCCGATATCTCTTTCGAGGATATTATTCATGAGCGTCGTCTGGAACTTGCTACCGAGCCTTTCCGTTTCTTTGATCTTGTACGTTGGAGATTGGCCGAACGTTATCTTGATGGGGTTCAACTAAAAGCAATTCCTATTACACTCGATTTTATTCCTGGTAAGCACGAATTTTCACCCCTA
Source organism: Bacteroidales bacterium (assembly GCA_026416115.1). Lineage (GTDB taxonomy): Bacteria > Bacteroidota > Bacteroidia > Bacteroidales > DTGW01 > JAKPGM01. The sequence goes on along the minus strand of JAOAFU010000068.1, from coordinate 4,798 downwards.
CCCGATAAAGAGGTGATCCTCAGCAAAGGTGCCCTAAAACAATACCCCGCATGGGAATAACACCATGACGCAATAAAAAAGGCAGCCAAACGGCTGCCTTTTTTATCTATAAACGATGACCAAAGGGTGATATTTTTGTTTTATTATGAACTTTTTTCAGATTGTCTTTAATTACCAAAATCTATTTATGGGTCTTTTCAATCAAATTTAGAAGTTAATGGACAATCTTTAACAACGATATTTCCCGAAAACTCATTATAATTATAATTCATTGCATGGTATTTCACTTGCTAACTGTTCGGCAAGACACAAATTTTTTCCTAAGGTATTGTTTTTTAATTTTTTTCTATATTGTTTATCAAATTAAAGCAATATCATAAGAATGTTTAGGGTAGGCAACTTAACATTTGCTGTACTATTTTTATACATTTTTTGCCTAATTTTATATGTAGTTAAAAATTAAAAATCCGCGAATTAAGTACATATTTACACACGGCTTTTTTATTTGAAAGCAAAATACTAACAAGCTATTAACCAAAAAGGTAAAAATCTATGAGAAAAACAAAAACTATTGCATTGCTACTGGCAATAATGCTGGGCACTTTTTTTTCGAGTGCACAGGAGGTTTTGGTATCGGGAACCGTAAAGGACAAGAGCGGTAGTCCGTTGCCTGGGGTCAACGTTGTGAATAAAGGTACAACGGTTGGAGTAGTTACCGATGCTAATGGTAATTTCCGCATTCGAGTATCCGATGCAAATGCTACCTTAGTATTCAGTTTTATAGGATACAAAACTGTAGAACAGTCGGTATCCGGACGTACTACTGTAGATGTAGTAATGGAGGAAGAAACAACTGAACTCGATGAGGTGGTTGTGGTAGGTTATGGTGTTCAGAAAAAGAAGTTGGTGAGTGGTTCGACTATAAATGTGGGTGGAGAAACCATTCAGACTTTAAGAACAAACAGCCCTATGGACGCCTTGAAAGGAATTACCCCAGGTGTAAGCATAGTGCAAAATAACGGTTTGCCCGGTTCGGGAAGTAAGGTTGTTATCAGAGGTATTGGAACAAATGGTAATGCTAAGCCTCTTTATGTTGTCGACGGGGTAGTTGTTGGAGATATCGACTTCTTAAGTCCCTCGGATATTGAAAGCATTGATGTACTTAAAGATGCAGCTACTTCTGCAATTTATGGATCACGAGCCGCAAATGGGGTAATTTTGGTTACAACAAAAACTGGAAAGAAGGATACTAAACCTACCATAACTTATGATGGTTATTACGGTTGGGCTAATGTATATAAAAAACCCGTACTGCTGAATGCAAAGCAATATATGGAAATCTACGATGAGGCACAGGTAAATAGCGGTATAAAACCTACTCAATGGGATAAAGTTCTTCCTTCGTATATCTACGATAGTATTATGAGTGGAAAATGGAACGGTACCAATTGGCTGGAAGAAATCATTAATAAAAATGCACCCGTGCAAAGTCATTCAGTTAATGTAACCGGAAACACCAAGAAAACCACTTATTCGTTAGGTGGATCTTATTATAGTGAAGAAGGGATATTGGGAAAAGACAATCAGACTAATAATCTATATGAAAGAGTAACCGTAAGAATGAATACTTCATATGTGCTTTGGGATAAAGGAGACAGGGATATATTAGTGGTTGGAGAAAATCTTTCTTTCAGTAAATTTAAAAAACCTGCTTTCCGTCAAGGAAATATATATTGGAACGACCTACACAACATGCTTGTAACCAGCCCTTTATTGCCCATGTACGACTCGACCGGCAATTATCATAAAGCAACAACTTGGAATGCCGATGAAGTAAATCCCATAGCATTGATGGAATATAACGAAAAATATAATTATAATTCCAATAATAGCATTGTAGCTAGCGGATATGCCGATTTTTCGCCAATAAAAGGATTAAATATTAAGTCTCAATATGGTATTAATAATTGGTATGGTTCGTGGCGTCAGTGGATACCGGCATACGAATTGGGGCCAAAAACAATCTCAACTCGCGATCAAGTAACTCAGGGTATGTACAATGGTTTGTCGTGGGTATGGACCAATACAGCAACATACAGTAATCGTATCGATGATTTTAGTTTTACAGCGCTATTAGGTCACGAGATGACACGTACTTCTGAAAATCTCTCATTACAGGGACATAACGAAAACAGTCTTTTTAATGCTCCTGAATATGCCTACCTTAAGAATGTGCCGGTAATTGATCCAGCATACACTACCCTTACTGGTAAGGATGAGTATGGTCATGCAATTCTTTCATACTTTGGTCGTATTTCACTCGATTACAAAGAAACGTACATGCTTACTGCTGTATTTCGTGCCGACGGTTCATCCAATTTTGCTGAAGGTAATCGTTGGGGTACATTTCCTTCGGTCTCCGCAGGGTGGGTAATATCTAATATGTCGTTTATGGAATGGTCGAAAAGCGTTGTTAACACTTTGAAACTCCGTGTTAGCTGGGGACAAAACGGGAATGAAGCTATTACTCCTTTCCAATATTTAGCACTTATTGCTTATGATAATAGCGATGATTACTTTTTTGGTACCGATAAAACGGCTCGTACTGTAGGTTCTCGTCCTGCCTATGTTCCTAACCCTAATGTTACCTGGGAAACTTCCGAACAGCTTAATATTGGTATGGATTTGTATATGTTGAAAAATAAGCTTAGTCTTACTTTCGATTATTACGATAAGAATACTCGCGACTGGCTGGTTGTTCCACCGGCCTTAGCGGCATGGGGTACTAATCCTCCTTATTCTAATGGGGGTACTGTCAATAACAGGGGCTTTGAGATGTCGTTTGGTTGGAACGATCAAGCAGGTGACTTAAAGTATGGGATTTCTGTTTCGTTGGCATATAATAAAAACGAAGTAACAAAACTCAATAGCTCTGATAGCATTCTTCATGGACAACCCAATGTGTTGAGTCAAGGTACTGCCGAGATGTATAGAGCTCAGGTGGGCTATCCCATGGGCTATTTCTATGGATTTAAGACCGATGGTGTTTTCCAAGACTCGGCCGAGGTCGAAGCCTTTACACGAGGAAAATCTATATACTATACCTTAGACAAGAAGACCAATAAGCTTGTAAATAAAATCAAGCCGGGCGATCAGCGATTTGTCGATATGAATGGTGATACAATTATTGATGATAAAGATAAGGTGATGATTGGAGACCCCAATCCTCATTATATCTTAGGGCTACAGCTTAATCTTGAGTATAAAGGATTTTATGCACAGGCTATTGCTAATGGGGCATTTGGAATGCAAGTGGCCAAATCGTATCGTTCTTTTGTCGATGGGGCTAAGCAAAATTATACAATAGATGTATATGAACGTTGGCATGGACCTGGTACCTCAAACAAAATGCCTCGTCTAACCGCTGTGGCATCAAACAAAATTTCTGATATTTATATTCACGACGCAGATTATCTCAGAATTAGCAATATTACTGTTGGATATAATCTTAAATATCTCATTAAAGCTTTACCGATGTCGGAATTTAAGGTGTACTTTGCTGTTAAAAACCTTAAGACATTTACAAAGTATAATGGTATGGATCCCGAAGTTGGTTATGGTCCCGATTCCTGGTCATCAGGTATTGATTTGGGTTTGTACCCTTCCTCCACCAGCTACATGTTGGGATTAAGTGTTAAATTTTAATTGTAACTTAAAACTAGAAGACTATGAAACAATATAAGTTTTTATTAGGCCTTGCTGTCGTAATTTTTACTTTCTGGGGTTGTGGAGAAGATTTCTTGACTCAGAAGAATCTCTACGACAAATCCGATGAAACCTATTACAGGACAGAAAAAGATATTCAGGAAGCTCTGGCCGGAGCCTATTCTGTTCTTCCATCATATGGTGGTTCAATAAATCCCACTGTTATGGCCAATCTTATGTCCGACGATTGTTTTGGCGGAGGGGGTTCCGGGGATTTACGTTTTCATGATTTGGACTTATTTACCAATCAATCCAACGACAACTATTACGACTTTTGGAAAGAGTATTATAAAGGGATACTCAGAGCCAACATGCTCATTAAACGAATTGATCAGGCCAAATTTAAGAATGCTGCCGACAAAAGACAGGCTAAAGGAGAAGCTTACTTTCTTAGAGGTTACTACTACTTTACTTTGGCTAAATTTTTCGGTACGGTTCCTTTAATCACCGAACCAGGACCTGCAAATTTACCCAAAGCAAAACCCGAAGAATTATTTGCTCAGATAGCTTCAGACCTAAAGACAGCTATCGATACCATGCCCACAATCCCCTACAGCGCATGGAAGGCCGAAATGCTTGGTCATGCAAATAAATGGGTTGCTCAGGGTATCATGGCACGAGTATTTCTCTTTTACACAGGATATTATAATAAAACAGAGCTTCCTCTTGTTGGAGGTGGTTCAATTTCAAAACAGCAGGTTATTGATTGGCTCGAAGACTGTATTGCAAATAGCGGTTATGGGCTGATTCCCGACTTTAGAAATATTTGGCCTTATTCCTATGCTGGTTTGCGTGATCAATATCCCTATTCAAAAAATAATAATTTGAACTGGGTAGGTGAAGGTAAAGAAAATAACGAAACCATGTTTGCTGTCAAATATTCGGTATATGGTGGTTGGAATCTTCCTACAAAAGTCACCTACTCAAATCAGGTCTGTCTGTATATGGGTTTACGTATCCAAACCGATCTTATTCCATGGAGTTTAGGATGGGGTGGTGGGCCTGTTAATCCACTTTTGAAGCAAAGTTTCGA
>JAOAFU010000243.1 GCA_026416115.1 Bacteroidales bacterium | reverse complement strand
CGTCAGATGTGTATAAGAGACAGCCTACATCTGTATTATAACATTCGGAGCCGCCGGTTCCATTATAGCTTACAACCATAGCCCTGTATTGAGTTCCTGGAGTTAATCCAGTGATATTAACAGCTCCGGTGGTGCCCGATTTAGCAGCATTGTAAACACAATACCAACCAGCTCCGGCTTGGTCGCCACTGCCAAATACAGAATTGGCAGTATATGCTTTTCCGGTATCAGGCAATGGAGATCCTATATTCGTTTGAGCAACGAATACAGCTTCGTATTCTCCATTCCCACATATCCATTCTATTCGTGCTGCATTAGCTGTTACATTTTTAAAGACTATGTAACTTGCGCTCCAATCAGGTTTTTTGCTAATTGTTCTTTTATCAACCGGATTAGAAGAATTCGTGGTTTTTAAATATCTTTCAGCTCCGGCTGTTCCGTTATACTCAAATACCCAAATTCGGTATAAAGTATTGATTACAAGCCCTGTAACCTTAACTGAATTACCCGTTCCATTATATACACAGAATGCATATCCACCACTCTTATCCCCCTTACCAAACACTGAATTTGCATTATATGTAGTAAGATCTTGAGGTCCTGCACCACTTAGATGTAGATTTTCGGATTGAAGAAATACTAAACGGGCATCACCATTGCCATTGGTCCAGGTAAGATTCATGGAAGAGTCTGTGGCATACATTAGTGTAATATCGCTCGCCTGAATGGTGGGGCTTTGCGCCTGTGTAACTAAACTGAAATGTAAAATCAGCAAACAAAAAAGTAACAAAGAGATTAATCTTCTTACTCGTTTCATTGTTATATAAAAAGTATTCATATGATTTTTTTTATTTATTACAGATTTAATTGACTGATAAACAAAGATTTGAACCTTTAACTTTTCATATCTTTTCAATCGATAAAATTATGAACTCAAAAACTGGCAAAGTAGAAATAAAGCCCTACTTTTTCTCTACAATGTCCCATAGAGTTTCTATACAACAGAGTTAACTAATTGAACAGAAGTATTTTAAAATACTTTTAGGAATTAAAAACTCAAAATGAATCACTTATACAATAAACTACATTCTCCTTCAAGTAAAAAATATTATCCCCAAAAAATATTTCTCTGTTTCAAGCTAAATAAAATATCGAATCATTTATATTAAATTTACAGAACAATTTTATTTGTATTCCCATGATAAACCAAAATGAACATTCACGTATTCTTATAGTTGATGACGATGCTGATTCACTTGATATCATTAAGCTGGTTTTCCAGATATATAATACTGGTTACCACATTGATATTCTTCGAAATCCACTTGAAGTTCCTTCTTACCTTGAAAGCAAACACCCCAACCTACTTATTACCGACTGGGACATGCCACAGCAGAGCGGAATAGATCTAATAAAGTATGTAAGAAGCATTGCTGAATATAAGAATTTGCCTATATTGATGATTACGGGTAAAATGATTTCCAGCGAGAATTTAACCATTGCATTGCAGTCGGGCGCAAACGACTTTCTAAGAAAACCCTTTGAGAAATCGGAGCTAATCGCCAGGGTACGCACAATGCTTCAAATAGCCGATAATATTAATAAAATAGAAAATCAAAATATCGTACTTGCCGAGCATATCCGATTTATCAACTCACTTATTGCATCGATTCCCGAACCCATGGTATACTACAACAAAGAGGGTATCATTATGGGGCACAATGCAAGCTTCGAAAATATATTTAAATTAGAGATGTTTGAATTTAAGGGTACGTTAATCTATAATATTTTCGAAAACCCATACGATGAACAACTCAAAACAAAAAGGTTATTGGAATCAGAACATACGCAAGACAAATATGAGGCCTATATTAAAACTCCTAATAGAACAGATCCAACCCCATTTATTGTTTCAAAAACTGTATTTAAAAATTTTCTTAACGAACCCGAAGGAATTATCTGTATTTTTACAGACATTACCCAACTTAAGGACCTGCATAAAATTGAAATGGAAGAAAAGAAAAAAGCACTTATAGCCTCAGCAACACAACTTATTCAAATAAGTGAAATGAATTATAGTCTATTGAAAGAACTCGAAATGCTAAAAAACCATGTAGACGCTAAAGGAAAAGAATTAATAGTAAAATTAATGTCTAAGTACGACCTAAAGACATTAGAATTATCATGGAAAGACTTTGACATGAGATTTCAAAGTGTTTATGAAGACTTTTACAAAAAACTATCTGTCCTACATCCCGACCTTACTCCTAATGAAAAGAGAATATGCGGATTATTACGCCTTAACCTGAGCTCAAAAGATATCGCAATTCTTACTTTCAACAATGCTAAAAGCGTCGACATGGCAAGATACAGACTTAGAAAAAAACTAAATCTTTCTCAAGAAGACAACTTGATAAACTATCTTCTAAGCTTATAGTAACTATACAAAAACTATTCCTCAACAATGGATATTAAAACAATTTTTATTTGCATAAGCATCATAAACCTTTTCATGGCTGTAGTTGCTTATGTAGTTAAAAAATACGTTATTTCTTTCAGTGGAATATCTTTTTGGATCTATTCAAGCATTTGCATAGCTATTGGGTATATGCTTGTATCTCAAAGAGGGGAAATCCCTGACATTTTATCGGTTGTAATTGCTCAATCGTGCTTTGTTGTAGCGGCATACTTAAGACTTTTTGGAATTAACAAATTTTTTGGTCGAAAAAACCAGCTTTGGTTATATATTCTAGTTTTTGGTGTATCTCCCATATATTTCTTTTTATTAATATACTTTACGCTTTTTATCAACTCTATTTTTATTAGAACAATCTTTGTTGGCCTTTACCTTTCAATCCTTTCTGTTATTACGGGTATTCAAATGGTAAAAGAAGTACCCCAAAACCAAAAAAATATATATTATGTAATTGCTGGTTCATTTTTCTTGTTTGCCTCTATTTTCATAGTACGAGTGGCAGCATGGGTATTTATCCCAGAAATCCGGGGACTTCTATCTACTCATTTCTTCAACTACGTACAGTTTTTGTCAAGCATGATTATTGACATTGCCTGGACCACCTTATTTGTATTTATCAATCACCAAAAATTACAAGAAGAAATTAGCAATGAGCGCGAAAAATTTCAAACCATTTTTGAATCAAACTCTCTTGCCATGTTTATTGCCAATCTTTCTAATTCTATTATTTTAGTAAATGATAGACTTTGCAAACTTTTAGGCTCAACCCGGCAAGAACTGATTGGACAAAACTGGAAAGAACTCATCAATTATAATGAAACTGAACCAAAACAAGCTAAAATTACTTCATTTTCTGACTTTTCAGAAAAAGCTTTGATTAATTACGAATTTGGATTCAAAACAAAGGAAGGTAAAGCAGTTTTTGCACTTATTAATATTTCAGCTAAAAAAAAACTAGGAATAATAATCGTATCAATTACAGATATCTCTCAATTAAAACAAAATGAATTAAAACTTGAACTACAAGCAAAGCTGCTTAATAAGCTCAGTGAAGACAAGAGCCTATTCCTATCGGTCATTGGACACGACCTGCGAACTCCATTTAGCAACTTAATTAATCTAACGGATATTTTATATGAAAATTTTTCGGCTCTCCCCGCCGAAAAAATTAAAAATAACATTAGGGTAATAAATTCTATTGCAAAAACTGCCTTTTTTCTTTTCGACGATTTATTGATTTGGTCAAAAACTCAAGATGGAAGCATGCAATATAAACCTGTTATATACAATTTTGCTCTACTTTGCGAGGAGGTTATCATGAATATATCTGCTATAGCCGATAGAAAAAATATTAAAATAGCTCATTCGCATAAAAATGTTTCCCTATTCATAGACGTTACGATGATGCACATTGTACTAAGAAATTTAATCACTAATGCCATTAAATATTCAAACGAAAACACAAAAATTTTTATCGATGTTATCAAAGCCGAGGATTACGATTGCATAACTGTAACAGACGAAGGATTAGGCATGCCTGATGAAACATTGAAAAATATCTGGAATCGAAAAAAAAATAATCAAGAAAATAACAAAGCTGGCGGTTTGGGATTAATACTTTGCAAAGAATTTGTAGAAAAACATGATGGTTTTATTAATGTCGAAAGTATTTTAGGACAAGGAACGTCTTTCAAAATTTACATACCAAGCTACAAGCATTTTATCCATTAGCATTAAAACATCTGAAAAAAATATTCAGCCATTCAAATATTTCTCAATACACTGAACATATTGAAAAAATAGCACTATAAAAGCATATTCTATTTAAAAAGTATTCGATTTTGACAAGCTACATTCACTCTTAGTAATAATTTTCTTATTCTTCTTTTTTGAAACATGCCAATAATCCATTAGTTTCTTGCATAACAAAAGTCAACTTCAATTTGTATAACATTTTGGGTTATTAACACCTTCATCTAGTTATATATTTTAAATTTTATTTGTAGATATTTTGTAGAGTTAATAGTAGATACATTGTAAAGTATATCAAAGCAACACTCCCATATTGAAATCGTTTAAACTGATAAATATTATTTATCAGAAAATGAAAAAGAAAATAAAGTTAAACGAGGATTCTTTTCAATCTGAAGTGGAAAGAAATATTGAAAGACTCTCTTTGCAAAAAGAGGCATTAAATCAAATGGTAGAAAAAATTAAGGAAGACTTAGCAAATAAGAAAAATAAATAATAACAAAATGAGAACTATACACTTTAAAAGGAACGTTTTTACCTTGATATTGCTAATTATCATGTTAAAAACATATAGCCAAAGCTTTGTGCTCGAAATAGGCGGGTACAACATGAGCTTTTTGAATGTTAACCGGACTGTTCTGTTTGATGCCGGAAATAACGGTAAGGCAGCAGGTTCAATTCACAGGTACGATAACCTACTTACCAAAGATGGTATCACCATTTATGGTATTTTAAAAATTCTGGAGACCAATAATGCCAGCATTGGTACCGATTTCGACGACGATAATCCCAATAACGGACGACCCGAGCGTTTTCAGCCCGATATTACAGTTACCGCAGCTGGAGGATATGTACTTTATGAACTTGAGTTTTTTGAGGTAATCACCAACTCAAAGGTTTATGTATCGGATTATTACCTTACCGGTCTGGATATTGATGGCAGCGAATTCTACGAAATCGGAGGATATTCGAGCTACGAAATAGATGAGAACAGTATGCTAACAATAACACACAACCAAGCAACACAGCGTACCAGATTTTTAGGAAGAACTTCTGACTTGCCAAGTATCACATTTGAGAATACAGCATGTTTTATAGCTCGTTATAATTTTCCCTATACTCGGGTTACTTTTGCTTTGGGTAAAAACACAACAGGTACCGATCGGCAATACTCTGCTCAATTTGGAACAGTTGGAGGTTTATTTACCAACCCATATACTACCTGGAATCCTGTAAAAATAGCCACAATCCGGAAAACTGCTAACACTAATCAATTCAAAGCAGGAACAACTAGCAAATACACTATAGAAGTAAACAATATTGGCAGCGCAGCCAAAAATTTTGTTGTTCGAGATACCCTACCTGCAGGGGTAACCTATGTGCCAAACAGCACTTATATTACCATTCCAAGTGCCAATGTAATAGAAACATACCGCGACCATTTTAATTTAAGCCCCTCTTCTTACTCGGTAAGTAATGGTTCGGTACTATGGACAGGCAACTGGATAGAATCGGATGATGATAACGATCCGGCAGCTGGAAATGTTTTGATCACAGGGGGAAACTTACGATTTAACCAGCTATCGGGAGCAAAAGGGATAAGGCGGCAGTTCGATTTAAGTATGGCTCAAAGTGCCGAATTAGAGTTCGATTATGTAACCAGCGGAATGGGAACTTCTATTTTAGATGTCCAGCTCTCAACTGATGGTATAAATTATACTTCAATAGCAGGCGATGTTATAACAGGTACCAAAACGAGTACCCATTTTTTGTATAGCATACCATCAAGCTACTTTACTTCTACAGTTTTTGTGAGATTTATTACAAAATCATCCACCCTCTGGCCTGGTGGCTCTTATGCTTTAATTGATAATTTAAAAATTAGCTATTACTACACCGAACCGACCAAGTACCTATCGAATTCAACGACAGGTATCCCCTTAAGCAATGGGGTACCACCCAATATTTTGACAACTGCCGATAATATTACCCTTCATCCGGGTGTTAAAATGGTAGTAACCTTTGATGTGGTTACCGACTGTAATGCCAAAGGAACTCTCGTGAACAAGGCTGTTGCTTCGTGTACCGACATGTATCAGAATTATGTACAAGCCACTCACGAAGCAGGCGTCGATCCATCTACCATTGGAGCCGAACGCTGTGGACCCGGAGTGGTAACACTTAAAGCGCAGGGAGCTTCGCCCGAGCAAGATTATAAATGGTACGATGCCCCAACAGGAGGCAACCTTTTGCAAACCGGTGGAGATACCTACTCTCCAAATATTTCAGCTACCACCGATTACTGGGTTTCGTTTTACAACATTTACACGCTCTGCGAGAGTGGTCGGACTAAGGTTACCGGTACCGTTTCGAGTAGCATTACTGGCACTCCGGTTATTTCTTCAACTACCTCGGCAAACGGAACCGCCGCAAATTCAGGGGTTCGGAACCCAACTGTTGCTACCAACAATACATCATCAGGCACAATAGCCTGGACCAATACCAATAATGTTTTTGCAAGTGATAACGCTCGAGCAACAGCAACAATACCTGCCGATGCATTATCAAACTATATTGATATTTCAGGTTTTGGCCTTTCGCTAAGTGCATATCAAATTAAAGGTATTTTGGTAGAAATCGAGAGACGGGCAGGTACAGCCAATAGGGTTTACGACCAGGTTGTGCAATTGTTAAACAACGGAACTCCTGTGGGCAGTAATCTGGCTGCTACAGGTACTGCATGGCCTAGCACTGAAGCGTATGCTTCGTATGGAGGAAGTACTAATCTTTGGGGATATTCCTGGCAAGGTTCGCAGATGGGCAACCTGGGTGTCAGGATTCAGGCTCGACGCGAATCTACTGCAGGAAATGTGGCTGCAGATATCGACCATGTCAGGATTACTGTTTATTACGCATCTTTTGGCGACGACCAAAGCCTGTCTCTTATACACATCT
>JAOAFU010000139.1 GCA_026416115.1 Bacteroidales bacterium | reverse complement strand
GGCTCGGGACTACGGTCGATGCGAAAAATATCGGAAGTAAGGTTATGATAGAGCATTTGAAGCATTCGATCGTATTGGGCATTTGGCGAATCGACCCCAAAAAACTCTTCCATTCGCACTATCCCCTCGATCCCCATATTACGGGTTATTTCTACTGCATTAGTACTCCAGGGAGTAATCATTTCGCGGCGGGGCCCTACAAAGTATCCTTCAATTACTTCCAATTCAATCGGTTTGCCCGAAAGTAACCATTCCAATTTTTCGATGTCAGCTCTACTGAGTAAATTAAGGCTTTCTATGGCTACGTATGAACTTTCAGTCTTAAAAAAGTAAATCATGACAAATGTTTTTACGCTGCAAAGTTACTAATATCGCTTGGGAAAAAAAATTTTCATACCAATCGTTTGAGAATTCAATGTTTTAAAAAAAATAATGCTCGATGACTTTACTTTTTTTAACAAACCCCTTAACATCCCTTAACAGCGACATTTTGTCAGCGGTATAAATTTTGACCAATTTTGAGTAAAAAAGATAAATAATTAACTAAAATTCAAAAAAATATGAGAACGAGAAGATATTATATCGAAATTGCACTGATAGCCATCTTTAGTGCTCTCTTGTCGGTAGCAGCATATCATCAGTTTTACCATAAACCCCAAATTGTATATAATTATCCAAATTATGCTCGTCAGGTGGTTTATACCGACACGGGTGTCCAACCAATTGATTTTACTTATGCAGCCGAACAAACTATACATGCTGTAGTGCATGTAAGAACTAAATCAAAAACACAAACTACTTATCGGAATCCAATCTATGAATTTTTCTATGGCGATGGTACGATTACCCGTGAGCAACCCGTAGTTGGTTTTGGCTCTGGCGTAATTATTAGTCCAGATGGATATATTGTTACCAATCATCATGTGATAAAAGGAGCCGAAGAAATAGTTGTAAAACTTAACGACAATCGAGAGTTCGATGCCAAGCTTATTGGTAGCGACCCGAGTACCGACTTGGCATTGCTTAAAATCGAGGGAAAAAACTTCCCTTTTATCCCATTCGGAAATTCTGATGCACTCCGTGTTGGAGAATGGGTTCTTGCTGTAGGTAATCCTTACAATTTAACCTCCACAGTAACCGCAGGTATAGTAAGCGCTAAAGCTCGAAATCTTAACATTATCAACGACAACTATCGTCTCGAATCATTCATACAAACCGATGCTGCTCTTAACCCAGGAAATAGTGGAGGCGCATTGGTTAATACACGGGGAGAGCTTGTGGGTATTAATACTGCCATACTCTCACCTTCGGGAGGTTATGCTGGAAATTCTTTTGCCATACCGGTTACTATTGTTAAGAAGGTAGTTGACGATTTACGCGAGTTTGGAGTTGTACAACGTGCTTTTCTGGGTATTACCCCAACCGATATGAATGCCGAAATTGCAAAACAACACGATATTGCAACAACTATTGGTGTATACGTAAGCGATGTCCGCGAAACAGGTGCAGCCAAAGAAGCCGGCATAAAAAAAGGTGACGTGGTTATTAAAATTAACGATGCCGCCATCCAAAACACTGCTGAGCTGCAAGAACAACTAAGCAAATATCGCCCAGGCGATAAAATAAAAGTTACTGTACTTCGCGATAATAAAGAAAAAACATTCGACGTTATATTGAGGAATTTGCAAGGCGAAACTAAGGTAGTTAAAAGCACCGATGTAGCCGAAACTGTGATTTTCGGAGCCAAATTTGCCGAAATTACAGAGGAAGAAAAAAGAAATTTGGGGATTCGTTATGGAGTTAAAATTGTTGAACTTACACCTGGAAAGTTTAGCAAAGCTGGAATAGAAGAAGGATTTATCATTACTCGCATGAACAATAAACCGGTAACCTCAATAGCCGAATTGAAGAAAATTCTCAACAATACCAGAGGTGGTGTATACATTGAAGGGATATATCCTAACGGCGTTATTGCATATTATGCTTTCGGAATATAATATTTCTGTCATCCAAATGTGGGGAAGGGATAAGCTTTCTCCACATTTTATATGATAAAAGAAATTTTAAGAACCTTTCAACACAAGTTTCATTAAAAAAAAGGTACTAACTTTGTAAACAACATTTTAATCTAATTGCACCTTGAAATATTCAGACGAAGTATTCGATAATTTTCAACAATTTCTTGAATCTTTCAAAGGCGACATCAACATTCTCGAAGGAATAGTAGATGTTGACGTCCAGCTGGAGTATTTCGAGGAATCGAAACGTCAGAAAAATAATCCTCCCCTCGATGACTGGGAAGCTCAAACGCATATTCTATTCGATCCTAAAACAGATATTAAGGACAAAAAAGAACTTTTAATCCGATTGGCTTCGCTCGAAGACGTAAAAGCCTATCGTTTCTTAGAAAAGTACTACGAGACTGCAAGCGATGAGATAAAAGATTGGGTAAGATTAGCTATACAAGAGTCGCGTTTGCTACTTCAGTCGAAACTTCTCGATCAACCACAATTGCTTATTTCTACGGGCTTGGGAGGTAAAGATGGTAAATTACGCTATTTTATTGCTCTTTTTCATCGCACCTATCAGAATTATACCCCATTTCAGGAAAAAATTATACGAAACGAGTTGGATTATATTTTTCAAAAGCAAGATGTGATAATTGAGAGTATGGATTTTTTGGGCAACTATGTGTCGGTTGTAGCCCTTTTTCCACTTTTTTCATCTGTAACCGAAATTTTAGAGAATGCGCTTCGAGAAATTAATCAATACGGCGATTTTATGCACGAAAAATGTATAATAACCAATGTGCGTATTCTTTCTCCAAACGATATTAATCAAATTGTTAAGCAAGAAACAAATCATTAGTAAACGAAGAATCCTAAACAATTATGCATTCACAGGTCAACGCAGCCATCCAGGTTTTACCACGCTCCATTGCTAAACATCCATATGAAATTGTAGATGCAGCAATAGAAGAAATCAAAAAGTCGGGACTTCGATATGTTGTAACCCCTTTCGAGACTGTTGTAGAAGGAGAGTACCACCAGATAATGAAGCTTATCGAAGAAATCCACATTGCCTGCTACGAAGCTGGAGCAATAGACATGATTTGTAATATTAAAATACAAAGTTCGTCGGCTGGTCCGGTTACCATCGACGATAAAATGAATAAATACACCAAAGCATGATCACCGACCCATCTCCTGTTATCCAACTTAAGGAATTGGTAAAACACTACTATGTGGGCAGTATAGTAGTTCCGGCCATTCGCTCCATTACCCTGGAAATTAAAAAAGGCGAATATGTGGCTATAATGGGTCCTTCGGGTTCGGGCAAATCGACTCTGATGAACATTATTGGTTGTTTGGATACGCCTACGAAAGGAACCTATATGCTCAACGGAATTCATGTAAATACCCTGAACGACGATAAACTTGCAGAAATCAGGAATAAAGAAATAGGATTTGTTTTTCAAACATTTAACTTGCTTCCTCGATTCGATGTGCTCGAAAATGTTATGCTACCCTTGGTTTATGCAGGGTACGAAAAAAAAGAACGTAAAGAAAGGGCACTTGAGGTAATCAGAAGTGTTGGACTCGAAGAACGTATTCATCATAAACCCAATGAGTTATCGGGAGGACAACGTCAGCGGGTTGCTATCGCAAGAGCTCTAATCAACAACCCCTCAATTATTCTTGCCGACGAACCAACAGGTAATCTCGACAGTAAGACATCTGCCGAAATTATGCAACTTTTTGACGAAATTCATCAGCAAGGAAATACCATCATTTTGGTAACCCACGAGGAAGATATTGCACGTCACGCCCATCGCGTTGTCCGTCTTCGCGATGGAATGATCGAGTCGGATGTAACACAACCTCGCGAATATGCTATTTAGGCACACAAATTGTTGAAAACCTTTTTAAGGTTACAAAAAACCATTACATTTGTGACTGCAAAAATTTGCAAACCATATTGAAAAACTTTAAAATGTATAGCGTATGTTGTTAAAATCAGTTTTAAAAAACCGCCTGCTAATAGTAATTCTGGCATTGTTAGCCGGTTCGTATGCCTGCCAGACCCCTACTACTCCAACCGGACAGCAGGCAAATACCGATACTCTCAGTAAAGATTCTATTGCCCAGAATGTAAAAGAAGTTGTATATCCTTTGCCAGCACCATTCGAACTCACTCAAATGCTTAATGACATTGGGGCAGCCTATGTTGGAAAAAACCTTAATCCCGTATCGAAAGTTGACAAATATGTTACAGAAAAAGACAAAGCTGTTAATTTAGGTGTTTATGGTGC
>JAOAFU010000177.1 GCA_026416115.1 Bacteroidales bacterium | reverse complement strand
ACAGGAGATTAAGAACTTTGTTTCATGGACCCCACCTATTTCGCATCGTTATTCAAAACCAGGGGTGTACGAGGTTAGTCTATTTGTTGAGTTTTATAACGATAGCAACGAACTTGTATGTACCGATTTAGTCAAAAAAAGTGTTATAGTTGGAACAAATCCGTTGCTGGCATCATTTAGCTATACAACTTCTAACGATACCATTCGCTTTTATGATAACTCAATTGGGAATATAGTAAGTTATAATTGGGATTTTGGTGATGGAACCACAGCTTCAAGCAAAAATGTGCTTCATAAATACAAAAATGATGGATTATATACTGTTTGTTTAACCGTAAAAGATCAGAACAATAATATAAATAATGTTTGCAAGGAAATTATTGTCGGAAACCCTCTATGTAAGCTCAAAGCAAGTTTTCTTAGTTACAAAGATTCGACAAATCAACTAAAGGTCTATTTTATAAATACTTCTTTAGGAGGTCAGCAATTTTACTGGGACTTTGGAGATGGTAACATTTCTACTGTCAAGAATCCTTCCCATACCTATGCAAAGATGGGTGCGTATACGGTGTCACTTTTGATTTCCGATTCGGCAAATTGTTATGATCGATATGTTCAAAAGATTTATGCTGGAGTAATAAATTGTTTGGCAAGTTTCGATTACATTGCGAATGAATCTACCAGGACAGTTTCAATATCTAACTCCTCGATTGCTGGTAATTCGGCTGTTTATTTCTGGAATTTTGGCGATGGTACCTTTAGTTCAGTATCGAATCCCGTGCCTAAGGTATATACCAAGGATGGTAAGTATAAGATTAGTTTATTAGTTTACGATCCCAATACAGGTTGTGATGATTATATCGAAAAAGTTGTCTATATCAACAATCCTTGCAAAGCTATTTTCAGTTATTATGTCGATACGACAAACAAAGAAATAGTTTTGCAAAATTTATCTCTGAACAGCAATAAATATTACTGGGCATTTGGCGATGGTACCTACTCAACCTTAGATAATCCAGTATATACCTATCACAAACCTGGTATATACAAGGTAGCTCTTCATGTAGCTAATAGCACAAATGGATGTACAGATTTATCTGAAGCTTACATAAGAACAAGCCCATCGGACGATTGTGAGGCCGATTTTGTATATCGGGTCAATGAATCAGCTAAGCAGGTATATTTCTATAATCGTTCGCTAGGTCAAATTAATAAGTATTTTTGGAATTTTGGTAATGGGACAACTTCAACACTCATGAACCCCTCTGTAACTTATACCAAATCGGGGGTATATAACGTCTGCCTGACCGTAGTCGACAACAAGGGTATTAGTAATATTACCTGTAAAAAAGTTGCAATAACTAGTAATTCCTGCGTGGCTGATTATGAATATCTGATTCAACCCGATAGGAAAGTTATTTTTAACGATCGTTCATTAGGAACACCTACATCTTACACCTGGCAGTTTGGTGATAACAGTTCCGGTACTGGTCGACATGTTGAGCATGTATATACCACAAATGGGTATTATTTATCGAGTCTTAAAATACAGAGTGGGAGTACATGTAATTCGATAGCATATAAACTTTTAAATATTGGGATGCCGGGCAGAATAAAAGCTGCTTTGATTGCAAACGTATCGAATAGTAATAACAAAGCGGGAGGTTATCCTGTCGATTTTATAGGTGCAGGATTGGGTGATGAGGTTCGAATAAAATGGATTTTTGGCGATGGTACGGAAGATACTACAACTACAACCCCTACGCACGTTTATGCTAATCCTGGTACCTATACTGCTTGTTATATTATAAGTGATCCTATTACCGAACAGAGTGATACTGTATGTACCTTGGTTACCGTTACGAGTATTTCGACTCCTCATTATACTAATGAAATTCAGATTTTCCCTGTTCCTTTTGGAGAACACCTTAACATTAATCTAAAGATAGCGAATGCATCGAAGTTACAGATTAGCTTAACTGATCTGACGGGAAGGACCATAAGGGTGTTCGAAAACCGGAATATTGCAGCAGGAGTGTATAATTTGAGATACAATACTTTAAATATCAAACCGGGTACCTATTTGCTTCGAGTTCAATATGGCAATCAGTCTTCGAGTCATGTAGTTACCAAGCAATAACTATTTCTGCTAAATAGTATAAAAATCCAGAGACGTATGCTGCGTCTCTGGATTTTTTTATTCTATGTAAAGAAGCAATGTTAATTTTTGATCTAAAGTTTATTCCTTGATGTAAGGGTTGGCAATTAAATCTTTGAGCTGTGCAATCTGTCGATGAGTACCAATGACAAAAAGTTTGTCACGTGGCGTAATAGGAGTTTCGGGCAATGGATTGATAATAAAAGATTTGCCTTGTTGTTTAATGCCGACAATTTTGGCACCTGTGTCGTTATACTGTTCAAGTTCTCGTAACGAACGACCGTTAAAATAATCGGTAAGATGTTCGAGGGTTACTTCATCGAGAATGACATTCCCTTGCGTAGTTTGCATAAGAATATCTATAAATTCAACAATATCGGGTTTTGCTACCATACGTGCCATTCGTCGTCCGCTCATCTTGTCGGGTAAGACAATATTATTAGCCCCTGCACGTCGGAGTTTTATTTCTGCACTATCGTCGGAGGCTTTACTAATAATAGTTATTTTCGGATTAAGCTGTCGGGCAGTTAAGACAAGAAATACATTTTCAGCATCGTTGGGCAAAACAGTTATTATGGCTCTTGCTCTTTCGATTCCAGCACTCAGCAGTAGCTCGTCGTTTGTTGCATCACCTTCGATAAAGAAAGCTTTCTCATGTTTTATAAAATCTTCTTTTTTAGAAGGATCTTGTTCAATTACTACTACCGGTATATCGTGCTCGAGTAGTTCTTTAGTAGCCTGCGAACCATTACGTCCATATCCGCATACAATGATGTGATTTGATAGCTTGTCGATTTGTTTTTGCATTTTTTTTACCAAATAATAATTCTGAAATACACCTTCGACTACAAACTCGGTAAATGCGGTAACAACATAGGCAAATATACCAAAACTTACGATGATTAGAAAGGAAGTAAAAATCATTCCTGTATTCGACAATGGATGTACTTCTGTGAAGCCAACTGTAGCAATAGTAATTATGGTCATAAAAAAAGCTTCGACAAAAGTATAATTCTCCAACCACATATATCCTGCTATCCCCAAACCTATTATAGCAAGGAGTAAGATAAAAGCTATGTATATTTTTCTAAAAGGTGATTTAAACCGCATATATTTTTTTAGTCATTATTTGATACATGATATCACATTTAAGGCACTGTTGCTTAAGGCAATGCATGTTGTATAATTGAATTAGGGCTTGGCTCTCTGATGCATTACGAGAACTTAACCCTAAATGTTCCCATTTTCGGATTATACCGTTTTGTTCCGAGGACATCTCTTCTAAAATTCGGATGGCTTGCTCTTTATACCTATCGATATTTTTTTCGTGTCCATAGGCAAACATGAGAGGTACAAGAATATTGATTGTCAGTAGTTTAATAGTTTCGGTTGAGAGTTTTTTTGCAAAAGGCCGTCCTGGCTTGTCGAGCTGATAGTGATTGTCCCAATATGTGGAAGCTGTAATGTCGAAAAAACGATAAATTTGTTCTTTACTCTCTGTTTCTAACAATTGCCGAAAAAATGATGGATACTTATTAAGAAATGCAGCCAATTGAGCAATTCTGATTTCAGGGAAATTGGAGGGTCTTATCCGCATTTTTCTCCATAGGTGGTTATTGATAGGGTTTAATTTGTACTTGTGACTTAGGAACCTATATTCACTGAATAGCTTCTGGGGGTAATCCTCTTTAAAGTTATGATGTAAAAATCCTGCCTGACCCAACAGAAGGGCTTCGAGTGAGTGTAAATTTTGAGCTGTTCGTTGTATTACCGATAAAGGTATTGACCGAAGAAGCATTTCAAAAGGAGTATCGTTAGTTTTAAAACCGAAAGCTTTTCCAAGCCATATAATAGCACATGTCTCCCAATCGTAATGATTAGTCTCAAGCATTTGGCGGATTGCCTCAGACCGCTGAATTAATCTTTCGGCAATCATTTTCGAAAGCAAAGAGGTAATAATTATTGGGTCAATTTTACCTAAATGTTCAGAGCATTTAATATCTGATTTACTCTCACTGTACTTTAAATATGTCTCTAAAAGTTCTTTGTTGAACGAGATTTCGATTGTAGGAATTATGAGTCCTTTCGAGTTTACTGCTGCTTTATCGTTATTCAGCACTACATGCAGAATAACATTATCGAAAAATGGATTGATATGATGCTGGTGGTTATACCAGTCGGAACTGTTTAGGTGAATCTCGCAGTTGCCTACCCATATAGTGTTTTCTATCTTTATGCGAGTGTTGTAAAAATCTGGTCCTTCATCATAATTGCGTATGCCGGGCGAGAGAATTTCTAAACTTTCTCCACTGGGAAGTGTGTAAGATGTTTTATCAAATAAATGATGTTGCCAGATGAAGTGTAAGAAATCTTCCGACATTTTGCATTTTTATATTATAATTAGCATTCCTAAAAAAATCAATTAGTTACCACCTAAATTCTATTCACTCTAAATCGTGTTGAATTTACAATTATGGAATAGGTATGTTTTACTCTTGTTCTTCTTCCAGCTGATTTTCATTCATGATTCCTTTGGCATATTCGCGAGGCGATACACCAAACTCTTTTATAAAACATTTACTGAAATATTTGGCATCGTTAAACCCTACCATAAGACTTACTTCTGAGACAGGTAATTTTTGCTTTTGTAAAAGTTGTGCCGCCTTTTTTAAACGTACAGAACGAATAAATTCGATAACATTTGAACCCGTAAGGGCCTTAACTTTTCTAAAGATAACTGAATGACTCATGTTCATCTCGTCGGTAAGGTCCTTAATTCCAAATTCAGGATTAGCAATATTTTTTTCAATTACTTCCATTAGCTTCATCATAAAACGTTCGTCGAGCGAAGTAGCAACAATTTCTTTGGGCTGAAGGATAATGTTTTTTGTAAAATTAATTCTAATCTTTTCGCGTGAGTCAATTAGTGATTTGACTTGTGCTTTAAGGATTTCGAAATTGAAAGGTTTTTGAATGTATACATCGGCACCAGCCTCGAGTCCTTCCAGATTACTTTCTTCTGTCGTCCGGGCAGTAAGAATAATAACGGGTATATGACTAGTGCGTAGGTCGTTTTTAAGTTTTTTACATAGGGTTATGCCGTCCATATCGGGCATCATTATATCGGTAATGATAATATCGGGATTTTTCTCAATAGCAAGCTGAAAACCTCTCATTCCATTATCTGCAACTGTTACGTGATACTTTCCGGAAAAACGGTTTGCCAGGTAGTGTAAAAGGTCGGTATTATCTTCAATTATCAGCATAGATTTTTTAACTTCGTTAGAGGTTGCAGACCATCCCGATTCGATTGTGGCTGATAAAGCATTGAGAAGCTGAGCGGTAGCTTCTTTATTTTCTTTTTCGGAAAGGGAATCGCTCGATAGCTCAATAAAATCGCTTAGCTGTTCCTTGCGTAGGGGCAATGAAACAATAAATGTACTTCCCTGACCCGGAACGCTCTCAACAGTGATAGTACCACTGTGTGCTTCGATATACTCTTTTGATATAGCAAGTCCTATACCTGTACCTGCTTTTCCACGTTGATGATGCCCCTGAACCTGATAAAATCTATCAAAAATATGCTGTAGATATTCTTTTTCAATCCCAATTCCTTCATCTATTACTCTAACTTCTACATATGAATCGACATCTTTGCCTTCGGTTGTCTTTCGTTCTATTTCAATTGTAATGGTAGAGTTGTCGGGAGAATACTTGAAAGCATTTGAAATAAGGTTGAAAAATACTGTTATAATTTTTTCTCTATCGAGCCACAAAATTATTTCTTCATCTTTATGTAAATATTGTAGGGAAATATTTCTTGAAGTAGCATATTGTTCGAATGAACTGCAAATTTCGCTTAACAGTTCGATTAAGTTGGTTTGTGTAATTTTCAGTTTTAATTCGCCGCTATCAATCTTTCTAAAGTCGAGCAATTGATTTACAAGTTGAAGCAGACGATCAACGTTACGTTGAATTATTGTTAAATCTTTTTTTATGTTACTATCTATTTTTTTATTGTTAATAAGGTCCTGAAGTGG